>RPRK01000186.1 GCA_003818495.1 Burkholderiales bacterium
ACGCGGAGTTCCAGGGGGGAGAAGTCCTGCGCCTCGTCCACCACGAGGTGGGCGAGGACGAGCGGGCTGCGCTTCGCCGCCCGGAGGGGACCCACCCGGAGCTGCCACAGGCGGAGGAGCACCGCGTCGTCTTCCGCGTCCAGGACGCAGGGGGCCTCCCGGTCCATGGTCAGGAACGCCCGGAGGATCGCCGCCGGGTCGCGCTCGAACAGGCCGGCGTCGGACGCCTCGAGCAGTCCGCGGACGTTGTGGAACTCCGCGTCGATCGGCTCGGGCTGGCCGGCATTCTCCGGAAACAGCTCGGCTTCCAGGTTCTGGATCAGCAGCGTCGAGAGCTGGGTCACCGACTTCGCGGTCCAGTAGTACCGCTGCATGAGCTGCTCGCTCGCGAGCCGCGCATCGGCCGCGTCGAAGCCCATCGCGCCGGCCACCTGGGCCTGCAGATCGAACACCAGACGGTCTTCGCGGCGCGCCGCGACCACGTGCAGCCAGGCGCGGATCACCTTGAGCTTGCGTTCCTGGCGGGCCAGCAGCGCCGCCTCCGCACGGGTCGCCAGCCCGCGCTTCGCGAGCTGGCCCCAGCCGGTGCCGAGCCTCGCGGCCCGTGCGATCCAGAGGATGGACTGGAGATCGCGCAGGCCGCCCGGGCTTTCCTTGACGTTCGGCTCGAGGCTGTACGGCGTGTCCTCGAACTTCACGTGCCGCTGCCGCAGCTCGAAGAGCTTGGCGTGGAAGAACGCCCGAGCATCGAGGGCCGCGTCGAGGAACCCGCCGAGACGGGTGTAGAGCCCCCGCCGTCCGGTCAGCCATCGCCGCTCGAGCAGGCAGGTCTGGACGGTGATGTCGCCGGCCGACTCGGCCAGGCACTGCTCGACCGTGCGCACGCTGTGGCCGATCTCCAGGCCGACGTCCCAGCAGGCGCCGATGAACCGCTCGAGGCGGGCGCTGCGACCCGCGTCCTCGGCCGCGGGCACGAGCAGCAGGAGGTCCACGTCGGAGTGCGGCATCAGCTCGCCGCGCCCGTAGCCGCCGACGGCGACCAGCGCGCAGTCGGGCTGCAGCCCGGCCTCGCGCCAGAGGGCGAGCAGCACGCCGTCGGTCAGCCGGACGATGCCGCGCATCAGCTGCGAGACGTCGCCGCGCTCGCGGAAGGCGTCGATCAGCTCGGTGCGGCGCGCACGCAGGGTCGTGCGCATCGCGGAGACGTCGAGCGGCGCGTCCGCGGGCCTCCCCGTCGCGGCGACGTTCCGGGGCATGGCGGCGCCCGGGCGGTCGCTCAGGCCGCCGCCGACAGCGGCTGGGGCCGGGCCGGCGCCCCGGCCGAGGTGGTCAGCACCTCGTGACCGGTCTCGGTGACCAGCACCGTGTGCTCCCACTGCGCCGACAGGCTGTGGTCCTTGGTGACGATGGTCCAGCCGTCGGCCAGCTCGCGCACCTCGCGGCGGCCGGCGTTCACCATCGGCTCGATCGTGAAGATCATGCCGGCGACCAGCGGTTCGCCGGTGCCCGCGCGTCCGTAGTGGAGCACCTGGGGCTCCTCGTGGAAGCGTCGCCCGATGCCATGACCGCAGAACTCGCGGACGATCGAGAAACCGCTGCCTTCGGCGTGCCGCTGGATCACCTGGCCGATGTCCCCGAGGCACGCGCCGGGCCGCACCTGGTCGATGCCCAGCCACATGCACTCGTAGGTCACCTGGCACAGGCGGCGCGCCGCGATCGAGGGCTCCCCGACGAAGAACATCCGGCTGGTGTCGCCGTGGAAGCCGTCCTTGATGACGGTCACGTCGATGTTCACCACGTCGCCGTTCTTCAGCACCTTGTCGCCCGGGATGCCGTGGCACACCTGGTGGTTGACCGAGGTGCAGACCGACTTCGGGAACGGGCGGTAGCCCGGCGGTGCGTAGTTGAGCGGCGCGGGGACCGTCTTCTGCTCGTTCACCATGTAGTCGTGGCACAGCGCGTCGAGCTGGCCGGTGGTGACCCCGGGCTTCACGTGCGGCGCGATGAAGTCCAGCACTTCGGACGCCAGGCGCCCGGCCAGGCGCATCGCGGCGATCTCGGCCTCGGTCTTGATGACGATCGACATCGAACTTGTCGGTAACTCGTTGTTCGGGCTATGATTATAGGCTTGCCTGGATTCGGGCGCCCGACCTTTCTCGGAAAGTCGGCACCCGGGGCGGTGCAAGCAAATCCACTGCGGTCTTCACGACGACCGTCCGCGGCGGTCCGGCCCTGCTCCATGCGGAGTGTGCCGACGCCTCGCGGACAGCTCAAGATCCTGGAAAGGATCCGAGCGCGATCAGTCTGGAGAGCCCCCTCGGGTGCACGGTCCGTCCGTGTCGGGGGCCTCCCGGGCCGCAGACAACGCAACCCTCGCGCAACCCCTGAAGGAGCGCTCTCATGACCACCATGCGTCAAATGCTGGAAGCCGGTGTCCATTTCGGTCACCAGACCCGATTCTGGAACCCGAAGATGGCGCCGTACATCTTCGGCCATCGCAACAAGATCCACATCGTCAACCTGGAAAAGACCCTGGTCATGTACCAGGACGCGATGAAGTACATGACGCAGCTGGCCGCCAACCGCGGCACCGTGCTGTTCGTCGGTACCAAGCGCCAGGCCCGCGAGATCGTCGCGCAGGAAGCCAAGCGCGCCGGCATGCCGTACGTCGACGAGCGCTGGCTCGGTGGCATGCTGACCAACTTCAAGACCGTCAAGACCTCCATCAAGCGCCTGCGCGACATGGAAGGCATGCAGGCCGACGGCAGCTTCGACCGCATGTCGAAGAAGGAAGCGCTGCTGTTCTCCCGCGAGATGGAGAAGCTGAACAAGGCCATCGGCGGCATCAAGGACATGAACGGCCTGCCGGACGCGCTGTTCGTCATCGACGTCGGCTACCACAAGATCGCCATCACCGAGGCGGTCAAGCTCGGCGTGCCGGTCGTGGGCGTGGTCGACACCAACCACTCGCCCGACGGCATCGACTACGTGATCCCCGGCAACGACGACTCGGGCAAGGCGATCCAGCTGTACGCCGAGGGCGCTGCCGACGCGATCCTCGCCGGCCGCTCGGCGTCGCTGCAGGAAACGGCCAAGGGCGGCGACGAGTTCGTCGAGCTCCAGGCCGAGCAGGCCTGAACCGACACAGCGAGCTGAGGAGTCAAGGAATGGCCGAAATCACCGCAGGCATGGTGAAAGAGCTGCGCGAGAAGACTGACGCGCCGATGATGGAGTGCAAGAAGGCGCTGACCGAAGCGGGCGGCGACCTGGGCAAGGCCGAGGAGATCCTCCGGGTCAAGCTCGGCAACAAGGCCGGCAAGGCGGCGTCCCGGGTCACCGCCGAGGGCATCGTCGGCGTGTACCTGTCGTCCGACGGCAAGACCGCGTCGATGGTCGAGATCAACTGCGAGACCGACTTCGTCGCCAAGAACGACGATTTCCAGGGCTTCGCCAAGTCGATCGCGACCCTGGTCGCGGAGGGTTCGCCCGCCGACGTCGCCGCGCTGTCGGCGATGCCCCTCGACGGCGCGACCGTCGAGGCGCGTCGCACGGCGCTGATCGGCAAGATCGGCGAGAACATGACCATCCGCCGCTTCGTGCGCATCGCTGCGCGGGGCAAGGTCGCCAGCTACGTGCACGGCGGCTCGCGGATCGGCGTGCTGGTCGACGTCGAGGGGGGCGACGAGGCGCTGGCCAAGGACCTCGCGATGCAGATCGCGGCGTCCAAGCCGGTCTCGCTCGACCGCACCGGCGTGCCCGACGAGCTGATCGAGAAGGAGCGCTCGATCGCCACCCAGAAGGCGGCCGAATCGGGCAAGCCGGCCGAGATCGTCGCCAAGATGGTCGAGGGCACGGTTCAGAAGTACCTCAAGGAAGTCACGCTGCTCGGTCAGCCGTTCGTGAAGGACGACAAGCAGACCGTCGAGGCGCTCCTCAAGGCGCGCGGTGCGAAGGTGCATGCCTTCACGCTGTACGTGGTGGGCGAGGGCATCGAGAAGAAGCAGTCCGACTTCGCTGCCGAGGTGGCCGCGCAGGCGGCCGCCGCCGCGGGCCGCTGACCCGCCGGGTCCGGTTCCGGGGCGGCGTGCGCCTCCGGGGGCCGGACCCACCGATCCGGCCGGGGCCTCCCGAGGCGCCGGCCTCTGCCGCGGCCCGCGTGCCGCGGGAACCCGACCCGACCGAGAGCCGCCATCCGATGACCGACGCCGCCCCGACCGCCCCGCACTATCGCCGCGTGCTGCTCAAGCTCTCCGGCGAGGCCCTGATGGGCGAGGATTCCTACGGCATCAACCGCGGGACGATCGAAGGGATGGTCCGGCAGGTCTCCGGGGCGGTCGCGATGGGCGTCGAACTCGCCATCGTCATCGGCGGCGGCAACATCTTCCGCGGCATGGCCGGCGGTGCCGCCGGCATGGACCGTGCGACCGCCGACTACATGGGCATGCTCGCCACCGTCATGAACGCGCTGGCGCTGCAGGATGCGCTGCGCGGGGCGGGCGTCGCCGCCCGCACGATGTCCGCGCTCAAGATCGAGCAGGTCGTCGAGCCCTACATCCGGCCGAAGGCGCTGCGCTACCTCGAAGAGGGCCGGGTGGTGATCTTCGCGGCCGGCACGGGCAACCCGTTCTTCACCACGGACACCGCGGCCGCCCTGCGTGGCGCCGAGATCGGCGCCGAGATCGTGCTGAAGGCGACCAAGGTCGACGGGGTGTACAGTGCCGATCCGATGAAGGATCCGACCGCGACCCGCTACCGCACGATCAGCTTCGACGAAGTGATCGGTCGGGACCTCAAGGTGATGGACGCGACCGCGTTCGCCCTGTGCCGCGACCAGAAGCTGCCGATCAAGGTGTTCTCGATCTTCAAGGAAGGCGCCCTTCGCCGGGTGCTGCTCGGCGAGGACGAGGGCACGCTGGTGCACGTCTGAACCCGGAGACCGCCATGGCCACCACCATTCCCGAGATCCGCACGTCGACCGAGCAGAAGATGCTCAAGTCGATCGAATCCCTGAAGTCCAACCTGGCCAAGGTCCGCACCGGCCGCGCCCACGCCGGCCTGCTCGACCAGGTCCACGTCGAGTACTACGGCAGCAAGGTGCCGATCAACCAGGTCGCCAACGTGACCCTGGTCGACTCGCGCACCATCGGCGTCTCCCCCTGGGAGAAGAAGATGGGGCAGGCGATCGACAAGGCGATCCGTGAATCGGGCCTCGGCCTGAATCCCACGATGATCGGCGAGCTGATCCGGGTGCCGATGCCGCCGCTGTCGGAGGAACGCCGCAAGGAGCTCGCCAAGGTGGTCAAGGGCGAGGGCGAGGACGCGAAGGTCGCCGTCCGCAACCTGCGCCGGGATGCGAACACGCACCTGAAGGACCTGCTCAAGGCCAAGGGCATCTCCGAGGACGACGAGCGTCGCGCCCAGGACGACATCCAGAAGCTGACGGACCGGTTCGTGGTCGAGGTCGACAAGCTGCTCCAGGCCAAGGAGCAGGAGATCATGACCGTCTGACGGACCAGCGGCCCGCTGCCGGGCCGGCTCCGCGCATCCTCCGAGCGATGACCCACGCCAGTTCCACCCTGACGGTGCCCGATGCGGCCGACGTGCCTCGCCACGTCGCCATCATCATGGACGGCAACGGCCGCTGGGCCACGTCGCGACGGCTGCCGCGCGTGGCGGGCCACTCCAAGGGCGTCGATGCGGTGCGCGCGACGGTCGAGGCCTGTGTCTCGCGCGGGGTCGAGTTCCTGACGCTGTTCGCGTTCAGCTCCGAGAACTGGCGTCGGCCGCCGGACGAAGTGTCGCTGCTGATGCGACTGTTCATCGCGGCCCTGGAGCGCGAGGTCGCGCAGCTGCGCGGCAACGGCATCCGGCTGCGCATCGTCGGCGACACCTCCGCCTTCGAGCCTCGCCTGCAGTCCCTGATCGAGCAGGCGCAGCAGCGCACGGCCCAGAACACGCGGATGACGCTGACCATCTGCGCCAACTACGGCGGCCGCTGGGACATCCTGCAGGCGACCCGGGCGATGCTCGCCGCGCGCCCCGATCTCGCGGCCGACCCGGCGCGCATCCAGGAGTCCGACCTGACGCCGCATCTGGCGATGCGGCACGCGCCCGAGCCGGACCTGTTCATCCGTACCGGCGGCGAACAGCGCATCAGCAATTTCCTGCTGTGGCAACTCGCCTACACCGAACTGCATTTCACCCAGGCCTACTGGCCGGATTTCGGCCCCGCCGAGCTCGACCGCGCCTTCCAGTCCTACCGGGACCGCGAGCGCCGCTTCGGTCGGACCAGTGCGCAGGTCGCGGCGCCTGCCGACGTCCCGGCACCCTGAGTCGAGCCGCGCCGTGCTCCGTCAACGGGTGCTCACGGCGCTGGTCCTGCTGGCGATCCTCGTTCCGTCGATCTTTCTCGCTCCGCCCTGGGTGTGGGGTCTGGTGTCGCTCGCGCTGCTGGCGATCGCGGGCGCCGAATGGGGCAGGCTGCTCGGTTCGGCGACCGGCGGGCGCGTGCTCGGCACGGCGCTCGCGGGGGCCGGCCTCGCATACGTCGCCTGGCGGACCGGCCAGCCGACGGGCGCGCCGCCCGCCGCGGTCACGCTGCTGTCGGCGTTGAGCCTCGCGTTCTGGGTGTCGGCAGGCCCGCTGTCGCTGACCCGGGTGCGTCGGATCGGACCCGGCTGGGCCGTCGCGACGCTCGCGCTGGCCTCGGCATGGCTCGCGCTCTACGAGCTTCGACTGGCCGGCGCGGCGATGCTCGTGTCGTGCATGGCGCTCGTCTGGCTCGCCGATGTCGGCGCGTACTTCACGGGCCGCGCGTTCGGCCGGCACAAGCTCGCGCCACGCGTGAGTCCCGGCAAGACGTGGGAAGGGGTGGCCGGGGGCGTCACCGCGGTGCTGGGGGTCGCCGCGCTCGTGGCGTTCGGCTGGCCGGTCACCGGCACCGGCGCCGACGGGGGCGTGACGGTCTTCTCGAGCTGGGTGGGCGCGCGGGCCGGCTTCGTCGTCACGGCGGCCGTGCTGGCCGCGATCGCCGCGCTCTCGGTGGTCGGCGACCTCTACGAATCGCTGCTCAAGCGGCTGGCGGGCGTCAAGGACAGCGGCACGCTGCTGCCCGGCCACGGCGGTGTCCTCGACCGGATCGACGCCCTGATCCCGACGATGCCCGGCTGCCTGCTGCTGCTCCAACTGCTGCGATAATCGTCCGATGAAGCGGATCACGATCCTCGGCGCCACCGGCTCGGTCGGCGAAAGCACGCTCGACGTCGTCGCCCGTCATCCCGACCGGTTCGAGGTGTTCGCACTGACGGCGCGCCGCAGCCACGAACGCCTGCTCGAGCAGTGCCTGGTCCATCGGCCGGCCTATGCCGTCCTGAGCGAGCCCGGCGCGGCGGCCGCGCTGCGCGCCGCGCTGGCTGCGCGCGGCAGCCGCACCGAGGTCCTCGACGGCCCCGAGGCCGCCGCCCAGGTCGCCTCCGCATCCGAGACCGATCTCGTCATGGCCGCGATCGTCGGTGCCGCGGGCCTCGAGCCGACGCTGGCCGCGGCCCGCGCCGGCAAGACGCTCCTGCTGGCCAACAAGGAGGCCATCGTGATGGCCGGCCCGGTGTTCCTGGCGGCCGTGCGGGAGGGCGGCGCGCGGGTGCTGCCGATCGACAGCGAGCACAACGCGGTGTTCCAGTGCCTGCCGCCCGACGGCGGGCGCGAAGGCGTGCGGCGGATCGTGCTGACCGCGTCGGGCGGCCCGTTCCGATCGATGGACGCCGCGCGGATGGCCGAGGTGACGCCCGAGCAGGCGGTCGCCCATCCGAACTGGAGCATGGGGCGCAAGATCTCGGTCGATTCCGCGACCATGATGAACAAGGGTCTCGAACTGATCGAGGCGCATTTCCTGTTCGACATGCCGACCGATCGCCTGGACGTCGTGATCCACCCGCAGAGCATCATCCATTCGATGGTCGAGTACGTCGACGGCTCGATCCTCGCCCAGCTCGGCAACCCCGACATGCGCACGCCCATCGCGCATGCGCTGGCCTGGCCGCAGCGGATCGCCAGCGGCGTGTCGCTGCTCGACCTGGCGCTGCACGGCCGGCTCGACTTCGAGCGGCCGGACCCGGTGCGCTTCCCGTGCCTGCGTCTGGCCCGCGAGGCCCTCGCCGCCGGGGCCGCCGCCCCGTGCGTGCTCAACGCCGCCAACGAGATGGCCGTCGAGGCCTTCCTCGAGCGGCGCATCCGGTTCACCGACATCGCCCGGGTCAACGAGGCGGTCCTCGACGCGCTCGGGGCCGCGCCGGCGCCCCTCGACACCGCCGAGGTGATCGCGCTCGACGCGCGCGCCCGGATCCAAGCCGGGGCTCGCCTCGCGGAGCACGCCGCATGACCACCCTGATCGCCTTCCTGTTCGCCCTCGCCGTGCTCATCTTCGTGCACGAGCTCGGCCACTATTCGGTCGCGCGCTGGTGCGGCGTGAAGGTGCTGCGGTTCTCCATCGGATTCGGCAAGCCGCTGGTGCGCTTCACCGTCGGCGCCGACCGCACCGAGTGGACGATCTCGCCGATCCCGCTCGGCGGCTACGTCCGGATGCTCGACGAGCGCGAAGGCGGTCCGGGCTCCGTCGACGAGCACGAGGTGCACCGCGCGTTCAACCGGCAGACGCTCGGCAAGCGCGCAGCGATCGTCATCGCCGGCCCGCTCGCGAACTTCCTGCTCGCCATCGGCCTGTACGCCTCGCTCGGCCTGGTCGGCATCGAGGAACCCGCCGCCACGCTGGCCGAGCCGGTCGCGGGCACGCAGGCGGCCGCCTCGGGCCTGCGCGCCGGCGACCGCGTCATCGAGATCGACGGGCGCGAGATCCGCTCGATGCCCGAGTTCCGCCTGCGGCTGATCGACGCGGTCGTCGAGCGGCGCCCCGCGAGGCTGGTCGTCCAGCGCGACGGCCGCCCGCTGCAGGTCGCGGTCGACACCGCGGGCCTGCCCGCGGGCGAACTCGACAAGGACTTCATGCGCAGCCTCGGGCTGGACCTGGCCGGCGGCACGGTCTCGATCGGCTCCGTGATGCCCGACGGCAGCGCGGCGAAGTCGGGTCTGCTCGCGGGCGACGAGATCGTCGCGGTCCAGGGACGTCCGATCGGACGCGCCACCGACGTCATCGACGTGCTGCGCGAGAGCGCCGACCGCGAGGTCGTGCTGACGGTCAACCGGGCGGGCACCGAGCAGCGCATCGTCGTGGTGCCGCAGGCGCAGCGCTCGGACCGGCCCGAGGATGCGGGCCGCAGCGTCGGGCGCATCGGCGCCGCCCTGCAGAACCGCGTCGAGATGGTCGACGTCCGTCACGGCCCGATCGACGCGATCACCTACGGCGCCCGCCAGACCTGGGA
>RPRK01000187.1 GCA_003818495.1 Burkholderiales bacterium
ACCATGACCGATGCGATCCGTCCGATCGAGCTGCTCGGTGCCGCCATCGGCGAGGGTGCCCCCGACCGCCGTACCCGGGCCGGACCGGCTTCGCTGCGCCGCTGGGGCCTGGGCGCACGGCTGAGCGCTCGCGGCCGCGCCGTGCGCTGGGGGGCGGTGGTCGGATCGGACCTCGCCCTGATGCCGCAGGGGCCGATGGCGGTGGTCGGCGAGTTCTCGGTGCGGCTGGCCGCGGCGCTCGCCGAGTCGATCGAGGGCCGGCACCTGCCGGTGGTGGTGGGCGGCGACCACTCGTGCGCGGTCGGCACCTGGAGCGGCGTGGCCGCCTCGCTGCGTCGCGACGACCCCAGCCGCCGCCTGGGCCTGGTCTGGGTCGACGCCCACCTCGATGCGCACACCCCCGAGACCTCGCCCAGCCAGATGCCCCACGGCATGCCGATCGCGGCGTTGCTCGGCCACGGCGCGCCGGCGCTGACCGAGGTGGGCGACAGCCGCCCCAAGCTGCGGCCCGGGGACCTCGTGCTGATCGGTCCGCGCAGCTGGGAGTCGGGCGAGGCCACGCTGCTCGAGCGGCTGGGCGTCCGCGTGATGACCCACGACGAGGTCCTCCGCCGCGGCTTCGCCGACTGCATGCACGAGGCGATCGCGCGGGTGACCTCGGACACCGACCGCTGGGGCCTGAGCTTCGATCTCGACGCGCTCGATCCCCTGGATGCGCCCGGCACCGGCTCGCGCGTGGCGCGCGGCCTGCGCACGACGGAGGTCGCGGCCGCCCTGCACGGCATCGCGAGGGATCCGCGCTTCGTCGCGGCGGAACTGGTGGAGTACAACCCGTCGCTCGACCGGGAGCGCCTGACGGCCCAGGCCGCCGAGCGCGTGCTGGGCGCGATGGTCGACCGGCGCGATCCGGCCGCGGCCGGGGTGGCCCCTGGCGCCGAGCGGCGCACCGCCCGGGCCCCGGTGGCGCCTAGAGGACGACCTTGACCATCGGGTGGGCGGTCAGCTCGAGGTAGAGCGCGTCGAGCTGCGCGCGCGAGGTCGCGCGGATCGTGGCGGTCAGGCCGAGGTAGGTGCCCTGGCGCGAGGGGCGCAGCTCGAGCGTCGACGGGTCGAAGTCCGGCGCGTGGCGGCTCACCACCGCCGTCATCGCGTCGACGAAGCCGTCGACCTTCGCGCCCATGATCTTGATCGGGAAGTCGGTCGGGAACTGCAGCAGTTCGGTTCGATCCGGGGCGGGCGCGGACGGCGCGTCGCCCGGCGGGACGGATTCGGTCATGTCGGCACTCCGGCGGACGCGCCCGGCGCGTCAGTGCACCGCGAGCCCGGCACCCGCGGCGCTCGCCGCCTTGGCGCGCTGATAGGCGGCATGCAGCCGGCGGAACACCGGACCGGGCCGGCCGTCGCCGACCGGGCGGCCGTCGAGGCGGGTGACCGGCAGCACTTCCTTGGTCGCCGAGGACAGCATCAGCTCGTCGGCGGTCAGCACCTCGTCACGGGTGATTTCGCGGACGCTGAACGGCAGGCCCTCGGCCTCGCACAGCTCCTGCATCAGGCCGTAGCGGATGCCCTCGAGGATCAGGTTGTCCTTCGGCGGCGCGAGCACGCCGCCGTCGCGCACCACCCAGAAGTTGCTCGACGAGCACTCGGTCAGGCGATCGCCGCGGAACATCACGCACTCGGCCGCACCGGCGTCGACCGCCGCCTGCCGCGCGAGCACGTTGCCGAGCAGCGAGGTGGACTTGACGTCGCAGTGCAGCCAGCGCTCGTCGGGCAGGGTGATCACCGCCAGGCCCTCGGTGATCTGCTCGGCCGGGAGCACGGGCAGCGGGCTCGACATCGCGAAGACCGTCGGCGTGATGCCCTTCGGGAACGCGTGGTCGCGCTTCGCGACGCCGCGGGTGACCTGGATGTAGACGAACTGGTCGTCCCACGGATGGCGGGCGATCAGCGCATCGACCAGGCCGCGCCAGCCGGCCGCGTCCATCGGATCGTCGATGCGCAGCTTGCCGAGGCTGCGCTCGAGCCGCGCGTGATGCTGCGTCCAGCGGAAGGGCACGCGGCCATAGACCGGCACCACCTCGTAGACACCGTCACCGAAGATGAAGCCACGGTCGAGCACCGGCACGCGGGCTTCGGCCAGCGGCATGAACTCGCCGTTGAGGTAGACGGTCTGGTCGTCGGTCATGAGGGCCTGCGGATCACTTGAACCAGAGACGGATCGTATCCCACAGCCGGCCGAACCAGCCGGCCTGCTCGATCGCCTCGAGGGCGAGCAGCGGCTGCTCGGCGATCACCTTGTCGTCGAGACGCACCCGCAGGGTGCCGATCGGCTGACCCTTCGCGATCGGTGCGACCAGCGGCTGCACCCGCTCGATCTCGCCCTTGACCCGCTCGCCCTGGCCGCGCGCGACGGTCACGAGCACGTTGTTCGAGAAGCCGGCCTTGACCTCCTTGGCCACGCCCTTCCAGACCTGGTAGGAGGCCGCGGTCACGTCCTTCTGGTAGAGGCGCACGACGTCGAAGTTCGCGAAGCCGTAGTTCAGCAGCTTCTGCGACTCGATCGCGCGCGCCGACTCCGACGCGGTGCCCAGCACCACCGACAGCAGCCGGCGCTGGAAGCCGGCACCCGGCTGCTCGCGCTTGCTCGAGGCGATCAGGCAGTAGCCGGCCGCGTCGGTGTGACCGGTCTTGACGCCGTCCACGGTCGGATCGATGAACAGCAGCCGGTTGCGGTTCGGCTGCTTGATGTTGTTGTAGGTGAACTCGCGCTCGGAATAGAGCTTGTAGAAGTCCGGATGCTCCTCGATCAGCCGCGAGCTCAGGATGGCGAGGTCACGGGCCGTCGTGTAGTGCTGCGCGTCGGGCAGGCCCGAAGCGTTGGTGAAGTTGGTGTTCTTCATCCCGATGCGCACGGCTTCGCGGTTCATCTGGGTGGCGAACCCGGCCTCGCTGCCACCGAGCGCCTCGGCGAGGATGATCGCGGCGTCGTTGCCCGACTGGACGATCAGGCCGCGCAGCAGCTCCTCGACCGTGGCCGGCTTGGCCGGATCGACGAACATCCGCGAGCCGATGGCCTTCCAGGCCAGCGGCGAGACTGGGGGCCGCGCATCGAGCGCCAGCTTCTTCTCCTTGAGCGCGTTGAAGACCAGGTAGGCGGTCATCAGCTTGGTCAGGGAGGCCGGCTCGACCTTCATGTCGGGGTCGCTGGCGGCGAGCAGCTGGCCGGTGGTCACGTCGACCAGCAGCCACGATTTCGCGGCGATCTGCGGCGCGCCCTGGAGCGCGAGACCCTGGGTGGCCGACGTCGGGGCCGTCGCGGCGCCGGACGGCGCGGGCGCGGCGGCTGGTGCCTTCGACCGTGCCGGCTGGGCCTGCGTGGACGGCGCGGATGCGATCAGCGCGAGCGTCAGGGCGACGGCGAGGGAAGCTTGGCGGCGCAGGGCCATGATCGTGGATCCTTCCCGCTCGCGAGGGAGCGTGAAAGTGGTCGGGGAGGCGGCGGATTATACGGTCCGCCCGCCTCAGCGCCGGCCCGGGTCGCGCCGCTTCGGCCGGGCGGCGTCCGCCGCCGGCGGGTCGGCGTCCGACCGTGGCGGCGCCGCGTCGCGACCGCGCGCGCCCCATGCGCCGTGCGCGGCCTGCGCGGCCGCCGACACGCGTGCGGCGGCCGCGTCGCCGGCACGGATCCGCACCATCTCGACGATCTCGCGCATGACGCCGCGCAGCACCGTCATGTTCACGCAGTCCTGCAGGCGCGCCTCGAGCACCATGCCGGCGGGTCCGAGCTCGCGCAGCACCGCGCCCTCGATGCGCCGCTTGAAGTCCTCGAGCCGCGGGTCGCGCAGGTCGGTGGCGCCGCCCGGGAGTTCCTCGACGATGCCCGAGAGGGCGATCAGCCCGGCCGCCTGCAGCTCGTCGATCAGCTTCGGCAGCTCGCCGGGCCGCACCGCAGCGGGCAGCGCGGCGAGCGGCCGCCGGCCGTCGACCAGCACCAGCACGCGCCGCGCCGGCGGCGACAGCGTGCTGCCGCGATGCTCGATCTCGGAGACGCCGGCGGCGGTCTTCGAGTAGACGAGACGGGGGTCGAGCGCGTCGGCCATGGATCCGCTCAGCGCAGCTCGCGCACGAGCAGCTGCTTCAGGTCGGTCAGCTTGCGGTGGAAGAAGTGGTCGGCCCCGGGGATCACCACCACCGGCAGCTCCTGCGGCCGTGCCCAGTCGAGCACCGCCGACAGGGGCACGGTGTCGTCGACCTCGCCGTGGATCACCAGCGTGTCGGCGGGCACCGGCTCGACCTCGAATCGGGAGGCGGCGGTGCCGATGAACACCAGGCGCGACGCGGGGCGCCGTGCCTCGGCCAGCCGGCGCGCGACCCGCGACTGCACGAAGCTGCCGAACGAGAAGCCGGCGAGCACGAGCGGCAGGTCGTCGCCGCCGGGTTCCGCGGCGCGTGCGGCGGCGACCACGGCCAGCAGGTCCTCGGTCTCGCCGCGGCCCTCGTCGTAGACGCCTTCGGTGGCCCCGATGCCGCGGAAGTCGGGGCGCCAGCAGACGTGATCGAGCGCGAGCAGTGCGCGGGCGACGGTCTGCACGACCTTGTTGTCGCGCGTGCCGCCGTACAGCGGATGGGGGTGCGCCACGATCGCGAGCCCGCGCGGGGGCCCGTCGGGCCGGTCGACGGCCACGTCGATGCGGCCGGCGGGTCCGTCGACGCCGACGATGCGGGTGCCGGCGTTCATCGGTCAGTCGATCTTCAGGCGCTCCACGACCTTGCCGTCGCGAAGGTGGCTCTCGACGATCTCGTCGATGTCCTGCTCGTCGACGAAGGTGTACCAGACGGCTTCCGGATACACGACCGCGACCGGCCCGTGCTCGCAGCGATCGAGGCAGCCGGCCTTGTTGATCCGGACCTTGCCCGGGCCGCTCAGGCCGAGCGCCTTGACGCGGTCCTTGGCATAGACCTGCAGCGCCTCGGCGCGATGCTCGGCGCAGGACGCGCGGCCGTCGTCGCGACGGTTCAGGCAGAAGAAGACGTGCTTGTCGTAGTGGCTCACGGGCGATCCGCGTCAGGACGGTGGGGCATGGCCCGGAGCGCCGCGGTGCGGCCGTCGGCGCCGCGCGGGCGGGTCGGACGATTATAGCGAGCGGCCGCTGCCGCGCCCGACGCCCCGCCAGAACCAGACGATCGCGAGCGCCGGCCAGACGAGCGACACCGCGCGCAGCAGTCCGTGGACGTTGGAGAGCTGCCCGGCGTCCAGCCCGGCGACCATGGTGTCGAAGTACGGATCGGACGGGGCGACGTTCACCAGCACCGCGCCGGCCACGCACGCGGTGGCGCCGAGCGCCGCACGCGACCGGGGCCCGAGCGTCTCCAGCCCGTAGAGCAGCACCGCGCCGACCACCAGCCCGCCCTGCGCGCCGGGTGTCAGCCAGGCGAGGGGGGCGGTCGCGCCGTAGACCACCTGCGTCGCCAGGCTGCGCAGTCCGAAGGCGACCGTGGCGATGCCCGCGACCAGCAGCAGCCGGCGACGCGGGCCGTGGACCAGCGAGAACGCCAGCGCCCCCACCGCGATCAGTGCGCAGAGCACCGCGGCCGCTTCGACGGCGACGCCGTAGCCGGCGGTGGCCTGCGCACCCCACAGCCGGTCGACGGCCCGCGACAGGTCCGGCGCCTCCGGCCCGAACAGCCGCACCAGCAGCCGCTGCGCCGCCGGCTCGACGTGGCCGGTGGCGAACATCAGCCGCTGCGGCACCAGCTGCGCCGACAGCCACAGCAGCAGCAGCACCCAGCCCATCGGCGGGCCCTGTTCGTACCAGCGGTCGCGGACCGGCAGCACCACCCGTTCGCTGCGCTGCGCGGCCCGGTTGAGCGTCGCGCCCAGCCAGGCGCCGGCAGCCGCCCCCGCCGAGTTCGCCAGCCAGTCGAGCAGCGCCGGCACCCGCGCCGGCAGGAAGCTCTGGGCGGCCTCGAGCGACAGCGACAGCAGCGAGCCGGCGACCGTCACCACCACGAAGCCGACCCACGGCCGCGCGCGGGCGAGCCATGCGATCGACAGCAGCAGCGCGAGCACGCCGTAGGCGAGCACGTTGCTCAGGACGTCGAACCAGGTCCAGTAGCGGGGCAGGCCGCCGGCGAGGAAGTCGAAGGCACCGCCCCCCCGCGGGCGCCAGTCGGCCAGCGGGTAGAGCGTCGCGAACGCCACGGCGGCGGCGAACAGCAGACTCAGCGCGCGGACCAGTGCGTGGGTGCGCGGCGGGTCGGGGGACGCGACCGTCGTGGTAAACATGGCGGATGAGATCGAGCGAGCTTACATGATCGATCCCGTGCGCTTCGAGCGCATCCCCCGGATCGACTCCACCAGCAGCGAGCTGATGCGACGGCCCTTCGCCCAGGCCCCGCAGCCCGCGTGCGCGCTGATGGCCGACCTCCAGGACGCCGGCCGCGGGCGCAACGGCCGGGTCTGGCTCGGCGACCCTGCGCGGGCCCTGGCGCTGTCGGTGTCCGTCGAGCGGGAGGTCGACGGCACCACCCTGCTCGGCCTGCCGCTGGCGGTCGGCGTGGCGATCGCCGACGTGCTGGTCGCCCATGGCGCGCGGGTCCGTCTGAAGTGGCCGAACGACCTGCTGGTCGACGGCGCGGACGGGCCGGCGAAGGCCGGCGGCATCCTGGTGGAGGTGCGCCAGCAGGGGCCGCTGCAGCGGGTGGTGGTGGGGTTCGGCCTGAACCTCGCGCCGGCCGACGGCCTCGACGCCGCCCGGGTCGGCCAGCCCGTGGGCACGCTGTTCCCGGTCGACGCGCAGCCCGGGCGGGTCCCGCTCGCCCGCGAGCTGGCCGGGGCCGTCGCCACCGCGGTCGGTGCGTTCGCACGCGACGGCCTGCGCCCCTGGCTCGCCCGCTGGCGCGCCCTCGATGCGCTGGCCGACGCGCCGGTCGACCTGATCCGGGGCGACGGCAGCCGCGAGCCCGGGATCGCCCGCGGCATCGAGAACGACGGCGCGCTGCGCGTCGAGCGTGCCGACGGCACGATCGCGCGGATCGCCTCGGGCGAAGTCAGCGTGCGGCGCCGGGGCTGAGGGCCGGGCCCCCGGGACGTCCGGACGCCGGACGCCCTGTGCACCGTCTTGCCGCGCAGGTGGCACGGGCCTTGCAAAGCTTGCCCGCCCAGACGCCCACTGCACCGCAGTGGTGCCGATTCAGGTCCACGCACCGCCCCGGAGACCCCATGCCTCTGTTCCCGTCCGACTCCACGTCCCGCCCGTCGCGCGCCCTGTTCGCCCGTACCGGCAGTCGCCTCGCCGTCCTGCTCGCCGCGGCGGCCTTCGCGTCGCCGCTGACCGCCCTCGCACAGGGCACGCTGCGCATCGGCATGACCGCGGCCGACATCCCGCTGACCACCGGCCAGGCCGACCAGGGCGGCGAGGGCCAGCGCTTCATGGCCAACACCGTCTACGACCAGCTGGTGATGTGGGACCTGTCGAGCGCCGACAAGGCCTCGACGCTGGTCCCCGGCCTCGCGCTGTCGTGGGTCGCCGATCCGAAGGACCGCACCAAGTGGACCTTCAAGCTGCGCCCGGGCGTGAAGTACCACGACGGCTCGACCTTCGACGCGGCCGCGGTGGTCTGGAACCTGGCGAAGCTGCTCGACGAGAAGTCGCCGCAGTTCGACCCGAAGCAGGCCGCGCAGGGCCGTTCGCGGATTCCGTCGATCGCCAGCTCGCGTGCCATCGACGCGACCACCGTCGAGATCGTGACGAAGGAGCCGGACGCGTTCCTGCCGTACCAGCTCGCCTGGATCCCGATGTCCTCGCCCGCGCACTTCGAGAAGATGGGCAAGGACTGGAACGCCTACGCCAAGACCCCTTCCGGCACCGGGCCGTGGAAGCTGGTCGCCTGGACGCCGCGCGAGCGCGCCGAGCTGGTGCCCAACCCCGGCTACTGGGACAAGGCGCGGGTGCCGAAGCTCGAGAAGCTCGTGCTGGTGCCGCTGCCCGAGGCCAACACGCGGGTCGCCGCGCTGCGCTCGGGCCAGGTCGACTGGATCGAGGCGCCGCCGCCCGATGCCGTGACCAGCCTGAAGGGCGCCGGCATGCAGATCGTGACCAACGCCTACCCGCACAACTGGGTCTGGCACCTGTCGATGCTCGAGGGTTCGCCGTTCCGTGACCCGAAGGTCCGTGCCGCCATCAACCTCGCGATCGACCGCGAGGGCCTGAACCAGTTCCTCGGCGGGCTGTCGCTGCCGGCCAAGGGCTTCATGCCGCCGGGTCACGAATGGTTCGGCAAGGCCACGCCGCTGCGCTTCGATTCGGCGGCGGCCAAGAAGCTGCTGGCCGACGCGGGCTACACGGCCGCCAAGCCGCTGACCCTCAAGGTCCTGATCCCGTCGTCGGGCTCCGGCATGATGCAGCCGATCCCGATGAACGAGTTCCTGCAGCAGAACCTGCGCGACGTCGGCGTCAAGGTCGACCTGGAGGTGCTCGAGTGGAACGCGCTGCTGGGCGCGTGGCGCGGCGGTGCGAAGGACGCGGCCAACCGGGGTGCGGTGGCGCTGAACTACAGCTACTTCATCCAGGACCCGTTCACGGCGTTCGTGCGGCACGTGAAGTCGGACCTGGTCTCGCCGAAGGGCACGAACTGGGGCTGGTACCAGGAGAAGGAGATGGACGCGCTGCTGACTTCGGCGCAGAACGCGTTCGAGGCGCCGGCCCAGACGGCGGCGCTGCAGAAGCTGCACGAGAAGTTCGTGCAGGACCAGCTCTTCGTGATGGTCACGCACGACGTCAACGCTCGCGCGATGAGCCCGAAGGTGAAGGGGTTCGTGCAGGCGCAGAACTGGTTCCAGAACTTCTCGTCGATCACGATGACGAAGTGAACGCGGGCGTGCGCGGCACGCTCCGTTCGATCTGATCAGGCCCGCCGATCTCGCGATCGGCGGGCTTTTTCTTTCGGGGCGGGGTCACCGGGGGCGCAGGAGTGGGTTGGCCTGTGCGTGTGCGGGTGCGTGTTCGTGTTCATTCGACGGTTGGAGCGGCCCGTCGTCGCCCGGGGGCGGGCATCGCTTCGCTGACCCCGCGCCCTCGGGCCTGCGGCCCGAGGGTCCCCGCGAGGCGGGGGGCCGCGACGGGCCGGCAAAAAAACTCGGCCGGCCTGCGGCCGACCTCAAACAGTTTTTGCCTGCCGGTCGGCTGCGCCGCCCGGCACCCGTCGCGACCCCCCGCCTCGCGGCGCGGCCTCACGCTTCGCGATGCCCGCCCCCGGGCGACGACGGGCGAGACGGGCGTGGCGTGCGACGCG
>RPRK01000188.1 GCA_003818495.1 Burkholderiales bacterium
CCGCCGCGAGCGGCGCCGCGACGGCCAGCATCGCCGCCAGCACGATCGCCATCAGCGTGCCGAGCGCGCGGTCGAGCAGCACGTACCAGGCGCCCGCCGCGAGTGCGGCGATCAGGGCGGGCGTCACCGGGGCACCGCCCACCGTGCCCAGCGTCGGGCGCGACAGCAGCACCACGACGGCGAACACGATCACCGGCACGCCCACGAGGTGGGTCGCGATGTTGCGTCGGTCGCGGTGGTAGGCAGCGTAACCGGCGAGCTGGTCGGTCAGGGTCTTCACGGGCGTCTCCTGCGATGCGTCGCGGGGCGGTGCGGTGCCGGCCCGGAATCCCGATTCTAGGCCGCCCGCGCCCCGGGGGTAACATCGGCGCCTTCCGTCGCGCTCCAGGAATCCGTCATGGACCTTCCCGTCAACACCTTCAAGCGGGCGCTCGCCGCCGGCCGCCCGCAGATCGGCCTGTGGGCGACCCTCGCCTCGCACGTGACCGCCGAACTGGCCGCGGGGGCCGGGTTCGACTGGATGCTGCTCGACATGGAGCACTCGCCGAACGATCTCGAGTCGCTGGTGACGCAGCTGCAGGCGGTCGAGCCGTACCCGACCCACGCGGTGGTCCGGGTGCCGTGGAACGACGCGGTGATGCTCAAGCGCGTGCTCGACATCGGCGCGCAGTCGGTGCTGGTGCCGATGGTCAACACCGCCGACGAGGCGCGCGCCGCGGTCGCCGCGATGCGCTATCCGCCGAAGGGGGTCCGAGGGGTCGGCGGCACCACGCGCGCCACCCGCTGGGGCCGAGTCAAGGGCTATCCGCAGAAGGCCGAGCAGGAGCTGTGCATCCTGCTGCAGGTCGAGACGCCGCAGGCGCTCGAGAACATCGAGGCGATCGCCGCGGTCGACGGCGTCGACGGCATCTTCATCGGGCCGGCCGACCTGCACGCGGCCTACGGCCATGTCGGCGAGAAGCACCATCCGGACGTCTGGCCGAAGATCGAGGACGCGGTGCGCCGCATCCGCGCGGCCGGCAAGGCGCCCGGCTTCCTGACGCCGGTGGAGGCCGACTCGCGCCGCATCCTCGAGCTCGGCGGCCTGTTCGTCGCGGTGGGCAGCGACGCGGGCCTGCTGGCCGCCGCCACCGACGCGCTCGCGGCGCGTTTCCGCACCCCGGCCGCCTGAGCCGAGGGCGCACCGTGCCGGGCCGCGTCGCGTGAGCGCAGTCGTGACGGGCGGCGCCAACGCCATGGCGCCGATCGTCGTCGTCGGCGGCGGCATCGCCGGGCTGGCCACCGCGCTCGGACTGCACGCCCGCGGCGTGCGCTGCGTCGTGGCCGAGTCGGCCCGCGAGATCGTGCCGCTCGGCGTCGGCATCAACCTGCTGCCGCACGGCGTGCGCGTGCTGACCGAACTCGGGCTGGCCGATGCGCTCGCCGAGGTCGCGATCGAGACCCGCGCGATCGAGTACCGCGCCCGCGACGGCCGGCTGATCCACAGCGATCCGCGCGGGCGCCATGCGGGCCTGCCGTTCCCGCAGCTCTCGATCCATCGCGGCAACCTGCACACCGTGCTCTACCGCGCGCTGATCGAGCGCCACGGCGAGGACGCGATCCGGCCCGGGCTGCGGCTGCGCGGCGTCGAGCGGCGCGGCGCCTTCGTGCACGCCTGCTTCGAGGACCGGCGGCACGGCGGCGAACTGCGGTTCGACACCGAGGGACTGATCGGCGCCGACGGCGTGATGTCCTCGGTGCGCGCGGCCCTGCACCCGGGCGAGCCGCCGCCGCGCGGCTCGGGCATCGTGATGTATCGCGGCCTCACCTGGGCGAAGCCGATGCTCGACGGCCGCACGATGGTCATCGCCGGCGTGCACGAGCACAAGGTGGTGCTGTACCCGGTGCGTCCGCCGCGCCGCGACGGCCTGCAGCTGATCAACTGGGTCGCCGAGCACGGCGAGCGGTTCGGCGGCGACGACGCGGCGGGGGACTGGAACCGGCCGGTCGATCGTGCCACCGTCGCCGCGCTGTTCGCCGACTGCCGGTTCGACTTCGCCGACGTGCCCGCGCTGGTCCGCGCGGCCGAGGTCTGCCTGTCCTATCCGATGGTGGACCGAGATCCGATCGATGCCTGGGTGGACGGGCGCATCGCGCTGATCGGCGACGCCGCGCACCCGATGTACCCGATCGGCGCGAACGGCTCGTCGCAGGCGCTGCTCGACGCCGAGGCGATCGCCGAATGCGTGGCCGCCGACCCGCGCGACCTGCCGGCCGCGTTCGCCGCCTTCCAGGCGCGGCGTCTCGCGACGGCCAACGCGGTGGTGCTCGCCAACCGGGCCCGGGGTCCGGAGAAGCTGCTGCAGCTGGCCGACGAGCGCCTGGCGGCCGGTCCGTCGGCCGACGGCGAGCCCATCCTCTCGAGCGAGGCGATCGATGCGGTCACGATGGGATACCGTCGCACCGCGGGTTTCGAGCGAGAATCGCTCGAGGCGATGGCGAGACGGCCGCGGCTGTGGCCGCAGGCCCGTACCGCCGCCGTGCCCCGATCGGGCACATGATCCACAGGGAGGAGACACCCATGCAAAGAAGAACGTTCGCCGCGGCCGCTCTGGTGGCCGCCCTCGCCGCACTGTCCGCGGCGCTGCCGCAGCCCGCCTCCGCGCAGACCGACTGGCCCACCCGTCCGGTGAAGCTGATCGTGCCGTTCCCCCCGGGCGGCACCAGCGACGTGATGGGTCGGATGCTCGCCGAGGAGCTGACCAAGATCCTCAAGCAGCCGGTCCTCGTCGAGAACCTCGGCGGCGCCGGCGGCGTGATCGGCACCGAGCGTGGCGCGCGCGCCCCTGCCGACGGCTACACGCTGGTGCAGACCGGCGTCGGCCAGAGCGCGGTCGCCCACGGGCTCGATCCGAACCTGAAGTACGACTCGAACACCGACTTCATCCACGTCTCGCAGGTCCACTCCGGGCCGAACCTGCTGGTGGTCAATCCGCAGACGCCGTTCCGCTCGGTCAAGGAGCTGGTCGCCCACGCCCGCGCGAACCCCGGCAAGCTCGACTATGGCTTCACCCATGCGGCTTCGGGCCACATGGCGATGGAGCTGTTCAAGCAGACCGCGTGCGCGGCCGCAGGCGGCAAGGCCGGATCCTGCCAGCCGCTCGCGATGGTCGGCATCCCGTACCGCGGCGGCGGTCCGATGATGACCGCGATCCTCGGCAACGAGATCCCGATGATGTTCATCAACCAGGACGTCGCGC
The DNA here is from genome assembly GCA_003818495.1 of Burkholderiales bacterium. GTDB lineage: Bacteria > Pseudomonadota > Gammaproteobacteria > Burkholderiales > Burkholderiaceae_E > UBA4615. The sequence continues at coordinate 3,240 of RPRK01000188.1, forward strand.
TCGCGCACGTGAAGGCGGGCAAGCTGCGGCCGCTCGCGGTCACCAGCCTGCAGCGCAACCCGCTGTTCCCGGACGTGCCGACGCTCGCCGAGTCCGGCTACCCGGGCTTCGAGGCGCTGTCCTGGTCGGGCCTGTCGCTGCCGAAGGGCACGCCGGCGCCGATCGTCGCGAAGCTCGAGGCGGCGATGAAGGAGGCGATGGCCTCGCCCGCCATCCGGCAGCGCATGGAGGGCAACGGCTTCGTGATCCCCGAGCAGGGCAGCCGCCACTACACCGAGTTCGTGCGCGCCGAGAAGGCGCGCTGGACGAAGGTGATCCGCGCCGCGGGCATCAAGCCCGAGTGACCGACCGCGTCGGCGTCCGCCGCGGCCTGCTCGCCGCGGGGCTGGGGCTCGCGTCGGGGCTCGGTCTCGGCGCGGGCATGGCCCGGGGCGAGCACGCGGCGGATCGCTTTCCGTCGCGGCCGGTGACCGTCGTGGTGCCGTTCCCCGCGAACGGGGCCAGCGACATCGGGGCGCGCATCGTCGCGCCGGCGCTCTCGCGGGCCTGGGACCAGCCGGTGATCATCGAGAACCGCGCCGGAACCTCGGGCACGATCGGGGCCGACTACGTGGCCCACGCGTCGCCCGACGGACACGTGCTGCTGATGGGCAGCCTCGGCGCGCTGGCGATCGCGCCGGGACTGCTCGGCATGACCGAACACGACCCGTCCCGGGAGCTGGTCCCGGTCTCGATGGTGGCCGACCTGCCGATGGTGCTGGTGGTCGCCGACTCGGTCCGGGCGAGATCGATCGCGGAGCTGGTCGCCGAGGCGCGGGCGCGACCCGGCGAGCTGAGCTACGGCAGTTCCGGTACCGGTCACCCGCGCCACGTCGCGGCCGAGCTCTTCAAGCAGGCCACGCGCACGGACATCCGCCATGTGCCGCTGCGGGGCGGCGGCCCGCTGCTCGTCGAGCTCCGCGCGGCGCGGATCGACGTCGCCTTCCTGATGCTGATCGAGGCGGCGGAGGGGCTGCGGCAGCGCTGGCTGCGGCCGCTCGCGGTGTCGGGACCGGTCCGCGTGCCGATGCTCCCCGACGTGCCGACGCTCGCCGAGACGGTCATGCCCGGCTTCGACATGGGCAACTGGATCGGTCTGCTCGCCCCTCAAGGTACCGCGCCGTCGCGCGTCGAGCGGATCGCCGACACCCTGCGCGATGTGCTCGCGCGCCCCGAGGTCGCGGATCGCTTCGTCGGGCTGGGCGGCGTGCCGCAGTCGAGCTCGCCGGCCCGGTTCGCCGAGCTGATCTCGGTCGAGCGCGCCCGCTACGCCGCGCTGCTGCGCCGTCGCGGCATCAGGGCCGGCTGAGCTCGAGCAGCTCGGCGATCGCGATGCCGCCTTCGCCCTTCACCGCATAGAGCAGGTAGGTCCGTCCGTCCTCCTCGAAGACGGCCGGGTCGCGCAGCTGGTTCGCGTCGTGCCCGATCGCGCCGCGATACGACGGCGCGAGCGGCAGCCCGGCGCCTTCCCAGTCGTGCTCGGGGCGCATCAGCGACTCGGCGGGGCCGGCCTTCCACCCGGTCCAGGGGCCGGCGAGCTCGACGCGCGAGACCAGGATGTGTTCCGGCACGTCGCCGACGCGGGTCCAGAACACCTCGAGCCGATCGTCCCGGATCCGCAGCGCGGCATGCCGTTGCAGCGGCTCGTCGAACAGATCGGGGCCACGCTCGAAATCGCGCAGGCCGTCGCGCGAGCGGTACAGGATGCCCGGCATCGCCAGCGCGTAGACGACGCCGTCGTGGCGGAAGACGCGGAAGTACGACGGGCCGAGCGTCGTGCCCTGCGACGCGAACCGGAGCCCGTCGGCCGACAGCGCCACCCGGGTGCGCTGCTGCGCGAAGGCCTCGAGCCCGTGGAAGTACATGACGATGCGGCGCGCGTCATGGTCGACGTGGACGTCGGGCGAGGCGATGTGGGGCCAGGTCGCATCGGCGAGCAGATCGGGGATGCCCGGGGTGCCGGCGGGTGCGAGACCGGGTCGGGTGCCGGCGAGCGACGCGGCGGTGGCGCCCGGCGGCGGGTCGATGGGGGTCGAGGGGAACCCCGAGTCGGCGAGCTGCAGCGCGCCGGGCCCGTGGATCCGCCACGGACCTTCGAGCGCGTCGGCGACCGCCAGGCGGATGTACGCACCCTTGTGGTCGGCGAAGTACAGGTAGTAGCGCCCGAGCGGCGAGGGCAGCCACTCGGGCACGCGGATCAGCGACGGGCCCTGCACGTTGCCGCCCATCCGCGCATCCATGTGCGGACGCACGATCGGGTTGCCCTCGAGACGACGCACCCGCAGCCGGCCCATGGACGCCTCAGTCCGCCTGGAGCTTGAGCGTCCTGACCATGCCGCCGTAGCGCTCCAGGTCGCGCCTGACCGTCCGCGCGAACTCGGCCGGACCGAGGTCGAGCAGGCGCAGGTCGGCGGCCGCGAGCCGTTCCCGGACGTCGGGCGTGCCGATCGCCGCGGACACCGCGGCGTGGATGCGCGCGACCCGAGCCGGCGCGATGCCGGCGGGCGCGAACACGCCCATCCAGGGACGGACGGGGTCGTAGCCGGGCACGGTCTCGGTGATCGCCGGCACGTCCTTGAGCTCGGACATGCGCTCGGTGCCGACGATCGCGATCGCCTTGACCTTGCCGGCCTTCACCTGCGGCAGCACCACCGCCGACGATTCCTGCGCCATCTGGATCCGGCCGCCGACCACGTCGGTCAGCACCGCCGAGGCGGCCTTGTACGGGATGTGCGTCGCGTCGAGCCCGCTCATGCCCTTGAGCAGCTCCATGTTCAGGTGCGGCACGGTGCCGCTGCCCGCCGTGCCGTAGTTCATCGTCCCGGGCGCCGCGCGGCTCAGCGCGATCAGTTCGGCGAGCGTGTTCGCCTTCAGGTCGGGCGTGACGTACATGATGCCGCTGCCGGTCTGCGCGATCGCGGTGATCGGCACCAGGTCGGCGATCGGGTCGTAGCCGACCCGCGCGTAGACGTGCGGGTTGATCGCGATGGCGGCCATCGCCGAGAACAGCAGCGTGTAGCCGTCGGCGGGTGCCTTGACCGCCGTCTGCGCGCCGAGGCTGCCGCCCTGGCCGGGGCGGTTCTCGACGACCACCGGCTGGCGGATCTGTTCGGAGAGCTTCTGCGCGACGATGCGCGCCAGCACGTCGGCGACGTTGCCGGCGCCGTAGCTGACGATCAGCTTCACCGGGCGGGTCGGCCAGTCGTCGGCGGGCTGCGCGGCGAGCGGGCCGGCAGTGGCGGCCAGGGCGAGGACGGCGCATGCGGGCGCCAGCCGTGCGAGTCGCCTGCGCAGGCGGTTCGGAATGGTGCTCATCGTCTCCTCCGGGTCGGGGCGGGTCGGCGTGGGATGCCGCCGACGTCTCGCCGCTTCGCCATGGTAGGCGCGGGCCGGCCGGCCCGCACGCTTCAGCGCCCGTTCCCGGCGCGCCAGGCGGCGAACTCGGTCACGCTCGCCGGATCGGTCGGCGGGTACAGGCCGAGGATCGACCGGCCCTCCATGACCTTCTCGCTGACGAAGTCCTCGAAGGCGGTCATCTCGACCGCCTCGGCGGCCACCTCGTCGGCGATCGCCGCGGGGATCACGATCACGCCCTCGGCGTCGCCCACCACGATGTCGCCCGGCCAGACCGCGACGTCGCCGCAGCCGATCGGCACGTCGAGGTCGAGCGCCTGATGATGCGTCAGGTTGGTCGGCGCGCTCGGCCGGTTGTGGTACGCGGGGAAGGGCAGGCGCGCGATCTCGGGCGAGTCGCGAAAGCCGCCGTCGGTGACCACGCCGGCCACGCCGCGCTTCATCAGCCGCGACACCAGGATCGAGCCGGCCGACGCGGCCCGCGGGTCCTTGCGGCTGTCCATCACGAACACCGCGCCCTCGGGGCAGGTCTCGACGGCCTTCCTCTGCGGATGCGCGCGGTCCTGGAACACCGTGATCGGGTTCAGGTCCTCGCGGGCCGGGATGTAGCGCATCGTGAAGGCCGGGCCGACCATGTTCGGCAGCCCCGGGTTCAGCGGCCGCACGTCCTGGATGAACTGGTTGCGCAGGCCGCGCTTGAACAGGGCGGTGCACAGCGTCGCCGTGCTCACGCCCATCAGCTTCTGCTTGGTCTCGGGGTTCATGCGGGCCTCAGAAGATGTCGGGCTCGGCCACCGGGGCGCCGAAGGTGGTCTCGAGGAAGTCGAAGTCGCAGCCCTGGTCGGCCTGCAGGATGTGCTGGCTGAAGATCCAGCCGTAGCCGCGCTCGTAGCGTTTCGCCGGCGGGGTCCAGGCGGCCTTGCGCGCCGCGAGGTCGGTGTCGCTCACCTCGAGGTGGATGGTGCGCGCGGGCACGTTTACGGTGATCAGGTCGCCGGTCTTCACCAGCGCGAGCGGGCCGCCGATGTAGGCCTCGGGGGCGCAGTGCAGCATGCAGGCGCCGTAGCTGGTGCCGCTCATGCGCGCGTCCGAGAGCCGCAGCATGTCGCGCACGCCCTGCTTCACCAGCTTGGTCGGGATCGGCAGCATCCCCCACTCGGGCATGCCGGGGCCGCCGAGGGGGCCTGCGTTGCGCAGCACCAGGATGTCGTCGGCGGTGCAGTCGAGCTCCGGATCGTCGACCGCCTTCTTCATCGACGCGTAGTCGTCGAAGACGATGGCCCGGCCGGTGTGCTGCAGCAGGCGCGGCGCGCAGGCGCTCGGCTTGATCACCACGCCGTCGGGCGCGAGGTTGCCGCGCAGCACCGCGAGCGCACCCTCGGCGTAGATCGGGTTGTCGATCGGGCGGATCACGTCGTCGTTGTAGACCTCGGCGTCGGCGACGTTCTCGCCGATCGTGCGGCCGTTGACGGTGCGTGCATCGAGCGCGAGGCTGCCCTCGATGCGCTTCAACAGCGCCGGCATGCCGCCCGCGTAGAAGAAGTCCTCCATCAGGTAGGTGTCGCCCGAGGGCCGGATGTTCGCGATCACCGGGATGCGACGGCTCGCCTCGTCGAAGTCGTCGAGCGTCACCGGATGGCCGGCGCGCCGCGACATCGCGACCACGTGGATGATCGCGTTGGTCGAGCAGCCCATCGCCATCGCGGCCGCGATGCCGTTGAGGAAGTTGTCGCGCGACAGCAGCTTCGCCGGCGTCAGGTCCTCGCGGACCATGTCGACGATCCGGCGGCCGCACTCGGCGCTCATCCGCACGTGGTTCGCGTCGGCGGCCGGGATCGCGGCCGCGCCCGGCAGCGTCAGGCCGATCGCCTCGGTGATGCCCATCATCGTCGCGGCCGTGCCCATCGTCATGCAGGTGCCGTGGCTGCGCGCGATGCCGGCCTCGACCTCGAGCCAGGCCTTGGTGTCGATGTTGCCGGCGCGCCGCTCGTCCCAGTACTTCCAGCCGTCCGAGCCCGAGCCGAGCACCTTGCCCTTCCAGTTGCCGCGCAGCATCGGGCCGGCCGGCAGGTAGATGCAGGGCAGGCCCATCGAGAACGCGCCCATCAGCAGGCCGGGGGTGGTCTTGTCGCAGCCGCCCATCAGCACCGCGCCGTCGACCGGGTGGCTGCGCAGCAGCTCCTCCGTCTCCATCGCGAGGAAGTTGCGGTAGAGCATCGTGGTCGGCTTGACGATCGGCTCGGACAGGCTGATCGCGGGCAGCTCGAGCGGGAAGCCCCCGGCCTGCAGCACGCCGCGCTTGACGTCCTCGACGCGCTGCTTGAAGTGCGTGTGGCACTGGTTGATGTCGGACCAGGTGTTGACGATCGCGATCACCGGCTTGCCGGCCCAGTCGGCGGGACCGTAGCCCATCTGCATGAAGCGCGAGCGGTGGCCCATCGAACGCAGGTCGTCCGGCGCGAACCAGCGGGCGCTGCGCAGGTCTGCCGGGGCTTTCTTGTCGGTCATGGCGGGTCTCTCGGTGGGATTCGGTCCAGCTCGGGATGGTAGCCCCGACGGACGCCGGCGCATTCCACGAGCGGGGCATCGGACGCGCCCTGGCGCCCGCGGCGGGCACGCCGGCGCTGTCCGGAGCGCCG
>RPRK01000189.1 GCA_003818495.1 Burkholderiales bacterium
GGCCGGCACAGGCACCGTCAACCGGATGCCACACGGCACGTTCATCCAGGTGCATCGACCGGCATCATCCGGTCCGGGCCATCCTGCCCGACCGATCGCCCCGGGCGCCGCCGGCGCCGACCACCCTCCCGCCCTCACCCACATGAAATCTCCCGGAGACATCCGGATCCTCGAGATCCGAACGCTGCGCGGCCCCAATCGGTGGACGTACCCGCAGGTGATCGAGGCGCTGGTGGACATCGGCGAACTCGAGGACTACCCGTCCAACACCCTGCCGGGGTTCGTCGACCGCCTGGTCGCCTGGGTGCCGAACCTCGCCGAGCACCGCTGCAGCTACGGCGAACCGGGCGGATTCGTCCGACGCCTCCAGGAGGGCACCTGGCCGTGCCACATCATGGAGCACGTGACCCTCGAGCTGCAGAACATGGCCGGCATGCCGGGCGGATTCGGCAAGGCCCGCGAGACCTCGAAGCGCGGCGTCTACAAGGTGGTGGTCAGCGCCTACCAGGACGACATCGCCCGCGCCGCGCTGCAGGAGGCCCGCGAGCTGCTGCTGGCGGCCATCGAGGATCGCGCCTACGACATGGCGGCGACGATGAAGCGGCTGCGTCGGATGGTCGACCGGCTCTGGCTCGGGCCGAGCACCGCGTGCATCGTCGAGGCCGCCGAGCAGCGCCGCATCCCGATCACGCGTCTCAACGAGGGCAACCTCGTGCAGCTCGGGCACGGCGCGAACCAGCGCCGCATCTGGACCGCCGAGACCGACCGCACCAGCGCCATCGCCGAGGGCATCTCGAAGGACAAGGACCTGACGAAGCAGCTGCTCGCCTCGGTCGGCGTGCCGGTGCCCGAGGGCGAGTTCGTCCGCAGCGCGGCGCAGGCGCGCGACGTCGCCGAGTCACTCGGCTTCCCGGTGGTCGTCAAGCCGTACGACGGCAATCACGGTCGCGGCGTCTGCACGAACCTGATGAGCGGCGACGAGGTCGAGGCCGCCTACGCGACGGCGCTCGAGGAAGGCTCGGGCGTGCTGGTCGAGCGCTTCATCCGCGGCTACGAGCACCGGCTGCTGGTCGTCGCCGGGAAGATGGTCGCAGCGGCCCGTGGCGACCTCGCCTTCGTGGTCGGCGACGGCCGCCAGACGATCCAGCAGCTGATCGACTCGCAGCTGAACTCCAGCCCGCTGCGCGGCGCGGCGGAGGATTCGCCGCTGAACCCGGTGAAGATCGACACCGCCGCCCGCCTCGAGCTCGCCCGCCAGGGGCTCGAGGCCGGCTCCGTGCTGCCCGAGGGACAGCGCGTGCTGATCCAGCGCAACGGCAACGTCGCCATCGACTGCACCGCCGAGGTCCATCCCTCGACGGCGGCGCTCGTCGCGCTCGCGGCGCGCGTCGTCGGCCTCGACATCGCCGGCATCGACCTCGTCGCGGAAGACATCTCGAGGCCGCTCGCGGAACAGGCCGGCGCGGTCGTCGAGGTCAACGCGGGCCCGGGGCTGCTGATGCACCTGAAGCCCGCCGAAGGCTCGCCGCAACCGGTGGGCGGCGCGATCGTCGATCACCTCTTCCCGCCCGGGGATGCCGGCCGCATCCCGGTCGTCGGCATCGCCGGTCATCGCGGCACCACCGAGATCGCCCGCCTGGTGGCGCACCTGCTGCGCGCCACCGGCAAGCGGCTGGGCGTCGCCACGCGCGACGGGCTGACCGTCGGCACCCGCACGATCCGGACCGGCGACAGCACCGGCTGGGAGGCGGCGCGCGGCCTGCTGATGAACCGCAGCGTCGAGGCGGCGGTCTTCGAGAACCCGCCCCGCACGATGGCCGAGGAAGGCCTCGCGTACGACCGCTGCCTGGTCGGCGTGGTGACCTCGCTCGATCCGGAGGCGGCCTTCGAGGACCTGTGCATCGAGGCCGGCGACCCGATGTGGGGCGTGCTGCGCACGCAGGTCGACGTCGTGCTGCCCGAGGGTACGGCGGTGCTGAATGCCGACGACGATCAGGTCGCCGACATGGGCCGCCTCTGCGACGGGCACGTGATCCTGTACGGCCGCGACGGCGCCTCGTCGACGATCGTCGCGCACCGCGGGACCGGTCGTCGCGCGACCTTCGCGCGCGGCCGGGACCTGGTGCTCGCCGACAGCCGCGAGGAGATCGTGCTGGCGGGTCTGCTGGCCGCCGGAGACCCCGACGTGCTGCTGCCGGCGGCCGCGGTCGCCTGGGCGCTGAACTTCTCGCCCGAGGCGATCCGTGCCGGGATCGAGTCCCACCACGCCGCCGACGCGACGCGCGCACGCGCCGCCCGAGTGGCCCACGCCGCGTCGAACTGACGCCCCACCCTCCCCTGCAGGCGGCCCCGGAGCCGCCGCGGACACACTTCCCGGCATCCATGGACATCAACCGAGTGCGCGCGCTGCGCGGCCCGAACGTGTGGACCCGACACACCGCCATCGAGGCGGTCATCGGGTTCGGCGAGGACGAGGCGTCGATCGACCGGATCGACGGCATGGAGGCGCGGCTGCGCGCGCGGCTGCCTGCGCTGCCGCCGCTGCGCACCGCGACCGGCGCGCCGATGTCGGTGCCGCGGGCGCTCGCGCAGGCGGCGCTCACGCTGCAGGCCGAGGCGGGCTGCCCGGTCGCCTTCGTGCGCGAGCTCGGTACCCGCGAGGCCGGGCTCACCCGGATCGTGTTCGAGTACTCGCAGGAGGCGGTCGGCCGGCTCGCGCTCGAGACCGCGACGGCGCTGGTCGAGGCGGCACGGACCGATGCGCCGTTCGACACCGGCGCGGCGCTCGCGGCGCTGCGCGAGCTCGACGAGGACATCCGGCTCGGGCCGTCGACCGGCGCGATCGTCCAGGCCGGCGTGGCCCGCGGCATCCCGTTCCGCCGGCTCACCGACGGCAGCCTGGTGCAGTTCGGCTGGGGCGTCCACCAGCGCCGCATCCAGGCGGCCGAGGTCGACGCCACCAGCGCGATCGCGGAATCCATCGCGCAGGACAAGGAGCTGACCAAGCGGCTGCTCGAGTCGATCGGCGTGCCGGTGCCCGGCGGCGGCTCGGTCGACGAGCTGGAGGACGCCTGGAAGATCATGCAGTCGCTCGATTCGCCCGCGGTGGTCAAGCCGCGCGACGGCAGCCAGGGCCGCGGCGTGACCGTCGACGTCCAGACCCGCGAGCAGCTCGAGGCCGCCTGGGAGGCGGCCTACGAGATCAGCGGCGACGTCATCGTCGAGCGCTACATCCCGGGCGACGACTACCGCCTGCTCGTGGTCGACGGCCGCCTGGTGGCGGCCGCGCGCCGCGATCCGCCGCAGGTGATCGGCGACGGCCGGCAGACGGTGCGCGAGCTCGTCGAGGCGGTCAACCGCGACCCGCGCCGGGGCGACGGCCATGCGACGCCGCTCACCCGCATCCGGCTCGACGCGATCGCGAACGCACGCCTCGCGCTGCAGGGCCTGAGCGCCGACTCGGTGCCGGAGGCCGGACGCAAGGTCGTGCTGCGCAACAACGCGAACCTGAGCACCGGCGGCGCCGCGACCGACGTCACCGACGACGTCCATCCCGACGTGGCCGCGCGCGCGGTCGAGGCCGCGCGGATGATCGGCCTGCACATCTGCGGCGTGGACGTGGTCTGCCGCTCGGTGTCGCGCCCGCTCGAGGAGCAGGGCGGCGGCATCGTCGAGGTCAACGCCGCACCGGGGCTGCGGATGCACCTGGCGCCCTCGTACGGATCGCCGCGTCCGCTGGGCGAGGCGATCGTCGGCACGCTGTACGCGGGCGGTGGCGACGGCCGCGTGCCCACGGTGGCGGTCACCGGCACCAACGGCAAGACCACCACGGTCCGCCTGATCACCCACCTGCTCGCCGGTACCGGCCTGAAGGTCGGCATGACGAACACCGACGGCGTCTACGTCGACGGCGTGCAGACCGACAGCGGCGACTGCAGCGGCCCGAAGAGCGCCCGCAACGTGCTGATGCACCCCGACGTGCAGGCCGCCGTCTTCGAGACCGCACGCGGCGGCATCCTGCGCGAGGGGCTGGGCTTCGACCGGTGCAAGGTGGGCGTGGTCACGAACATCGGCCAGGGCGACCACCTCGGCCTGAACCACATCGAGACGCCGGAGGAAGTGGCCTGGGTCAAGGGCGTGGTCGTCGAGAACGTCTCGCCCGACGGCATGGCGGTGCTCAACGGCGAGGACCCGCTGTGCGCGGCGATGGCCGACCGCTGCCCGGGCTCGGTCACGCTGTTCGGCCACGACGGCGCCCATCCGGTGCTCGCCGCGCATCGCGCGCGGGCGCACCGCGTGGTGTTCCGCCGCGGCGACGCGATCGTCTGCGCGCACCGCGAGCGCGAATGGCGGCTGCCGCTCGCCGGCATCCCGCTCACCCGCGGCGGCGCGATCGGCTTCCAGGTCGCCAACGCGATGGCCGCCATCGCGGCGGCGTGGGCGCTCGACATGGACTGGGACGCGATGCGCCGCGGCCTGGCGACCTTCGTCAGCGATGCCGGGACGGTGCCCGGACGGTTCAACGTGTTCGACTATCGCGGCGCGACGGTCGTCGCCGACTACGGCCACAACCCGGACGCGATGGCGGCGCTGGTGCAGGCCGTCACGACGATGCCGGCCACGCGCCGCTCGGTCGTGATCAGCGGCGCCGGCGATCGCCGCGACGAGGACCTGCGCGGCCAGACGCGCATCCTCGGCGAGGCCTTCGACGAGGTGATCCTGTACCAGGACGCGGCACAGCGCGGGCGGGCCGACGGCGAGGTCATCGGCCTGCTGCGCGAGGGCCTCGAGGGTGCGGTCCGCACCACGCGCGTCGACGCGATCAACGGCGAGTTCGTCGCCATCGACGCTGCGCTCGCGCGGCTCGCGCCCGGGCACCTGTGCCTGATCCTGGTCGACCAGGTTCAGGAAGCGCTCGATCACATCGCCGCGCGGATCCGCGAAGGCTGAGCGGTCCGCGGCCGCCGGTCGCGCTCAGCGGCCGGCGAGCACGAGCAGCGTCGAGGTGCCGTGGGCGAGCAGCCGGCCGTCCGTGTCCAGCACGCGCGCCTCGGCGGTGATGATGGTGCGGCCCTGTGCGATCACGCGCCCCTCGCAGCGCACGAGACCCGTCGCGGGCGTGATCGCCCGGTTCATGTTGGCCTTGGTCTCGACCGTCGTGTAGGCCACGCCGGGCGCGAGCGTCGTCATCGCCGCACAGCCGGTGGCGCTGTCGATCAGCGTGAGCGCCCAGCCGCCATGCACCGTGCCCATCGGATTGAGCAGCGTCGGCCCGGGCCGGCCCTCGAACACGGCCGTTCCGGGCCCGGCGTCCACCAGCACGAAGTCGAGCGTGTGCGAGATCGTCGCCTGCGGCAGCGTGCCGGCGACGACGGCCTGCATCCGTTGCAGGCCGCTCATGCCCGCGACCTGCTCGGCGGTGGCGACACCGTAGTGGACCCCGTTCATCGGTGCATCTCCTGGAGGCACGCGCCGGATCGCGCGTGCGCGCGGACCCCGTGCAGTACCCTCTGTCGCCGGATGCGCTCCGGCATCGTCGGCCGGCGGCGCCCCCCTTCGAGGAGCTCCGTCCACGAAGGGGGCGCCGACATCGCGGACTGACCGCAGGGTCGCTCAGCCGCGTGCGAAGCCGGCGAGCCGCTTCGTGATCAGCGCGTCGGCCTCGGCCATGATGCGGTCGACCAGCTCCTTGACGGTCGGCACGTCGTGGATCAGGCCGGCCACCATGCCGCAGCTCCAGGCGCCCGCCTCCATCTCGCCCTCGGTCATGACCTTCGGGTAGATGCCGGCGACCTGCTCGTGGATGTCCTCGATGGTCAGCGCGGCGCCCTTCTCGCGCTCGACGTCGAGGATCCGCTTGACGCCCTCGTTCATCAGCACGCGCTCGGTGTTGCGCAGCGGGCGCATGATCAGCCGCGTGTCGAGCTCGGAGGCGCGCACGATCGCCTGCTTGACGTTCTCGTGCACCGGGGCCTCCTTCGTCGCGATGAAGCGCGTGCCCATGTTGATGCCCTCGGCGCCGAGCGCGAGCGCCGCGACCAGGCTGCGGCCGTCGGCCATGCCGCCGGAGGCGACGAACGGGATCTTCAGCTCCTCGGCCGCGCGCGGCAGCAGGATGAAGTTCGGCACGTCGTCCTCGCCCGGATGGCCGCCGCACTCGAAACCGTCGACGCTGACCGCGTCGCAGCCGATCGCCTCGGCCTTGAGCGAGTGGCGCACCGAGGTGCACTTGTGGATCACCTTGATGCCCGCCGCCTTCAGGTACGGCAGGTAGGGCTCGGGGTTGCGGCCGGCGGTCTCGACCGCCTTGACGCCGCCCTCGATGATCGCGCGGATGTATTCGGGGTACGGCGGCTTGGCGAAAGTCGGCAGGAACGTCAGGTTCACGCCGAAGGGCTTGTCGGTCATCTCGCGGCAGCGGGCGATCTCGCGCGCCAGCAGCTCCGGGGTCTTCTGGGTCAGCCCGGTGATGATCCCCAGGCCGCCGGCGTTCGAGACCGCGGCCGCCAGCTCGGCGAAGCCGACGTAGTGCATGCCGCCCTGGATGATCGGGTGCTCGATGCCGAACAGCTCGGTGATGCGCGTCTTCATGGGGTCTCCTCGTTGGGGGCGCCGGGCCCGTCCGGTGCGGTGCGCCGCCCACGGCGGGCGGGCACGGCCCGGCACGATTATGGCGTCTCGGCCGCGGTCCTGTCCGGGGCGACGACCCGTCGAGGCGCGTTCACTGCTCGATCTCGGCCTCCTCGACCCCGGACGACAGCGGCGTGCCCCGCACCTTGACCAGCGTGCCGCCGGTGGGGCTGGCGGTCACCGCGTCGAGGAAGGCCTGCTGGGAGGCGAACGCGGAGTCGTCGGACCGGCGGTACTGGGTGCCCGGCGACAGCGTCACCGTCAGGCCGAGCAGCGTGATCGTGGTCGCGGTCTTCGCGGTCACCCGCGCCTGCACGAACTCGCGGCCGTTGCTGCCGCTCGGGTCGCGGATCTCCTCGGCCACCAGCGTGCCGGCCGTCGACAGCGCGCCGCGCACCTGCACCGCGCGGCCGACGGCGAGCCCGCTGTCCACGTCCGTCGAGGTCAGCGACGTGACCTGCACCGTCCGGCCGAGCACGACCAGACTCGTGCCGCCCGCGCCGAGGCTCTGGATCGTGCCCTGCACCAGGATCCGTTCCTGCTTGAACGAGATCTCCCGGGCCACCAGCGTCGTGCCCGACAGCGTGCCGTCGACCTCGACGCGGACACCGTTGGCGAGGTCCGCCAGCGTGCCGTTGCGGATCTGGGTGGCGGTGCTCCACGACACGGTGCGGCCGTTGACGGTGAACGTCGAGCCGGCCGTGTTCAGGCCCGCCACGTAGCCCTCGTACTCGATGCGGCTGCCCGAGGGCGCACGCACGCCGGTCGAGTCGTCGAAGAGGTCCTCGCACTCGAGGCCGGTCGCCGCGAAGGTGTTGGCCGCACCGGTGCCGAAGCTGCCGTGCACCTCGACCTCGGCGCCCACCGCCAGCACCGAGACGCTGCATCCGGTCGGCGTGAAGACGGGCGTGGCCGACAGCGTCACGGCGACCGCGCCGCTCGCGCCGCCGGTCATCGTGAATGCGCTCGTCGAGGCGACCGACAGGATGCGGCCACGCAGCGAATCGGTCGACGGCGCGCCGGTGAAGACCTCGACGCGGCTCGCGCGGAGCGTGCCGGCGGCATCGCGAAGGCCGTGGACCTCGACCCGTCGCCCGGCGATGCCGGCGAGCGTCGCGCCGTCGGCGAACACCGTCGTGTCGTCGACGAGCACCCGCACGCCGCCGACCGTGAACGCGGGCGGCAGCGCCGCCGGTTCGACGGTGCCGACCGTGCCGCGCAGCTCGGGCTCGATGCTGACGCGATCGGCCGTGCCGGAGACGCCGTCGTCCGAGATGCGGCCGCGAAGCTTCACGCGCATGCCGTTGGCGAGCTGCGCGGCGCTGCGGTTGCGGTCGTCGGCGATCTGCGCGGCGCTGTCGTCGTAGCGCACGCCGTTGAGGATCACGCTGCCCTTGGTCATCACGCCCGCCGAGTAGGCCTGCGGGCCGGTGGCGGTGGGGGCGGAGACGATGCCGCCGGTGGAGCTCTGGGCGCCGGTGCCGTCGGCGCCGCCGCCGCCGCAGGCGGCGACCGACGCGAGCGTCGCCACGGCGACGCAGGCGGCCCGCAGGCCGCGGATGGGATGGGGGGTCATGGTCGATCTCCTTCGGAACGGTCTGCGAGGTCTTCCTCGAAATAGAAGACGCCGACGCCCGCGCGCATCCGACCCGAGCCCTCGACGCTCGGGTTGGTGTCGCGGTCGTGGCGGGCGAGCCAATCGCCCAGCAGCTCGATGAGCTCCTGGGCATGCCGGGCCGACAGCGTGCGGAACGCGTCCACCGCCTCGACCGGCAGGTTGTCGTAGGTCACCTTGCGCTGGAACCGGGCCGGCTCGCGGCCCTGCAGGTTGTGGTCGATCGTGCCGATCAGCCAGGCGACGTCGGTGCCCAGGATGCCGAGCCGGGCGGCGTCGTTCGAGCGCGGCAGGTAGAAGCGGGTCAGCAGGCGCAGCCGGCCGTCCTCGGTCCGCTCGACGTTGCCGACCTGCAGCAGCTCGTCGAGCACCGCGCGCGGCGGGACGTCGCCGCCGAACCGCTTCACCAGCGCCGAGAAGGTGGCGCCCTCGCCGTCGAAGGCCAGCTCGCGCGGCGCGCCGCCGGCCGCGAAGTCCGGGTCGTGCACCCACCCCGCGATGACGCGTGCGGCGCGGTGGTCGGGCAGCGCGTTCGAGGCCGACGCGTCGTCACGGGTGTCGACGAGCCGCTGGACGTCCTTGCGGGTGAGGCCGGTCAGCAGCGAGGCGCGCGAGACCGAGGGCTTGCGCCCCGGGATCGTGAAGTCGCCCAGCGCGACGTCGACCCACGCCCGCTTGGCGAGCTCGACGAAGGCCGGCAGCGTCAGGCCGTTGCGGATCAGGACGCGAGCGAGCGCGCGCATGACGCGCAGCACGGCGCGCTGCAGGGCCTGGTCGGGGTGGGTGGCGTCGGACATGATTTGGGAAATTTATCCCAAATTTTGCCGCCTGGCAAGCCCACCGATCCGATCCGGTGTGTTCGGGCTCCAGTGATGACCCGCCGATGTCGGGATCGACCCCTTTGTCTGTGGACGGCCCCCGTCAGCCCGGGACGGCACGGAAGGTCGACAGCGCGATCCGCCACATCCCCCAGGCGAGCGCCAGCGGGAACAGCA
>RPRK01000190.1 GCA_003818495.1 Burkholderiales bacterium
CCGACGACGGCGATCGGGAGCTCACCGTCGAGGAGCTCACCGAGCGGCGCACGGTGCAGGACTGGGTGCTGCGCCCGCTGCTGCGCTCGATCCCCGGGGTGGCCGAGATCAATTCGCAGGGCGGCTACGAGAAGCAGTACCAGGTGCTCGTCTCCCCGGAGAAGCTGCGCTACTACGGCATCTCGATCCAGGAGGTGTTCCAGGCGCTGGCGAGCAACAACGCCAACTCCGGCGGCGGCGTGCTGCCCCGGTTCGCCGAGCAGTACCTGATCCGTGGCATCGGGCTGGTGCAGGACGTCGGCGACATCGGCAGCATCGTGCTGCGCGAGTTCCAGGGCACGCCGGTCTACATCCGCGACGTCGCCGAGGTCAGGGTCGGCACCGCCGTGCGGGTCGGCTCGGTCATCAAGAACGGCGTCACCGAGAGCGTCGGCGGCGTCGTGATGATGATCCGCGCCGGCAACGCGAAGGAGGTGGTGTCGCGCATCAAGGAGCGTGTCGAGGAGATCAATTCGAAGGGCATGCTGCCCGGCGGGCTCAAGGTGGTGCCGTACTACGACCGCTCCGAACTCGTCGACGCCGCCCTCGCCACCGTGGTGAAGGTGCTGATCGAAGGCGTGGTGCTGGTGGTGGTCGTGCTGCTGCTGTTCCTCGGCGACATCCGCTCCTCGCTGGTGGTGGTCGCTACGCTGGTGCTCACGCCGCTGCTCACCTTCCTGGCGATGAACCGGATCGGGCTGTCGGCGAACCTGATGTCGCTCGGCGGCCTGGCGATCGCCATCGGCCTGATGGTCGACGGCTCGGTGGTGGTGGTGGAAAACGCCTTCGCGCATCTGGCCCGCAAGGCCGGCAGCGGCGAGTCCAGGATCCGGATCATCTACCACGCGGTGACCGAGGTCGCCACGCCGGTGATCTTCGGGGTGGGCGTGATCATCCTGGTCTTCCTGCCGCTGATGACGCTGACCGGCATGGAGGGCAAGATGTTCGCGCCGCTGGCGTTCACCATCGCGATCGCGCTGGCCATCTCGCTGGTCCTGTCGCTGACGCTCACGCCGGTGCTCTCCTCGTACCTGCTGAAGGTCAAGCCGCCCAAGCCGGCGCCGGCTGTCGCCGGTGCCGGTGCGCGGATCGAGCCGGACCCGGCCGGGCACGACGCGGCGCCCCACGACGAAGAGGCGCACGACACCTGGCTGATCCGCACGCTCAAGAAGCCGTACCTCGCGCTGCTGCGGCGGGCGGTCGGCAGTGCCCGCACGACCTTCGTCGCCTCGCTGGTGGCGCTCGCCGCGTCGCTGTCGCTGCTGCCGCTGCTGGGCACCGCCTTCATCCCGGAGATGAAGGAGGGTTCGCTCGTCCCGGGCATCAACCGCGTGCCCAACATCTCGCTCGAGGAGTCGATCCGGATGGAGATGGAGGCGATGCGGCTGGTGATGACGGTGCCGGGCGTGAAGTCCGCGGTCTCCGGCCTCGGCCGCGGCGAGTCGCCCGCCGATCCTCAGGCGCAGAACGAGTCGACGCCGATCGTCTCGCTCAAGCCCCGCGACGAGTGGCCCGAAGGCTGGACCCAGGACACGATCGCCGACGAGGTGAGGAAGAAGCTCGCGGTGCTGCCGGGCGCGCAGGTCGTGATGGCGCAGCCGATCTCCGATCGCGTCGACGAGATGGTGACCGGCGTGCGGGCCGACATCGCGGTGAAGATCTTCGGCGACGACCTGCAGACGCTGAAGGACACGGCCGACGAGATCGCGCGGGTCGCCGGATCGATCCGCGGCGCCCAGGACCTGCGCGTCGAGCGGATCACGGGTCAGCAGTACCTGCAGATCTCGATCGACCGCCAGGCGATCGCACGCGCCGGGCTGAACGTCAGCGACCTGCACGAGGTGATCGAGATGGCGATCGGCGGCAAGGTCGCCACCGAGATCTACGAGGGCGAGCGGCGCTTCTCCGCGTCCGTCCGGCTCCCCGAGAGCTATCGGGACGACGTCGAGGCGATCCGCGGCCTGGTGGTCACCGGGCGCAACGGCGCGCAGATCCCCCTCGCCCGGCTGGCGAAGATCGAGATCGCGGACGGCCCGGCGCAGATCAGCCGCGAGCTCGGCAAGCGTCGCGTGGTGGTCGGCATCAACGTCGCCGACCGCGACCTCGGCGGCTTCGTCGCCGAACTCCAGGAGGCGATCGCGAAGGACGTGCAGCTGCCCGAGGGCTACCGCCTGGAGTGGGGCGGGCAGTTCCAGAACATGGAGCGGGCGCTCGGCCACCTGGCCGTGATCATCCCGATCACGGTGGCGGCGATCTTCTTCCTGCTGTTCCTGCTGTTCCGCTCGGTCAAGACCGCCACGCTGATCATCCTGGTGCTGCCGTTCGCCTCGCTCGGCGGCATCGTCGCGATGTTCTTCAGCGGCGAGTACCTCTCTGTGCCGGCGTCGGTCGGGTTCATCGCGCTGTGGGGCATCGCCGTGCTCAACGGCGTCGTGCTGGTCAGCTACATCCGGGACCTGCGTACCGGCGGCATGGCGGTGGCCGAGGCCGTCATCGAGGGCGCGAAGCTGCGCTTCCGGCCGGTGATGATGACCGCCACCGTCGCGGGGCTCGCCCTGATCCCGTTCCTGTTCGCCACCGGGCCGGGCTCGGAGGTGCAGCGGCCGCTCGCGATCGTCGTGATCGGCGGACTGATCAGCTGCACGCTGCTCACGCTGGTGGTGCTGCCGGCGATCTACCGCTGGTTCGACGACGTTCGCGTGGAGGAGGTATGAGGATGACCCGCAAGCAGCCGCAGGAGGGCGTGCGATGAAGGAGATCAAGGCCGTGATCGGCACGCAGAAGCTCGCGTCGCTGCACGAATCGCTGCGGGCCATTCCCGGGTTCCCGGGCATGACCGTGGCCAAGGCGGAACGCTACGGCCGGGCCGGTGGGACCGGAGGCGGGCGCCACACGATCCGAGAGGAGCTGACCGACCACGTCGCCCGCTACAGGATCGAGATGGTGGTCCCGGACGAGTCGGCCGGCGCGCTCTTCGACGCGGTGGTCGCCTGCCTGTCGAGCGGCGCGCCCGGCGACAGCGTGGTCTGGATCACCGACGTCGAGCGCGCCTCCTTCGTCCACAAGACGCGCTAGGGCAGGGGCGCGCGGAAGCGGCCCGGCCCGGCCTTGCGCCGGGCCCGCCCTCAGAGGATGCGGCCGTACCAGGCGACCGACAGCGCCGCGCCCAGGAGGGCGAAGAGCGCCGCGGCGGCGGCGAAGAAGGCACCGACCTCGAGTTCCTTCTTCTCCATCACGAAGCGGCTGTTCATCGACTGGTAGATCCGCTTGAGCTCCGCGGCGCTGTCGCCGAGGAAGTACTCGCCGCGCGTGAGGTCGGCGACGGTCTTCAGGCCTGACTCGTCGAGGGCCACCCGCATCGACCAGCCGTCGGTGCGCAGCACCTCGCCCTTCGCGGTGCCGATGCCGACGGTGTAGACGCGCACGCCCCGTTCGGCCGCCAGGCGCGCCGCCGCGACCGGATCGGGGCCGGTGGTGGACTGTCCGTCCGACAGCAGCACGATCACCGCGGAGTCGAACGAGCCGGCCGGCACCGGCTCGAACGGCTTGGCCTGGGGGGCGCCGGGGATCGGTGCGGCGCCGGCGCGCGCCGCGTCCCGGCGCTGCTCGCGGTTGCCGTCGGCGCCGCCCTCGCGGCGGCCGACCGTCCGCAGGTCGATGCCCGCGCTCGGGAAGATCGTGGCCAGGGAGACCACGATCGCGCTGCCGATCGCGGTGCCCCGCTGCGGCTGCAGGCGGTCGATCGCCTGCAGGACGTCCTCCCGGTTGTCGGTCGGAGGCTGCACCAGGGAGGCGATGCCGGCGAAGGTGACGATGCCGATCCGGGTGCTGCTCGGCTGCGCCTCGACGAAGGCCTTCGCTGCCGTCTGCGTGGCGGCGAGCCGGGTCGGCTTGACGTCGGAGGCACGCATGCTGCCGGAGATGTCGATCGCGAGGATCACCGTCTCGTGCTGCGCGGGCAGCGTCACGACCGCGGCGGGCCGACCCACCGACACCAGCAGCAGGGCGACCGCGAGCAGGAACAGCGCCGGAGGCAGGTGGCGCCAGCGCCCGCGGCCCGGGCCCGCGGACAGGGCGAGCCCGCCGAGCGAACCGAGTGCCGACCCGCGCCGCCGGGTCCAGGTGACGTACGCGATGCCGAGCAGCGGCACGACGAGCAGGGCCCACAGCATCTGCGGCCAGATGAAGGTCACGTCGGCCTCCCGGTGGTGGTCGACAGGTGCGACGGCAGCGCGCCGCCCGACAGCCGGCTGCGCTGCTTGCGCAGGTCGGCGAACCGCATGATCGCGCCGGCCAGGGGGTCCGCCGTGGAGACCTCGAGCGTGTCGACGCCGGCCTGCGCGAGCGAGCGGCGCAGCGAGGTCTCGCGGCGCGCGGCCGCCTCGGCGAAGCGCCTGCGGAAGGCGCGGTCCGAGGTGTCGACGAACAGCTGCTCGCCGGTCTCGGCGTCCTGCATCGTCACCAGGCCGAGGTCGGGCAGCCCGGACTCGAGCGGATCGTGCACGCGGATGGCGACCACCTCGTGGCGCTGCGCGAGTCGCGCGAGCGGACGCTCCCAGCCGGGCTCGCTGATGAAGTCCGACACCACGAACACCAGCGAGCGGCGCTTGATCGCCTCGGCGGCCGCGCCGAGCAGCACCCCGAGCTCGGTGCCGCGCGGGGCCAGCGGCACCCCGGCGGGCCGCTGCTCGATCCGCGACAGGATGTGCAGCAGATGCCGGCGGCCGGTGCGGGCGGGGATCACGGTGTCGACCCGGTCGCCGTAGACCATCGAGCCGACCGCGTTGCCGTGACGGATCAGCAGGCGAGCCACCACGCCGACGAACTCGGTCGCGACCATCCGCTTGGTGCGCTCGCCCGAGCCGAAGCCCACCGAACCGCTGAGGTCGACCAGGAACCACGCCGACACCTCGCGGTCCTCGTGGTACTCCCTCACGTACGGCGTCTGCAGCCGCGCGGTGACGTTCCAGTCGATGCGGCGCACGTCGTCGTGGTACTGGTACTCGCGCAGGTCGGCGAGGTCCAGGCCGAACCCCCGGAACAGGGTCCGGTAGTCGCCGTGCAGCTGGCCGTCGAGCCGACGGATCACCGTCCACTCGAGGCGCCGCAGCAGCGCCTCAGGATCGCGCGTCGACGTCGACATGGGTCTGCAGCGGACGGGCCGGCTGCGGCACCGCCTGCATGATGCGCTGGACGATCCGATCGGCCGACAGCCCCTCGGCGAGGGCTTCGTAGGACAGCACCAGCCGGTGGCGCAGGACGTCGGGCGCGATGTCGGCGACGTCCTCGGGCAGCGCGTAGCGGCGGCCGCGCAGGAAGGCGAGGGCACGCGCACCCTCGACCAGCGCGATCGAGGCCCGCGGGCTGGCACCGTAGGTGAGGAACTTGCCCAGGTCGCCGAGGCCGTGGCGCGCGGGGTCGCGGGTGGCCGACACCAGCCGCACCGCGTACTGCATCAGCGACGGATCGACGTAGCCGCGACGGCATTCGCGCTGCAGCACGCTCAGCTGCTCGGTGCTCGCCACCGCGGAGACCGCCACCGGCGCGCCGGTGACCCGCTCGACGATCACGAACTCCTCGTCCTCGGTCGGGTAACCGACGAGCACCTTCATCATGAACCGGTCGACCTGCGCCTCGGGCAGCGGGTAGGTCCCCTCGGTCTCGATGGGGTTCTGCGTCGCCATGACCAGGAACGGATCGGGCACGCGGTGCGTCTCCCCGGCGATCGTCACCTGGCGCTCCTGCATGGCCTCCAGCAGCGCGCTCTGGACCTTCGCCGGCGCGCGGTTGATCTCGTCGGCGAGCAGCAGGTTGGTGAACACCGGCCCGAGCGAGGTGCTGAACTCGCCGGTCTTCTGGCTGTACATCCGCGTGCCGACCAGGTCCGAGGGCACCAGGTCGGGCGTGAACTGGATCCGCTTGAACTGGCCTCGGACCGACGTGGCCAGCGTCTTCACCGTCAGCGTCTTGGCCAGGCCGGGCACGCCCTCGACCAGCAGGTGGCCCTGGGCGAGGATCGCGACCAGCACCCGCTCGAGGAAGTGGTCCTGCCCGACGACCACCTTCTTCACCTCGAACAGGATGCGCTCCATCAGCGTGGAGACCTCGTTGCCGGTCGTCGGGGTGTCGTTCATGCGCGGTGCCTCGGGATAGCGGGATGGCAGGGGATGGGGGCGATCGGGTCGATCGGGTCGATCGGGACGATCGGTAAGCAGGGCCGGTTCGGATGGGATGCGTCAGAAGGGCGACATGCCGGCACCGGCCGCCGCGCTCTCGATCGGCACGGCGAAGCCGATCCCGACGAACACGCGCTGCTCGGTCGGATTGAGCACCGCGGTCACGATGCCGATCACCTCGCCTTCGGGCGTCACCAGCGGCCCCCCGGAGCTGCCGGGGTTCGCCGCCGCGTCGAACTGGATCAGGTTGGTGAGCTGACGCTGGCCTTCGGGCGAACGGAACTCGCGCTTGAGCCCGGACACCACGCCGGCGGTCACCGAAGGCCCGATGCCGAACGGGAAGCCCGCGGCCACGACGACGTCGCCGGGGCGCACGTCGGCGGTGGACTTCAGCGTCGCCGGCACCAGGTCGTCGGGCAGGGTCTTGGCCTGCAGCACCGCGAGGTCCTGCTCGGGCTGTGCCTTCACCACCACCGCGTCCGATTCCAGTCCGTCGGCGAACACGACCTTGATCGAGTCGGCGCCCGCGACCACGTGCAGGTTCGTCAGGATCAGTCCGGTCTCGACCACCACTACGCCGCTGCCGACGCCGACGTCCTCGCCGGCGGCGCCGTCCTTGCCCGGCGGGCCGATGCGCCGGACCCGGACCACGGACGGACGGATCACCTCCCAGGCCTTGGCCGCCTGCGACGGCAGCGGCTGGGTCTCGAGCGTGCGCAGCACGGCCGAGTCGATGTCCTCCTGGGTCAGCACGCGGGCCGGCGGGTTCAGGCCGCCCTGCAGCGCGACGCCCGCGAGCGCGGCCAGCACGCCGAGCACGACGAGCAGCGGACGTTCGCCGCGCGACAGGAGACCGCGCAGTCGCGCGAATCGGCGGGGCGGCGGATCGGCTGCGGGCGCCGGCGGGGCGGCAGGCCGGCCCGGCGGGTCGAGCGGACGGTCCCAGGCGGACGGTCCACGGGGGCCGCCCGCAGCGGAGGCGGCCTGCCGGCCGCGCCCGGCTCCGGTGCCCGACGGGGCGGGCGAACCCGCGGTCGGTGCCGCGGCCGACGTCGGCGCGGCCTCCGGAGAGCGGCTGTAGAGCGTGCGGCGAGCCATCTCAGCGCCCCGCGCCGGCGACGGCCGACCGGCTGTGCCCTGCCGGGTCTGGGTCGCGCGTACCGCCTGCGATCAAGGGAGCTCCAGCGGGGAGGGGTGGTCGGTGTCGGGAACAACCGTATCACGCAGTCCGGCGAGGGTAAACCGTGGGTGCGCCGGTATCGGGGGCTCCGGCCCGGGCGCCGTCCGTCGGGCGCGCGACGTTGCGGCAGCCCGGCGGGCCCCGGAGCGGCTCGGCGAACACGCGACATCGCGTTCGCCGCCGGACGGGCGACGCCGACCGCAGGTCGGCCGGACTTTGTCACGGTCCGGCCATCCGTAGGCCGCGGGGCCGCCGTCCGTCCGGTCCCCGTGGTGGCACGGCGGGGCCGCTGCCTAGAGTCCGTCCATCGAACGGCGTCACACAGGCGACACGGTGTCCGGCTCATCACAACGCGATTCGGGGTTCACGCTGGTCGAGCTGATGGTGGTGGTCGCCATCGTCGGACTGCTCGCCGCGGTGGCCATCCCGGCCTGGGGCGATCACGTGACCCGCAGCGGCGCGACGGCCGCGACCGGCCTCCTCAAGGAGCTGCGGGCGCGGATGGAGCAGCGCT
Organism: Burkholderiales bacterium; assembly: GCA_003818495.1. Taxonomy (GTDB): domain Bacteria; phylum Pseudomonadota; class Gammaproteobacteria; order Burkholderiales; family Burkholderiaceae_E; genus UBA4615. The sequence continues at coordinate 7,910 of RPRK01000190.1, forward strand.
ACGCCGACAACCGCAGCTACGCCGCCCCGGACGGCGCCGGCTGCGCGGTTCCCGACTTCACCGACCCGGACAGCGGATTCGGCTTCGCCTGCGTCACCGCCGGTGCCGGTCAGTCCTACACCTGGACAGCCACCGGCGCCGGCCGGACCGCCGGCTTCGTCTACCGGATCGACGAGGCCGGCATGGAGACCACGGTCTCGGTCGCCAGCGGCTGGACCACGACGACGATGCCCGCGACGCGCTTCGTCGTGCGGCGAGGCAGCTGACCGTGCGCGCGCGCGCCGCCGCGTCGGGCTTCACGCTGGTCGAGGCGATGGTGGTCGTCGCGATCCTGTCGGTGCTCGCGGGCCTGGCCATGCCGATGTTCGCCGACACGATCGCCGCGCGCCGGGTGCAGGGCACGGCGCAGGGGCTGGCGGCCGCGCTGCGCACCGCCCAGGGCGAGGCGATCCGCCGCAACCGGATGGTCGAGGTGATCTTCACCAACGCGACGCCGGGCCCCGCCTCGGTCGTTGCCGCGCAGGCCGTCCCGGCCAGTTCGGCCCGCCACTGGATGGCCCGGGTGGCGAACCCGGGCGGCCCCGGCGACTACGTGACCGGCCAGTCGCTGGATGGCGAGTTCGGGGCGGTCTCGCTGGTCAACGGTACGCTGAGCGCAGTGGGGTTCACCCCCACCGCGCGGCCCGTCGACCTCAGCGCGGGTCCGGGGCTGGCGGCCCCGCTCGCCGCGCCGCTGGTGCTGCGGGTGACGAGCGCCGGCAGCACGCGGGCGCGCTGCGTCTCGGTGAGCACGGGCGGTTCGGTGCGCGTCTGCGACCCGTCGCGTCCGTCGGGCGCGGTCGCGTCCTGCGAGCCGTTCCTCGCGCCGGGGGCGTGCTGAGATGGCGACTTCCGTCGGACCTCGCCGGCAGGGCGGCTTCACGCTGATCGAGGCGCTCATCGCGCTGGTCGTGTTCTCGGTGGGCGTCCTGGGTCTGGTCGGGATGCAGACCGTGTCGACGCGCGTCACCACCGATGCGCGGCTGCGCACCGAGGCCGCCGCGGCCGCCGACGAGCTGCTCGCGCGGATGCAGTCGGCGAGCCGGGCGACGGTGGTCGCCGACTTCTCGACCGGCGGCGCGCGCTACGTCGAGTGGCTGAACGGCCGCCTGCTGGCCCCGGGCACCGGCCTGCCGGGTGCGGCCGCCACCGTCCGCTTCGGCGTGGTCGGTGCCGACGCGAACACCGTCCGCATCGAGATCACCTGGGC
>RPRK01000191.1 GCA_003818495.1 Burkholderiales bacterium
CTCGGGCTCGGGCTCGGGCTCGGGCTCGGGCTCGGGCTGGACAGCGTCCGTCTCGGCCAGCGCGACGGACGTGCCCTCGATCCGGACCTCGGGCTCGCCCTCGACCGCGGTCGCCTCCTGCACGGGCGCCGCCTCGGCAAGGGCGATCATCCGCTGACCGAAGGCCTCGGCGACGGGCAGGTCTGCCTCGAGCGACGGCAGTTCCTGCAGCGATCGCAGACCCAGGTCGTCGAGGAACTGCCGGGTCGTGGCGAACAGTGCCGGCCGGCCGATCACGTCCTTCTGGCCGATCACCTCGATCCAGCCCCGGTCCTCGAGCGTCTTGACGATCTGCGTGGAGACCGCGACGCCGCGGATCTCCTCGATGTCGCCGCGGGTGACCGGCTGCCGATAGGCGACGATCGCGAGCGTCTCGAGCACGGCCCTGGAGTATCGGGGCGGCCGCTCGGGATGAAGGCGGGCGATGAAGCGCGAGATGTCGGCCGTGGTCTGGAACCGCCAGCCGCTCGCCAGCGACACCAGCTCGACGCCGCGCCCCTGCCACGCGATGCGCAACTCGTCGAGCAGCGCACGCACGGTCTCCGCGCCGATGTCGACTTCATCGGCGAACAGGCGGCGAAGTTCGGACACCGGCATCGGCTGCTGTGCGCTCAACAGCACAGCCTCGATGATGCGCTTGACGTCCGCGGTGTTCATCACGCGGCTGGAATCCTATCGTGTCGGATGGACGGCCCGCCTCGGGCCGTGATTCGCTGTCTGACGAGCATGCGCCGTGAACACGTGCCGCATACGGGGCGGCGTGACTGCTGCGCGGCGCGGGGCGAGTCGATCGGTCGGATCGGGGCCGGGGATGGGCATCCCGACCGGCGGGCTGGGTCGCCGCCTCTCGCAAAACTCGACTGCCGATGATAGCAGCAACGCCGCAGCGCCAACAAGCTGCCTCCGCGGGCGCCCGGTTCGGTCCGCTCCGGGCCCGCAGCCTGCATGCCGCTCGATCGTCCTCGGAGGCATCGCTCAGGTCCGACCGGGGGACGCAGGCGGTGCAGACGCCGAGGCGGGCTGCGCTACACACGATTCAGCACAGGAGTGACGACATGGCTCAAGGCAGCAAGGACGGGGACACCTCCAACCGGGGCTTCGCCTCGATGGATCCGGAGAAGCAGCGGGAGATCGCGAGCAAGGGCGGACAGGCGAGCGGAGGCAACTTCGCCAACGACCCCGAACGCGCGTCGGAGGCCGGCCGCAAGGGTGGCGAGATGAGCGGCGGCAACTTCAAGAACGATCCCGAGCGCGCGGCGGAGGCCGGCCGCAAGGGCGGCGAACACAGCCATGCGGGAAGTGGCAGCCCGTCTGGAGACCGGTCCGCAGGTCAGGCGGGCGGCGCGCGGGGCGGCTCGGGCAACTTCGCCGACGACCCCGAGCGGGCATCGGAGGCGGGCCGCAAGGGCGGAAAACAAGGCTGAGGCAGGCGGCGGCCCGTGCGGCGGCGATCCACGTCCGCCTGCGGCTCGCCGTCAACGAGGAGCACCGACATGTCGACAGAACCCCGTCACGGCCCCGTGACCATGCATCGCGCGATCGAGCGGGCGATGATGAACGGCATCCGGAGACGTCCGGCCGACGCCCCCCAGGCACGGCCCGCCGATCTTGCCGACGACGCGCCGCAGGCGCGCACGGGAGACCGCCCCGCCGCCGCGGGACTGCCCGACGCACCCACCCGCCCTTCCGGCTCGCGCCGGGCGGGCGACTGACCGGAGACCGGGCCGATGAGCCATACCGTCGTCGCCACATTCCTCGACGCCCAGGCCGCGCGCCGGGCGGCCGTCGCACTCGGACGGGCCGAGCTCGCCGCGGGGCCGACGCGCGTGCAGACCGATGCGTCGGCGCCCGAGCGCGGCGCCCTGCTCGAACTGCGGGTCGAGGCGTCCGACCGGCAGCGTGCCGTGTCGCTGATGCGGGAGCACGGTGCCGCGATCGCCGACCCCGCGTGCGCGGACGGGCACGAACCCGACGCCGGGGGCGCGGACGCACGCGGTGCAGCCGTCGCGTCGGCCCCGATCTGGGGCAACGCGCCGTCGCACGGTCAGGTCGGCACGGGCAGCGGCACCCACCTGAGCGACACCGTGGCCGCAGGCACGGCCTCGAGCATGGGACAGATCGGGCCCGGGTCGAGCCTGCAGGCCGCGATGGGGGCGACCGACGCGAGCGGCACGGCGAGCGGCACGCGCACGCATGCCGATCCGGCGACACCGGCGCGGGCGGACGACGTTCCGATGGACGATCCGCGTCCGGCGAACGAGCGCCCGAGGTCGGAGTCCTGAGTTCTTCAGAAGACCGAGTTCAGAAGACCTTGCGATAGCGCACCGCGACCAGGGTGTCCGGTGCGGCCTGGGCGTCGTGGTTCGGCTGCCAGCGCCGCGCCAGCACCGCACCGACCGATGCGTCCCGCCCGAGCGGTGTCCGCCAAGCGAGCTCGGCGGCCCGCTCGCGTCCTTCGGGGACGAGCGAGAACGCCGTGCCGCCGAGCAGCACGGAGCCGTCGGCGCCGAAGCCGGTCTGGACCACTGCGTGCGCGTCGCCCGATCGGGTCCGCATCGGCTGCGATACCGACAGCGACAAGGTGTCGCCGGGCCGCAGCGCATCGTCGCGGATCAGCGCCACGGAGGCCGCGTCGCTCTGCGAGGCGCCGACCGTGCCGATGACGCCGGCGCCCTGGTGTCCCGGCGTGCGGCCCCACGCGCGCGTGCCGGCCAGCGTCCACCCCGCCGCGAACCGCACCGTGGCGCCGAGCTGGAGCGCATCGGTACGGACCGGCTCCGACGATGCGAAGGCCCCCGAGCCGATCGCGCCGAGCCAGCTGCCGCGCTCCACCGAACGGGTCCAGGTCGCCGAGGCGGACACGCCGTCGACGAGGCGCTGCGTCGCCTCCAGCACCGTCGTCGTCGCCGAGACCGAGGTCCAGCCCATGCCCGAGGTCGCGGACTCGGATCCGCCCAGGACACCCGCCTTGAGCGTGGTGTCGCCGACCGACACACCGCGCCCGATGAGCGCGCCACGCGGCGCGAGGGCCGCGTACGGGTTGGCGAGCGCCGCGACGTCGAGCCCTGCCGCGACGCCGAACCACTCGCGCGCCCGCGCACCGGCTCCGAACGCGTATTCGCCGACCGCATCGCGACCGGTGAGCGAGAAGGACTCTCCGGGCTGCAGCGACAGGCGCAGATCCCCGCCCGTCATCCGCTCCGAGCGCTCCATCCGACGGTCGATCCCGTCGAACGCATGCTGCACGGTCATCGGCAGCGGCGCGACGATCCGCGCCGACAGGTCGGCGGTGAAGTCGCGCCGATAGGCATCGAGCACCACCGCCGGCAGGCCCGCGCGCGCCGTCGCCTGCGCGAGCGCCACGGTCGCGGCCGAGGTCCGGAGCCCGGTCGCCGCGAGCGGCTGCTCGCCCGCCGGGCCCATCGCGGTCATCGCGCCGACCGGGCGCATCGCCGCATCGACGTCGAGCAGGCCGCGGCCATAGATCGGATCGGTGCCGGGTGCGCCGAGGTCGCGTGCCGTCGCGAGCAGGATCGCGGCCACCTCGCGCCCGCCGAGCCGCGGCCAGCGCGACTGCAGGAGGGCAGCCGCGCCCGAGACCGCCGGCGCGGCCATGGAGGTGCCCGACTGACGGCCGTAGGCCGCATCGCCCTGGGCGGAGGCCGAGACGACGGCGGCACCGGGCGCGACCAGGAACCACGGCGCGGTGTCGCCGGCCCGGTCGGAGAACACGGTGATGCGGTTGTCGGCATCGACCGCGCCGACCGCGATGACCGCACCCGCGACCGACGGGCCGTGTGCCCAGGCCTCGCGGGCGTACCGCGCGGGCCATTCCGGGTTCGCCGCGCCGCGATTGCCGGCGGCCACCACCACCAGCGCCCCGCGCGCGACGGCTTCGCGGATCGCCGGGCCTGCGATCGGCGTCGCCGACGCCAGGCTCAGGTTCAGGATGCCCGAGCGCGCGGCCGCCCATCGCACGCCCGCCGACAGCACGGCATCGCTGGCGACGCCGTCGGTGAAGACCCGGACCGGCAGGATCGACGCGCCCGGCGCGACGCCCGCGATGCCGACGCCGTCGCGGGCGGCAGCGATCAGACCCGCGACATGGGTGCCATGGCCGAGCGGGTCGGACGTGATCGGGAAGCCGCTGCCGGTCGCGTCCCAGCCCGGCAGCAGCCGACCTGCGAACTCGAGATGGGTGGCGCGCACGCCCGAGTCGAGGATCGCGACGACCACCCCCGCCCCGCTCGAGCCGAAGGACCAGGCGGCCGGCGCGCCGACCCGGGCAGCGGGCCACGACAGCGCGGCCTCCGACGCCGCGGTCGTCGGGCGCCCGCCCTCCGAGGCCATCGCGGTCGCCCCCGCGCAGGCGAGCCCGATCGACAGCGCGAGGCGGGTGAACGGCAGCAGGCGGGCGAGGACGGGCATGGGCGGAACCGGTAACGAACCGCAGGGTGGCCCGCCCCGGGGGTCGCGTCGCGGTACCCCGTCACATCACGCCGGGCGGTCCGGCGCCCGGTGTGCGGATTCGCACGACAAAGGGGTTTCCACGACAATCGCCGGATGACCTCGGACCCCGCCACCGACCCCGCCGTCGACCTTCCCCCGGGCACGCTCGCCCAGCACTGGAAAGGCGGCCTGTATCGGGTCGAGGCACTCGCGGTCCGGGAATCCGACGGAGCGACCGACGTCGTCTACCGTCCGCTCGCCGATCCGGCGCGCCGCGCCTGGACCCGGCCGCTCGCCTCGTTCGTCGAGCCGGTCACCGGCCTCGACGGCGAGCGTCGCCCACGCTTCGTGCCGATCCCGCTGCCCGACGACCGCGCCCTGCGCGCCACGGCCGCTGCCGCCGGCATCGAGGCCGACCTCGTCGACGCGACGCTCGCCCGCTATGCGGAGCCGCAGCGGCACTATCACGCGTCATGGCACGTGCACGACGTCTTCGCACGGGCCGCCGCGCGCGGCCTCGTGCTCGGCCGCGCACAGATCCTCGCCCTGCTCTTCCATGACGCGGTCTACGTGGCGGGCGCGGAGCCCGGCAGCAACGAGGCGCTGTCGGCGCTGCTGCTGCGGCAGGCCGCGCACGGCCGCGCGCTGCCCGCCGACGAGGTCGACCGGGCGTGCGAGATGATCCGGGACACGGCGGGGCATCGGCCCGGCTCGCGGGAATCGGAGACGGTGATCGCGCTCGACCTGGCCACGCTCGCCGATGCGCCGGCCCGCTTCGATGCGTGGACCGAACTGGTCTGGCTCGAATACCGCCACCTGTTCAGTGCGCAGCCAGAGCCCCGGCGCGCGTTCCTGGAGCGGCGCCTGCGCGTGCTGGGCGCGCTGCGCGAGGTCACGCGCTCGCAGTCGATGCCCGACGGCTTCGATGCGGCGTTCGCCTCGAACCTGGAGCGGCTCGCCCGGCGCATGCCGGGCTGAGCCTCCGCGCCTCGGCGCATCCGCGCCTCGGCGAGTCGAGCCGCGGACTCAGAACCCGAGCGAACTCAGCAGATCGTCGACTTCGCCCTGGGTGGTCACCGCATCGCTGCGGCCGGCCACGACCTGCGGCCCTTCGAGCATCTCCTGGTGCCGCGCGCGATGGTCCTCGGGCGCGGTATCGATCAGCAGCTTGAGCAGCTTCTGCTCGATGCGCTCGGTGATGCCCTCGATCTTGCGGCACACCTGACCGGTCAGATCCTGGAAGTCCTGCGCCATCATGATGTCGCTGTGCAGGCTGGCGGTGCGCTCGGCGCGGGACACGCTCTGCGACAGGTGGGTGCGCGTCGCCTCGAAGAGCGCCATGTAGCCCTCCTCGGGACGGCGCTTCTCGTCGAGCATGCGCGACCAGCGCACGTGCAGGGCCTGCGAGTCGTCGCGCTCGGCCTCCTGCAGCGGCGACAGCTCGTCGAGCGTGTCGAGCACCTTCTGCGCGCTGCGCTCGCACATCTCGGTGACGTACTTGAGCCGGTTGCGCGCATCCGGGATCTCGTTCGCCATGTCGGCGAGCGTGCTGTCGAGCCGCAGCTCCTGCAGGCTCTCGTGCAGTTCGCGGGTCAGCCGACCGACGCGGTCGCGCAGCTCGCGCGCGCTGCCGCAGGTGCAGTTGCGGCAGATGCCGTCCGGGTCCGAGTTCGGGCAGCTCTCGGGGGGGTTCTGCACCGCGATCGGAATCGACTCCGCGACCGCGGCACGCGGTGCGGGCGCTGCGGTGGCCGGAGCGGGCGCGGCCTCGCGCGCGACCGGGGCGGGCGGCGGCTCCGCGACGGCGGTCGCCGATCGCTCGGCCTCCGCGCGGGTGGCTTCGAACAGGGCTTCGAGGTCGTCGTGTTCCATGTCGTCGTCTTGAGTGCGGCGTAGGTTCAGGCCTTGACCTGGCCCATGATCTTGGAGACCTTTTCCTCGAGCGTCGCCTTCGAGAAGGGCTTGACGATGTACCCCGAGGCGCGCAGCTGCGCCGCGCGGACGATGTCCTCCTTGCGGGCCTCGGCGGTCACCATCAGCACGGGCAGCGTCTGCAGCGACGCATCCGTGCGGATCGCCTCCAGCAGCTCGAAGCCGTTCATGTTCGGCATGTTGATGTCGGTCACGACGAAGTCGAACCGGCCGTTGCGCAGCTTGGTGATCGCCACCGCGCCGTCCTCGGCCTCGTCGCAATCCAGGTGGCCCATCTCCTTGAGCAGGCCACGGACGATGCGTCGCATCGTCGAAAAGTCGTCAACGATCAGGAATCTCATGACAGCGAGCCGTGGTCCTGGTTTCGCGATACGGGCCCGGACCGGAACGGTCCAGGGTCGGAGCGGTGGTGATGCGGGTTCGTCACGAGTCCATCCATCTCGGCAGGGCGCCAACGGATGGTGCAACGTCCGGTGCCCGCGTCAGGCGCGACGAAACGGGGAAAAAATGCCGGTATTCGAGCCATCGACCGCGCTTCCGCCGCGGCCGCCCGGCGATCGGTCTTCGCGCGGACGCGCAGGCCCCGTCCGTCGGGACGCCGCGGCGACGGACGTGCGCCGACGCCGCGTTCCGGAACAGCGGCTGCGCGATCGCACCCTCCACGCCGGCGCGTCGTGACCGCGGCGGTCGCGGCGGTCGCGGCGGTCGCGATGGCCGCCGGCCTGGCGGGCATCGTGCCCGCGGCCCGTGCGCAGGCGGACGCCTGGCCGAGCCGCCCCGTGACGATCGTCTCGCCGTACGACCCCGGTGGCACCAACGACATTCCGGCGCGCGTGTTCGCCGAAGGCTTCGAGCGCCTCTTCGGCCAGCGATTCATCGTGCGCAACGCACCGGGCGCGGCCGGCATCGTCGGATCGAACCAGGTGATGCACGCGGCGCCCGACGGCTACACGCTGCTGTCGACCAACAGCGGCGCGATGATCGTGCAGTCCGTGATCAAGACGCCCGCGCCCTACGAGCCCCTGCGCGACTTCACGCCGATCGTGAAGTTCGTCGACGGCACCAGCTTCGTCGGCGTGACCGGGCAGTTGCCGGTCGCCACGGTGGGCGAACTGATCGCGCTCGCCAGGCGCGACGCGGGCAAGCTCAACTACAGCTCATCGGGCAGCGGCTCGTTCGGCAACTTCCTCGGCGAGTACTTCAAGCTGCTGACCGGCACCGACATCGTCCACGTGCCCGGAAAGGGCAGCGCAGCCGCGGTGATGGAGATGAAGGCCGGCCGCATCGAGCTGATGTTCGATCCGATCGTGCTGCCCCAGTCGACCGACGGACGCGTGAAGGTGCTGGCGGTCATCGCGCGCGAGCGGCTCGAGAGCCACCCGCAGATTCCCACCGTGAAGGAGTCGGGCGGGCCCGAGATGGTGCTCGACGCGTGGTTCGGCCTGTTCGGGCCGGCCGGCCTGCCGCCGGAGATCGTCGCGAAGCTCGAGGCGGCCGCACGCAAGGTGATGGAGGACCCGCAGGTGCGCCGGCGGTTCGTCGAGCTGGGGCTGGTGCCGACGATCCAGGGCGCCGCGCCCTTTCGCGCGCGGATCGCGGAAGAGGTGAAGACCTACGCGGACATCAAGACCCGGGCGAAGCTCGTGGTGGGATGAGCGGTGGGCCGGGACCCCACGCGGTGATGCGGTCCCCGAAATGAAAACGGTCCTTCCGGCTGTCGCCTGAAGGACCGTGTTCGGAATCTGGTTGCGGGGGCAGGATTTGAACCTGCGACCTTCGGGTTATGAGCCCGACGAGCTGCCAGACTGCTCCACCCCGCGTCTGAGCCAAAAAGAATAGCACGTTTCCCTGGCGAAGGGCAAATGCCTCGCACGGGCGCGCCTCGTTTGACTGCTACACTCGATTCGAACCGAACGTCGCTCCGCGATCGTCGACCCGATCTCCTTCGACCCGACTCCTGCACTCGCATGAAATTCTGTTCGACCTGCGGCCGCGACGTCGTCTTCGAAGTGCCCCCGGGCGACAACCGGCCGCGCTACTGCTGCGCCGGGTGCAGCACGGTCCACTACCAGAATCCGAAGATGGTGGTCGGCACGGTCACCGTCTGGGAAGACAAGGTGCTGCTGTGCAAGCGCGCGATCGAGCCGCGCTACGGCTACTGGACGCTGCCCGCGGGCTTCATGGAGAACGGCGAGACGACCGGCGAAGGCGCGGCCCGCGAGACGCTCGAGGAGGCCGGCGCACGCATCGACCTCGGTCCGCTCTACACGATGATCGACGTGCCCCACGTGGAGCAGGTGCATCTGTTCTACCGGGCGGCCCTGCTGCACCTCGACTTCGAGCCGGGACCGGAGAGCCTCGAGGCCCGTCTGTTCACCGAGGCCGAGATTCCCTGGGACGACATCGCGTTCCGCACGGTCGGGCAGACGCTGCGCTGGTTCTTCGAAGACCGACGCGCCGGTCGCTACGACCTGCACACCAGCGCGATCCGTTACTCGCCTCGCCCGGCCGCCTGAGACCGGCGCAGCGCGCATGCTGACGTGGGTCGATCCCGGGCGGCCGCTGCCGCCGCCCTCGAAGGCCCTCTCCGATCCGAACGGCCTGCTCGCCGCCGGCCGCGACCTCTCGCCGGAGCGGCTGCTCGAGGCGTACGGGCGCGGCATCTTCCCGTGGTACTCGGCCGGCCAGCCGGTGCTGTGGTGGTCGCCCGA
>RPRK01000192.1 GCA_003818495.1 Burkholderiales bacterium
GCGCGCGGCCGCCCTGGCCGCCGCGGGCGCGCGGCCCGCTGCCGGTGCCCGCCCCGAATCGCGCCCCGAATCGCGTCCGGAACCGCGCCCCGAACCGCGCCCCGAACCGCGCCCGCCCGCAGCCCCGCTCGCCGTGACCCGGCCGGCCTCGGCCTCCGCGACGCCGGGGTCGCATTCGACGAGTCCGCAGCCGGCGACTGCCCGGCCGACCCACGCTCAGCCGATGCGTGGCGAGCCGACCGTACCGCAGCCGACCGCCGCACCGCCGACCGCCGCACAGCCGACCGCCGCACAGCCGACCCGCCCGTCGACATCGACCCCGATCCGACCCGACCCGGTCCGCCCCGCCGACGGGCCGCCCCCGGAGGCGGCACGCGTCGCCGCGCCACGGCACGAGCCCTCGCGCCCCGAGGTCCCCGGACCGGACGCCGCCCGGACCGATGCGCGGGCCACCCCGGCCGTCGCGCCGCTCGACTTCGACGGCGACTGGCCCGGCCTCGCTGCCGCGGTGGTCGCCCGGCTCGGTCGACCGGGACTCGTCGGCCAGTTCATGCAGCAGAGCGAGCTGCTCGGACACGACGCCGAGGGCTTCGCGCTGCGGGTGCCCGTCAAGCCGCTCGCCGAGCCTGCGCTCCTGGCCAAGGTCCGCGACGTGCTGGTCGGGCATTTCGGCCGCCCGGTGCGCCTGTCCGTCGAGATCGGCCAGGTCCGCGGCACGACCGTGGCCCAGGTCCGCTCCCGCGAACAGGCCGAGGCGCTCGCGCAAGCCCAGGCGCACATCGAGGGCGATGCCTTCGTCCAGACCCTGCTGACCGGCTTCGAAGGTACGATCGTGCCCGACTCGATCCAGCCGATCGGCCCCACCGGAGAGACGCGATGATGAAGAACCAGCTCGCCGGCCTGATGAAGCAGGCCCAGCAGATGCAGGACAACCTCAAGAAGGCCCAGGAGACCCTCGCAGGGGTCGAGGTCGAGGGACAGTCGGGCGCCGGCCTCGTGAAGGTCGTGGTCACCTGCCGCAACGACGTCAAGCGCGTCACCATCGACCCGAGCGTCCTCGCCGACGGCGACAAGGAGATGCTCGAGGATCTCGTCGTGGCCGCGATGAACGACGCGCTGCGGCGCGCCGAGCAGACGGCCTCCGAGCGCATGTCGTCGGTCACCGCCGGGCTGCCGCTGCCGCCCGGCTTCAAGATGCCGTTCTGAGCCCCGCGATGCTGCGACCGCCCGCTGCGCTCGACGCGCTGGTGGCGGCCCTCAAGCGGCTGCCGGGCGTGGGGCCGCGCTCGGCGCAGCGTTACGCCTACCACCTGCTGCAGAACGACCGGGAGGCCGCCGAGGCGATCGCCAGCGCCCTCATCGACGCCACCGCGCGGATCCGGCACTGCGAGCGCTGCAACACGTTCACCGAGCACGAGGTCTGCGAGACCTGCGCGTCGCCGCGCCGCGATCCGTCCAAGCTGTGCGTGGTAGAGACCCCGGCCGACCAGGTGACGCTGGAGCAGACCCTCGCGTTCGACGGCCTGTACTTCGTGCTGATGGGCCGGCTGTCGCCGCTCGACGGCGTCGGACCGAACGAGATCCATTTCGATCGTCTGCTGGCACGCGCGACCGACGGCGAAGTCCGGGAGGTGATCCTGGCCACCAACTTCACCCAGGAAGGCGAAGCCACCGCGCACTACATCGGCGAGATGCTGAGAGCGCGCGGCCTGAAGGTCTCGCGGCTGGCCCGCGGCGTGCCGATGGGCGGCGAACTCGAGTACGTCGACGCCGCCACGGTCGCGCAGGCGTTGCGCGACCGGCGCAGCGTCGACTGACGTCGTCCCCATCCACCGTCCGAGGCACCGACCCGCGATGAAGCTCACGCTCGCCTACTGGCTCCTGTTCGCCGCCTTCTTCCTGCCCTTCGTCGCGGCGGGCATCGCGAAGGCGGGGCGCCGCGACTACGACAACGCCGATCCCCGCGCCTGGGAGGCGACGCTCGACGGCCGCCGCAGGCGCGCGGTCGCGGCGATGAACAACACCTTCGAGGCGCTGCCGTTCTTCGCCGCGGCAGTGATCGTCGCGCATCAGCTCGGTGCCGCGCAGGGCCGGCTCGATGCGCTCGCCGCGGTCTGGCTGGTGCTGCGCGTCGCCTATCTCCTGCTCTACGTCGGCGATCGCGCCAGCGCCCGCTCGCTGGTCTGGATCGCCGCGCTGGCCGTCAACGCCTGGATCTTCCTGCTCGGCGCCTGAGACGTCGCGCCCGGCCCATCCGCTACACTTTCCCGATGGATCTGGCGACCCTCCTCGGACTGGTGCTCTTCCTCCTGCTCGGTTTCGGAGGGGGTTGGGCGTGGCGGGCACGCCGGCGCGCCGAGCCTCGCGAGATCGTCGTGCGCAGCTCGATCGACGAACTGCGCGCGATCGGCGAGCTGTCGGTCTTCAAGGCCGTCAGCAAGGATCTGATCACCCACAGTGACCACACCTTCGGCGATTTCGGCCGGAAGTACCTGTCGTGGGCCTTCACGAAGAAGAAGCTCGCGATGGTCTTCGAGTTCGAGATGGACTTCCGCTACGACCTTCGCAGCGAACGCTTCCGCGTCGAGGCGGTGCGGCCGGCCGCGGACGTCGGCCCCCGGACCGGCGCGCCCCAGTCGCCCCCGAAGGCCCTGATCGAGCTGCCGCCCTGCCGGGTCGAGGTGTCGATCAAGGATCTCGCCTTCTACGACGAGCAGCGATCGCGCCTCCTGCCGTGGCTGCTGCCCGACCTGCTGCAGGGCTTCTTCGACGGCCGCTTCTCGGAGGACGACAAGAACCAGCTGATCGGGGCCGCGCGCGCGCACGCGATGGCGCAGGCCCACGGTCTCGCCGAACGCTATCGGGCGCAGGTCGAGCGCTCGGCCTACACCACGCTCGCGATGCTGGTGCGGCCGCTCGGCTATCCCGAGATCGAGGTGCGGTTCGCGCCGAAGCAGGAGCTCTCGACCGACGTCGGCACGCCGTTCGCCGACGGCCCGCGCACGCCGCTGGCGCAGCGGGCGACCGGGGCTGCACCGGGCCTGGACGCCTGGGCGGACGACGGGACGCTCGCGGCGCCGGATCCCCGGGTCGCCGTGCCGACGCCGCCCCGTCCGCACTGACCCGGCCCGAGCCGGCCCGAGCCGGGCATCCGGCTTGCTCCGTCGCCGTCATGGCGACACTCCAAGAGCAGTTCGAACAGGCGCAGCAGGCGGCGCGGGTCCGGCGCGAGGCGCCGCAGCAGGCGCAGGCGCATGCGTCGTTCCAGCGCCTCGACGAACTCCATGCCGAGGCCACCTCCGCTGATCCGTCCGCTGATCCGTCGGCTCGGGAGGCCGCGATCCGGGCGTACATCCAGCTCGCGGGGGACCTGGGCCAGCAGGGCGGCTGAACCGGGTGCCCCGGCGTGGTAGAATTCGAAGGTTTACCCGCCTCCATCGCAAGCCTAGCGCTTAGCCGATCAGCCGCACTGCGAGCCACCCCGGACGACCCGCGCACCCGCGCGGGCTCGGCTGGCGCGCGGGCTCGGGACGATCCGGCGCCTTCCGGCACCACGGGGCGGGCTTCCAGACCCAGGAGCTGTCCTTGCTGCCCCAACTTCCGCCCGCCATCCTCGCGCTCGCCGATGGCACGGTCTTTCGCGGCCACTCGATCGGCGCGCCCGGCCGCACCGTCGGCGAGGTCGTGTTCAACACCGCGCTCACCGGCTACCAGGAGATCCTCACCGATCCCAGCTACTGCCGCCAGATCGTCACGCTGACCTACCCGCACATCGGCAACTACGGCGTGACGCCCGAGGACGCCGAATCCACCGGCATCCACGCCGCCGGCCTGGTGATCAAGGACCTGCCGCTGCGCGCGTCCAACTTCCGGGCCACCGACACGCTGTCCGGCTACCTCGGCGCCGCCGGCGTCCCCGGCATCGCCGGCATCGACACCCGCAAGCTCACGCGCCTGCTGCGCGAGAAGGGCGCCCAGGCGGGCTGCCTGGTCGCCGGCGCCGCCTACGGCGAGGTGCTCGATGCCGAGGCCGCGATCGCCGCGGCCCGGGCCTTCCCGGGCCTGGCCGGCATGGACCTCGCCAAGGTCGTCAGCGTGACCGAGCCGTACGCCTGGCGTGAGGGATCCTGGTCGCTCGGCGCCGGCCACGCCGTCGATGCGGCGGCCGCCGCGCCGAGGCGGTTCCGGGTCGTCGCCTACGACTTCGGCGTCAAGCGCAACATCCTGCGGATGCTCGCCGACCGCGGCTGCGAGCTCACCGTCGTGCCCGCCCAGACCTCGGCCGCCGAGGTCCTGCGGCTCGACCCTCAGGGCGTGTTCCTGTCGAACGGCCCCGGCGACCCCGAGCCCTGCGACTACGCGATCGAAGCGACCCGCGAACTCGTCGAGCGCGGCGTGCCGACCTTCGGCATCTGCCTCGGGCACCAGATCATGGGCCTGGCCTCGGGCGCGAAGACCATCAAGATGAAGTTCGGCCATCACGGCGCGAACCATCCGGTCAAGGACCTCGAGACCGGCCAGGTGCTCATCACCAGCCAGAACCACGGCTTCGCGGTCGATCCCGACTCGCTGCCCGCCCACCTCAAGGTCACCCACGTGTCGCTGTTCGACGGCTCCATCCAGGGCCTCGCCCGCACCGACCGCCCGGCCTTCTGCTTCCAGGGCCACCCCGAGGCGAGTCCCGGGCCGCACGACCTCGGCTACCTCTTCGATCGCTTCATCACCCTGATGGAGCGTGCCTGACATGCCCAAGCGTACCGACCTCAAGAGCATCCTCATCATCGGCGCCGGCCCGATCGTCATCGGCCAGGCGTGCGAGTTCGACTATTCCGGCGCGCAGGCCTGCAAGGCGCTGCGCGAGGAAGGCTTCAAGGTGATCCTGGTCAACAGCAATCCGGCCACGATCATGACCGACCCGGAAACGGCGGACGTCACCTACATCGAGCCGATCACCTGGCAGATCGTCGAGAAGATCATCGACAAGGAACGCCCCGATGCGATCCTGCCGACGATGGGCGGGCAGACCGCGCTCAACTGTGCCCTAGACCTGCACAAGCACGGCGTGCTCGAGAAGTACGGCGTCGAGCTGATCGGCGCCTCGCCCGAGGCGATCGACAAGGCCGAGGACCGCCTGAAGTTCAAGGACGCGATGACGAAGATCGGCCTGGGCTCCGCGCGCTCGGGCATCGCGCACTCGCTGGAGGAGGCCTGGGCGGTCCAGAAGACCCTCGGCTTCCCGTCGATCATCCGTCCGAGCTTCACGCTCGGCGGCTCGGGCGGCGGCATCGCCTACAACGCCGAGGAGTTCGAGACGATCTGCAAGCGCGGCCTCGAGGCCTCGCCGACCAGCGAGCTGCTGATCGAGGAGTCGATGATCGGCTGGAAGGAGTTCGAGATGGAGGTGGTCCGCGACCGGCGGGACAACTGCATCATCGTCTGCTCCATCGAGAACCTCGACCCGATGGGCATCCACACCGGCGACTCCATCACCGTCGCCCCGGCCCAGACGCTCACCGACAAGGAATACCAGGTGATGCGCGACGCCTCGATCGCGATCCTGCGCGAGATCGGCGTCGACACCGGCGGCTCGAACGTGCAGTTCGCCATCGACCCGAAGTCCGGGCGGATGATCGTCATCGAGATGAATCCGCGCGTCTCGCGCTCGTCGGCGCTCGCCTCCAAGGCGACGGGCTTCCCGATCGCCAAGGTCGCCGCCAAGCTCGCCGTCGGCTATACGCTCGACGAGCTGCGCAACGACATCACCGGCGGCGCCACGCCCGCGTCCTTCGAGCCCTCGATCGACTACGTCGTCACCAAGGTGCCGCGCTTCGCGTTCGAGAAGTTCCCGCAGGCCGACTCGCACCTGACCACCCAGATGAAGTCGGTGGGCGAAGTGATGGCCATCGGCCGCACCTTCCAGGAGAGCTTCCAGAAGGCGCTGCGCGGCCTCGAGGTCGGCGTCGACGGCCTGAACCAGAAGACCACCGATCGCGAGACCATCGAGGAGGAGCTCGGCGAGCCCGGCCCCGAGCGCATCTGGTACGTGGGCGACGCGTTCGCGCAGGGCTTCACGCTCGACGAGGTCCACGAGCTGACCCGCATCGATCCCTGGTTCCTCGCGCAGATCGAGGAGATCGTGAAGATCGAGCTCGAGGTCGAGAAGCGCACCATCGGCGACCTCGACACCGACACGCTGCGGTTCCTGAAGAAGAAGGGCTTCTCGGACCGCCGTCTCGCCTACCTGCTCGACGTGACCGAGGCCGAGATCCGCAAGCTGCGCCACAAGCTCGGCGTGCGCCCGGTCTACAAGCGCGTCGACACCTGCGCGGCCGAGTTCGCGACGACCACCGCCTACATGTACTCGACCTACGAGGACGAGTGCGAGGCCGAGCCGACCGACCGCAAGAAGATCATCGTGCTCGGCGGCGGACCGAACCGGATCGGGCAGGGCATCGAGTTCGACTACTGCTGCGTGCACGCGGCCTTCGCGCTGAAGGCCGCCGGGTACGAGACCATCATGGTCAACTGCAACCCCGAGACGGTCTCCACCGACTACGACACCTCCGACCGCCTGTACTTCGAGCCGCTCACGCTCGAGGACGTGCTCGAGATCGTCGACAAGGAGAAGCCGGTCGGCGTGATCGTGCAGTACGGCGGCCAGACGCCGCTCAAGCTCGCCAAGCCGCTCGAGGCCGCGGGCGTGCCGATCATCGGCACCAGCCCCGAGTCGATCGACATCGCCGAGGACCGCGAGCGCTTCCAGAAGCTGCTGGTCAAGCTCGCGCTGCGCCAGCCGCCGAACCGCACCGCGCGCACGGAGGCCGACGCGCTCGCGCTCGCCCAGGAGATCGGCTACCCGCTGGTGGTCCGCCCGAGCTACGTGCTCGGCGGCCGCGCGATGGAGATCGTCCACGAGCAGCGCGACCTCGAGCGCTACATGCGCGAGGCGGTCAAGGTCTCCAACGACAGCCCGGTGCTGCTCGACCGCTTCCTCAACGACGCGATCGAGGTCGACGTCGACTGCATCTGCGACGGCGAGCAGGTGCTGATCGGCGGCGTGATGGAGCACATCGAGCAGGCCGGCGTGCACTCGGGCGACTCGGCCTGCTCGCTGCCGCCGTACTCGCTGTCGCCCGAGCTGATCGCCGAGCTCAAGCGCCAGACCGCGGTGATGGCGCGCGCGCTCAAGGTCGTCGGCCTGATGAACGTGCAGTTCGCGATCCAGCAGGACGCCTCGGGCGCCTCGACGGTGTTCGTGCTCGAGGTCAATCCGCGCGCCTCGCGCACCGTGCCGTACGTGTCGAAGGCCACCGGCGTGCAGCTCGCCAAGGTCGCGGCGCTCGCGATGGTCGGCCAGACGCTGGCCGAGCAGGGCGTGACGAAGGAAGTCGTGCCGAGCTACTACTCGGTCAAGGAGGCGGTCTTCCCGTTCGTGAAGTTCCCCGGTGTCGACACCATCCTCGGACCCGAGATGAAGTCGACCGGGGAGGTCATGGGCGTGGGCATCACCTTCGGCGAGGCCTTCGTGAAGTCGCAGCTCGGCGCGGGCGTGAAGCTGCCGACCGGCGGCACCGCGTTCATCTCGGTCAAGGCCACCGACAAGCCGCGCGCCGTCGAGTGTGCCCGCGGCCTGCACGAGCTCGGCTTCAAGATCGTCGCGACTCGCGGCACCGGAGCGGCGATCGCCGCGGCGGGGCTGCCGGTGACCACGGTGCACAAGGTCCAGGAAGGTCGGCCGAACGTCGTCGACATGATGAAGAACGGCGACGTCTCGATGGTCATCAACACCGTCGAGGAGAAGCGCAGCGCGATCGCCGACTCGCGCGCGCTGCGGACCACCGCGCTCGCGCAGCGCGTCACCTACTACACGACGATCGCCGGTGCGCTGGCCGCGGTCGAGGGGATGCGGCACGTGTCGGGCCTCGAGGTCTATTCGGTGCAGTCGCTGCACGCGAGCCTCGGCTCGGCCTGAGTCGGGCAGGGCAGCGAGGCGGGGGCGCTGCCCGATCCAGGGCGCGGCGTCGCCCG
The DNA here is from genome assembly GCA_003818495.1 of Burkholderiales bacterium. GTDB lineage: Bacteria > Pseudomonadota > Gammaproteobacteria > Burkholderiales > Burkholderiaceae_E > UBA4615. Next base: position 8,029 of record RPRK01000192.1, read on the forward strand.
ACGATCCGGCGAGACCCCTGCCGGTGCCGGGGCGCGGCGCTTCGGCGCGCGGCCGGTGCTATATTCGGGTCGGAACGCCCCGGACATCCTGTCCGGGGCGCCTTTTTTTTTGGGAGCTGAACGTGAGCACGATCCCGTTGACGGTGCGCGGCGCGCAGCGGCTCAAGGAAGAACTGCAGCGGCTCAAGTCGGTCGAACGGCCGGCCGTCATCACCGCCATCGCCGAGGCGCGCGCCCAGGGCGATCTGTCGGAGAACGCCGAGTACGACGCGGCCAAGGAGAAGCAGGGCTTCATCGAAGGGCGCATCGCCGAGGTCGAGTCGAAGCTGGCGGGCGCGCAGATCATCGATCCGAGCACGCTCGACGCGGGCGGGCGGATCGTGTTCGGCGCCACCGTCGACCTCGAGGACCTGGAGGCCGGCTCGACCGTGACCTACCAGATCGTCGGCGACGACGAAGCCGACATCAAGGACGGCAAGATCTCGGTGTCCAGCCCGATCGCGCGTGCGCTGATCGGGAAGTTCGCCGGCGACGTCGCCGAGGTCAAGGCCCCCGGCGGCCTCCGCGAGTACGAGGTGCTGGACGTCCGGTACCTGTAGCGGGGCTGCCGGCGCCGCCTTTCCGGGCGGGGCCCGCCGGCCGGGCCGCGGACGGCTTCGCCGCGCGACGCGGCGCGTCGGCGGTTCCGGACGTGGCGTCGCGCGGGGTCGAGGCCGGCGGGCGGGGCCCGCGCGGACCGGTGCCGCCGCCCGCAGGACGCGGCGGTCGGCCCGTGCCGCCCGGGGGGCCGCTCCGGGCCGGCGGGGCGCCGCGCGCACCGGTGGTCGGACGGCCCGCCGGCGCGGGGCTCCACACCGCCGACGCGGCGCCGCGGGCGCCGGTACCCTGACCGCGCGCACCCGATGCCGCGCCGCGGGCTGCGCCCGACCCGGGCGCGCGGCTGCCGCCCGAAGCCGGACCACGGCTGCCTGCGGCCGGACCGCGGGCACCCGAGGCCGGCGGCCGCGCGGCCGACTGGCCGCGGACCCCCGCGAACGCTTCCCGGCCAGCGGGGGCCGCGCCGCCGCGGGCGCCGGAGGCC
>RPRK01000193.1 GCA_003818495.1 Burkholderiales bacterium
GCCCTGGCTGCCGGGCTGGGCGGCGGGGCTGCCGCAGCCGCCGGACGCCTGAGGGCCCGCGCCCGAACGCGCCTCGACACCCCCGAGCCGGACAGCACGCCGAGAAGCGTCGCTGCCGTAAACTGCTGCGACGATGCTCGAACCACTCTGTCCCATCTGCACACATCCTGCCCGCTACTGGCAGACGATCCGCGACCATAAGCTGTGGGACTGCGCGAACTGCGGACATCGCTTTGCGATCGCACCTCAACCGGACTCGCACGTCGACGTGGTCTACGGCGACCATTACTTCACCGGGGGCGGCGCGGGCTATACGAACTACGCAGAGCAATCCGAACTGCTGCGCAAACGGGGCCACTACTATGCATCGATTGCAGATGCGTTCGTTCCCGCCCGCGGCGCGGAGACGCGACGCCTAGTCGATGTCGGTGCCGCAGCGGGTTTCCTGTTGCGAGGCTGGATCGACAAGGGCTGGACGGGATGGGGCGTCGAGCCGAATCCGTCGATGGTCGCCCTCGCAGCGGAGCAATCCCTGGATGTCCGTCGGGAAGCATTCGAATCGATGGCGATTGCCGAGGCGGGGCAGATCGATTGCGTCGCGATGGTGCAAGTGCTGCCCCACTTCGTCGAACCCATGCGGGCCTTGCGGCAAGCGTGGACCTTGCTGCGTCCAGGCGGCATCCTGCTCATCGAAGCATGGGATCGCGACAGCCGGATTGCTCGTGTGCTCGGACCTCGATGGCACGAGTACTCGCCGCCCAGCGTCTTGAACTGGTTTACCCGCGAAAGTCTGTCGTATGCGACTGCGCAGATCGGCTTCGAATTCGAGACCCATCGTCGCGTGGTGCGTTGGATCGATGCGGGGCACGCGAAATCGCTTCTGGCACATTCCAATCAAGGCAAGGGTGCCCTCATCAGACTGGTCAATGGCGTGGCGAGTCTGATGCCGAACCGGCTCAAGATCCCGTATCCGGGAGACGACCTGTTCTACGCGGTCTATCGGAAGCCGGCACGTTAGGTGCGGAAAGAGGGTCGACTTGCGCTGCTTCGGCCTCGCAGTCCGCCGGCCCCGTCCACGGCACGAGGCTTCAGGGTCCGCGGCGTGCCCGCCCCGATGCCGCCCGCACCGCCTCGCGCTGCATCCGTTCGCGCAGCACGCGCAGCTCGCCCTCGAGCCGCTCCCGCGCGCGGGCGTCGGACTCGTTCAGGATCCGCTCCATCAGCGCGCGCTCGTCGTCGGCCGACGTCCGCGCCGTGGGGAAGCTGTCCTGGCGGGCGGTGTCCTGCGCGACTCGCGCCCGGGTCAGCGCGTCCAGGCGCTTGCGCTGCTGGGCGCGCAGCGCGTCGGCCGCCTCCTTCTCGCGACGCGCCTTGTCCTCGCGGAACCACTTGGCGCCCTGCGTTTCGCGTTCGGTCATGCTCGCTGTGTCCGACGAGTCGCGTCGGGGAGTGGGTGCTCCGTCTGCGCGCTGATCAGTGGCGCAGGTCGCACGGGGCGCGATCATGTCGCTGGTGGGCGGTACTGGGATCGAACCAGTGACCCCTGCCGTGTGAAGGCAGTGCTCTACCGCTGAGCTAACCGCCCGAATGCCGGGACGCGCGGCACTTCCACGCATCCGGTTTCGAGGGCGCGAATCATGCCACGAAACCGGCGCCGTGCAAAACGCCGCGCGGGGCGCCGCAGCGGCCGCTCAGAGCGGCAGCGCGCTGATCCGCTGCACCAGCGTGGTTTCCTCGCCCGGCCCGAGGGTGACGCGGTCGAGCGGCGCGCAGTTGCCGGCCTCGACGCACAGGTACTGGTACCAGTCGGCGAGCGGCACGTCGCCCAGCGCGCCGATGCCTTCGGCACCCGGGTTCCAGACGACCGTCGACGACGAGTGCCTGGACTCGACCAGGATCGAGCGCCCGAGCACCGGGTCGATGATCCGATGACGCGGGCCGCTGCGCAGATAGATGCGGTCGCAGGCACCCTCGAAGGTCCATTCCACGTCCTGGCCGAATTCGGCGAATTCGCGCAGCTTGTCGAGGAAGCGCAGGCCCTGCAGCCCCTCGACGCCGGCCTGCCGGACGTCGCCGACCCGAAAGTAGGTGTGGAGCGCCTGGGTCAGGGTCACCGGCGCCTCGCTCTCGTTGACGGTGCGCAGCGACATCTGCAGCGCATCGCCGACCAGCAGCTCGAGCGCGGGCGAGCAGGCCTGCGGCCAGCCCAGTCCGTCGGGCCAGCCCTCGGGCGGCGCGGCCACCTGCAGCACCACGCGCACCTGCCCGTCGGGCCGCTCCGCACAGGTGACGACCCGCCACGTCATCCGACGCACGAATCCATGCTGCGCGGCGTCGGCGGGCCGGTCCTGCTTGGCGAACCATGGCCAGCAGACCGGCACGCCGCCGCGCACCGGCCGCCCGGGCTCGAGGCGCGACGACGAGCACCACAGGAGATCGCGGCCGTCGCTGCGAGGCACGAACGACAGCACCTGCGCGCCGTACAGCGCGATCTCGCAGCGGGCGAGGCCGGTGTCGATGAGCAGCGTCTCGAGACCCTGCCAGGAAGAGGTGGTGATCATCCGTCCATGGTAACGGGTCGCCAGCCAGGCCGCGGGGCCGCCAGCCAGGCCGCGGGGCGGCCGGCGAGGCAGCGGCCGGGTCGCCGGCCGGGGGCCCCGCCTCGATCCATCGACTAGAATCGGCGCCTTCCCGCCGCCCGGGGCGCATGCGCCCACCCCGCCCCGCACCATGCCCGATCCGACCGTCCGCACCCGCTTCGCCCCGTCGCCGACCGGCTTCCTGCACATCGGCGGCGCCCGCACGGCCCTGTTCGCCTGGGCCTTCGCGCGACACCACGGCGGCACGTTCATCCTGCGGATCGAGGACACCGACGTCGAGCGCTCCACGCCCGAGGCGGTGCAGGCGATCCTCGACGGCATGGCCTGGCTCGGTCTCGCCCACGACGAAGGCCCGTTCTACCAGATGCAGCGGATGGACCGGTACCGCGAGGTCATCGGGCAGATGCTCGCGGCCGGCACGGCCTACCACTGCTGGAGCACGCCGGCCGAGCTCGACGCGATGCGCGAGGCGCAACGCGCCCGGGGCGACAAGCCCCGCTACGACGGCCGCTGGCGCCCCGAGAACCGCGCCCGCCTGGGGCTCGTGCCGCCGACCGACGCACAGCCCGTGGTGCGGTTCCGCAACCCCGACGACGGCCATGTCGCCTGGGACGACCTGGTCAAGGGCCCGATCTCGATCGGCAACGCCGAGCTCGACGACTTCGTCATCGCGCGCTCCGACGGCACGCCGACCTACAACTTCTGCGTGGTCGTCGACGACTGGGACATGCGGATCACCCACGTGATCCGCGGCGACGATCACGTCAACAACACGCCGCGCCAGATCAACGTGCTGCGCGCGCTGGGCGCGACGCTGCCGCGCTACGGCCACGTGCCGATGATCCACGGCCCGGACGGCCAGAAGCTGTCGAAGCGCCACGGCGCGGTCTCGGTGATGCAGTACGACGCCGACGGCTACCTCCCCGAGGCGGTCATCAACTACCTCGCGCGGCTGGGCTGGAGCCACGGCGACGAGGAGGTGTTCGGCCGCGAGCAGCTGGTGTCGTGGTTCGACGGCACGCACCTGTCGCACTCGCCCTCGCAGTTCGACGTCGACAAGCTGAAGTGGCTCAACGGCCACTACCTCAAGGCCACGCCCGACTCGATGCTCGCGGAAGGCACCGCGGCCCGGCTGCGCGGCCGGGGCGTGGCGGTGGACGCGCCGGGAGCCCCCGACCTCACCGCCGCCTGCGCGCTCTTCAAGGATCGCGCGGCGACGCTCGAGGAACTCGCTGACCTGGCCGAGATGCTGTGGATCGACCCCGTGCACTCGAATCCGGCGCTCGCCGACGAGCTGGCGGCTCAGACGACGCCCCAGGCCGTGCCGGCTCTGGAGGGTCTGGCCGACCGGCTCGCGTCCTGCGAATGGACGAAGGCCGGGATCGCCGCGGCGATCAAGGAGACGCTCGGCGCGCATGGCGTGAAGATGCCGCAGCTCGCGGTGCCGGTGCGACTGAAGGTCTTCGGCCGCGCCCAGACCCCGTCGGTCGACGCGATGCTCGCGCTGATGCCCCGCGAGACGGTGCTGGCGCGCCTTCGGGGCTGAGCGACCGGGGATCGGTACCAAGGCCGGGCCGGGGCAGGCCGGGCCCGGGCCGCGCGCACCGGGACGGCGGCGCGCCCCGGCCGTCGCCTCAATCGAAGGTGACGTCGCCCGCGACGTGGTCGCGGCCGTCCGCGCTTCTCACCCAGAGCCGGGCCCGGCCCTCGCCGTCGGCAACGCCGCCGCAGGTGATCGGCGCATCCGCGAAGGCCGGGGCCAGCGCCCTGAACGTGAAGCGCCGCACGCGGGCGCGCGGATGCGCGTCCTGGAAGGCATCGAGCATCAGCGTGCCCATCAGCGGCCCGTGCACCACCAGTCCGGGGTAGCCCTCGACGCCGCTCGCATAGGGCAGGTCGTAGTGGATCCGGTGCGCGTTGAAGCTGAGCGCCGAGTACCTGAAGAGCCGCACGGGGTCGGGCAGGTGCGTGACGCTCCAGTCGCCGGGCGGCGGCGAGGGCACCGCGGCCGCCGGGGCCACCGGCGACGAGGGCGTCGGTCCGGGCGCCGCCCCGGGCTCCACCGCCTCCCGGTAGACCACCGTCTGCGCGTCGTCGATCGCGCAGCGCCCGTCGGGCAGCAGCCAGTGATGGCGCAGCACCACGAACCCCAGCGTGCCGCTGCGCCCGCTCTTGACGGTCGCCGACTCGATCGTGCTCACCCGCTCCATCACGGTGTCGAGCGGCACCGGCTCGTGGAACGCGACATCGCTCGCCGCCCACATCCGGCGCGGCAGCGGCCAGTCGGGCGCCAGCTCGCCCCGGGGCAGGTGCCCGTCCGCCGAGAGCACCGCGCTCGGCGCGGTCGGCGGCGCGAACAGCCACAACCAGTGGCGCAGTGCCGGCATCGGCGCGGCGGCACCGAGCTCGGGCCGGTCGAGCGACGCCTCGAGCATCTCGACGGTCTCGCGGACCGCGCGGATGCGCGTGCGCGTCGTGCGTCCGACCCAGCGCGACGCATCGAACCCCAGGGCGGCCGCGTCCATCAGTCGATCTTGAGCTTCTGCTCGACGACGACCTTCTTGTAAACGTCGTATTCGGCCGCGATCTGCTGGGCGAATTCCTTCGGCGTGTTGGCGACGACCAGCGAGCCGGTGTCGGCGATCCGCTTGGCCACGCCCGGATCCTCGAGCGTCTTCTTCGCGGCGGCGTACAGGCGGTCGACGATCGGCTGCGGCAGGCCCTTCGGGCCGAGCAGTCCGTAGTACGCCATGCGGTTCACCGGCTCGAGGCCGACGTCCTTGAAGGTCGGCACGTTGGGCAGCACCGCGAGGCGCTGCGGCGCGGCGACGACGATCGGGATCAGGCGGCCGTCCTTGATGAAGGGCAGGGCGGAGGGCAGGTTGTCGAAGATGATCGGCACCTGGCCCGCGACCACGTCGGCGAGCGCCGGGCCCGCGCCGCGATACGGGATGTGCGTCATGAACGTGCGGGTCAGCGACTTGAACAGCTCGGTCTGCAGGTGGCCGATGCCGCCCGTGCCCGAGCTGCCGTACGAGTACTTGCCCGGATTGCGCCGCAGTTCCTCGACGAAGGCCTTGAAGTCGCGCGCGGGGAAGGACGGGTGCACCGCGATGACGTTGGGCGTCGCGGCCAGGTTGGTGATCGCCGTGAAGTCGCCGATCGGGTCGTAGCCGATCTTCGCGTTGATGGCCGGATTGGCCGCGGTGGTCGAGACGGTGGCCATGCCGAGGATGTAGCCGTCCGCGGGGGCCCGCACGACCTCCATGGCGCCGATCGCGCCGCCCGCGCCGGCCTTGTTCTCGACGACCACGGTCTGCCCGAGGTTCTCGCGCAGCTTGTCCGAGACGACGCGCGCGACGATGTCGGTGGTGCCGCCCGGGGCGAACGGGACGATCAGACGGATCGGGCGGGCGGGGTAGGCCTGGGCGCGTGCGACGCCGGGCAGGGCACCGGCGGCGCCGGCCGCAGCGGCGGCGGCCAGCATCATGCGGCGGCGGTTCTCGAATGTACGGTCCATCGGTCGGTCTCCGGGGTTGCGGCTAAAATGCCGAGTCTCCATCACAATCGACAAGCATAGCGCCATGTCCGGCAACGGTTTCGGGCATCTGTTCACGGTGACGACCTTCGGCGAGTCGCACGGGCCCGCGATCGGCTGCGTCGTCGACGGCTGTCCGCCCGGCCTCGAACTCACCGAGGCGGACATCCAGCCCGACCTCGACCGGCGCCGTCCCGGGACCTCTCGCCACGTCACGCAGCGCCAGGAGGCCGATCGGGTCGAGATCCTGTCGGGCACCTACGAGGGCCTGACGACCGGCACGCCGATCGCGCTGCTGATCCGCAACGAGGACCAGCGCAGCAAGGACTATTCCGCCATCGCGCGGACCTTCCGCCCGGGCCACGCGGACTACACCTACCTGCACAAGTACGGCGTGCGCGATCCGCGCGGCGGCGGGCGGTCCTCGGCGCGCCTCACCGCGCCGGTCGTCGCCGCAGGGGCCATCGCGCGCAAGTGGCTGGCGCTCAGGCACGGCACCGTCGTGCGCGGCCGCATGAGCCAGCTCGGCGAGATCCCGGTACCCCTGGAGGACTGGGCCGAGGTGCCCCGCAACCCGTTCTTCGCCGCCAGCGCGGCGGTCGTGCCGCGGCTCGAGGCCTACATGGACGCGCTGCGCCGGGCCGGCGATTCCTGCGGCGCGCGCATCGACGTCGTCGCCGAGGGCGTGCCGCCCGGCTTCGGCGAACCGCTGTTCGACAAGCTCGACGCCGACATCGCCCATGCGATGATGGGCATCAACGCCGTCAAGGGGGTCGAGATCGGCGCCGGGTTCGCGTCGGTGGCCCAGAAGGGCAGCGAGCACGGCGACGAGCTCACGCCATCCGGCTTCGTCGGCAACAACGCCGGCGGGGTGCTCGGAGGCATCTCCACCGGCCAGCCGATCACCGTCTCGATCGCGATCAAGCCGACCTCGAGCATCCGCACCCCGCGCCGCTCGATCGACGTCGACGGTGCCCCGACCGCGGTCGAGACGCTCGGCCGGCACGACCCGTGCGTCGGCATCCGCGCCACCCCGATCGCCGAGGCGATGCTGCTCCTGGTGCTGATGGACCACGCACTGCGCCATCGCGCGCAGTGCGGCGACGTGCGCGTCGGCACGCCGATCATCCCCGGCTCGGTCGGCTGAGCGCCGACCCGACTCCGCCGATGAGGGCGATCGGCACGGGCGGCGTGCGCGCGCTGTACGCGGCGTATTTCGCGTTCGTCGGTCTGTTCTCGCCCTACCTGAGCCTGTGGTTCGACGCGCGCGGCCTGTCGATCGGCGAGATCGCCGTGCTGCTGTCGCTGCCGCAGGTGCTGCGGATCGTCGCGCCCCCGTTCTGGGGCTGGCTCGCCGACCGGGGCGGGCGGCGTGTCGCGCTGCTGCGCACCAGCGCGGTCCTGGCGCTCGGCGTGCTGCTCGTGTTCCCGCTCGCCAGCCGCCCGCTCGAGTACGCGGTCGCGATGCTCGCCCTGTGCTTTCTCACCGCCGCCCAGATGCCCATCGGCGAGGCGATCGCGCTCGACCTGTCGCGCGGCGACGCGGGGCGCTACGGCCGCATGCGCCTGTGGGGCTCGGTGGGCTTCATCGCCACCGTGCTGGCCGGCGGGCCGCTGCTCGACGCCTTCGGACTCGCCGCGCTGCCGTGGCTGCTGGCCGGGGCGATGGCCGTGCTGGCCGCGGTCACCTTCGTCGTGCCGGAGCCCGCGAGACCCGCGCCGCGCGCCGGCGCCGTCCCGATCGGCGAACGGCTGCGGGAGCCGGCGGTGCTGGCCTTCATGGTCTCGGCCTTCCTGATGATCTTCGCGCACGCCGCGCTGTATTCGTTCTTCTCCCTCTACCTCGAGCGCCAAGGCTGGGGCACCAGCGCGATCGGCGCGATCTGGGGCATCGGCGTGGTCGCCGAGATCCTGCTGTTCATGCTGCAGCGCCGTCTGTTCGAGCGCGCCTCGGCGATGCGCCTGCTGGCCGCGAGCTTCGTCGTGTGCGCGGTGCGCTTCGCGATGATCGGCGCCTCGGAGGGCGCGCTGTGGGTGCTGGTCGCGGCCCAGCTGATGCACGCGATCACGTTCGGGCTGCATCACAGCGCCTCGATGGCGGTGCTGCACCGCTGGTTCGAGCCCGCGCAGCAGGCGCGCGCGCAGGCGGCGTTCATCGTCGTCGCCTACGGGCTGGGCGGCTCGCTCGGCGGGCTGGCGGCCGGATGGCTCTGGACCGAGGTGTCGCCCGCGGCGACGTTCTATGGCGCCGCCGCGGCCGGCGGCGCGGGTGCGTTCGCCGTCGCCCTGTCCGCACGGCTCGAGCGCGGCCGCGCCCGGCGGCCGGCCGCCGTCGTGCGATAAGCTGCGCGCACGTCGGATCACGGAGGCGAATCGAATGACTCGACTTGGAGCGACCTGCCGCGTGCAGGCCTGGGTGGCGGTGGGGCTGGTCGCGCTGGCGGCCGGATGTCAGTCCGTCCAGACCACGTCCGCCGGGGCGGTGGGAGTGGATCGCAAGCAGAACATGTCGTCGCTGGTGTCCGAGGCCGAGCTGCGCAAGGGCTCCGAGCAGGCCTACACGCAGCTGATCGGCCAGGCACGCCAGAAGGGCGCGCTGAACGCCGACCCGCAGATCACGCAGCGGGTGCGCGCGATCGCCCAGCGCATGATCCCCGCGACCGCCGCGTTCCGTCCCGACGCGCCGGCCTGGAAGTGGGAGGTCAACGTCCTGCAGTCCGATCAGCTCAACGCCTGGTGCATGCCGGGCGGCAAGATCGCGTTCTACAGCGGCATCATCACCAAGCTCCAGCTCACCGACGACGAGATCGCCGCGATCATGGGGCACGAGATCGCTCACGCGTTGCGCGAGCACGCGCGCGAGCGGGCGAGCGAGCAGCAGGCCGCCGGCCTGGTGATCGGTCTGGGCGCCGCGCTCCTCGGCGCCGGCCAGCTCGGTGCCGACC
>RPRK01000194.1 GCA_003818495.1 Burkholderiales bacterium
CCCTCGTGCCACGCCTCGGCGTTGGCCACCAGGAACGGCAGGTAGAGCTCGCCGGCGAGCGACAGCAGGCGGCCCGCGGCGCCGTCGAGCGCCTCCTCGAGCGTCCCCCAGTCGCCGTCGACACCCGAGGCGTCGTCGAGCCTGCGCACCCAGTGATCGAGCATCGGCGCGCGCGCCCGCAGGATGCGCATCGGCGTCGGGTCGGTCGCCAGCTCGCTCAGCTGCCCGTACCAGGCGAAGTCGGCCAGCGAGGGGCGCGAGCCGAACAGGTAGCGCTGCATGCGGACGTGCGGCTCGAAGGCGTCGAGCATCCGCCGGTAGCTTTCCTCGATCAGCGGACGGTTGTCGGCGGTGGCGCCCAGGATCGACATCCGCGACACCTGTCGCTGCCGGAACGACTCGATCTCCTCGGCGCTGCCCTGCGGCGCGTCGGACACCGACCATTCCTCGGCGCCCCAGCGCGACACGTAGGCCTGGTCCTCGGGATCCCACCAGCGGTAGAGGAACAGCGCCTTGACCGCCCACTCGTCGGCCATGTCCTCCAGCAGGTCGCAGACGAAGGCCGCCGCGGGGTCGGCCGGGATCACGCTGCGGCCGTCGTGCAGCGACTCGAGGGCGTGCGCCAGCGTCGTGGTCTCGCCCTGGTAGCGGCCGTCGGGGAACTGCAGCACCGGGATCAGCATCGGCCGCAGGTGCGCGGTGGCGGCGCGCAGCGCCCGGGTCATGATCACCCAGTCGTGCGGGATGCGGCGGTAGCGCAGCAAGGCGCGCAGCTTCAGCGCATACGGCGAGGCGGTGGAGCCGATCAGTCGGTAGCGCTCGGGGCTCATGTCGGATAGGGCTCCGCGCCGCGCAGGCGGCCGATCTCCACGAGGCACCAGAGGCCGAGCGCGAGGCCCGCGAGCGTCACGACCAGCATGCCGGTCGCGTTCGCGCCCGCGGCCGCCAGGCGCCCGATGTCGATCACCGCGAAATCGTACAGCGCGTGACCGACCATCGGCACCAGCAGCGAGCGCGTGCCGAGCGCGGCCATCAGGAAGATCGCGCCCATCAGCAGCGTGACGAGCACCTGCACCGCCACCATCGCCGGCGGCTGGCCGGCCAGGACGTTGATCGCGTGGAAGGCGCCGAAGGCCACGCTCGCGGCGATCGCGCCGCGCCGCAGGCCCCACCAGCGGCAGAAGGCCGCGAGCAGCAGGCCGCGGAACAGCCACTCCTCGTTGAGGCCGACCAGCGCGGTGGTCCGCAGCACCCGCCACGACAGGCCGTCGTCGAAGGCGGTGCCGGCGGGAAGGGTCAGGCGCGCCACCGTCCAGGCACCGGCCGCGGCCAGCAGCAGCAGGATCAGCGGCGCGACGCGGCGGACGGCGGCAGCGCGGGGCGGGGCGAGACGGGGCGCGCGCAGCCCCATCCGGCGCGCCGGGAACCACAGCGCGGTGGCGACGGCGAGCAGCAGCGTCACCTGGACCTCGGTGTCGAACAGCGCGACGGCGAAGCGCGGGTCGGCATACGGGTAGGGGGCCCGAAGCAGGCCGAGGACGAACAGCGCGGTGGCGGCTGCGACCACCCCCCACACCAGCAGGCGGCTGTCGAGTCGGCGCATCCGGCCCGCGTCTGCGGATTCGAGGGTGAACATCGGCGATCGCCTCGCTGCGGGGTGGGGTCCGGTGACGGAGTCGACGGCCGATGCGGCTCGCCGGTCGGGAACGGCCGGCGCCGAGCTGCAGCGTGGCCGTCCGTGCCGGCATGGTGCACCACCGGGGCTATCATCGGCCACTCCCGCCCCGACTTGCCGCCCGCCCGCCGATGCGCGATCCCGCCTCCTTCATCGCCCCCGCCTACCTGAACATCGGCGAGTCGCTCGTGCGCGAGCTGTCGAAACTGATGTCGGTCCCGGGCATGGTCTCGCTCGCCGGCGGCTACCCCGGCCCCGAGCTCTTCGACCGCGACGGCGTGCGCGAGGCGGCCGACGCCGCGCTGCGCGACATGCCGGTCGCCTGCCTGCAGTACGGGCCCACCGACGGCCTGCCCGGCGTGCGCGAGGCGGTGGCGAAGCTGCTCGCCGCGCGCGGCACGCGCTGCTCCCCCGACGACGTGCTGATGACCGGCGGCTCGCAGCAGGGCTTCGACCTGCTGGTGCGCACGCTGCTCGCGCCCGGCGACACCGCGATCGTCGAGCGGCCGACCTACACCGGCCCGCTGCGGGTGCTGAAGGTGGCCGGCGTGCGCACGCTGACGGTCGGCGTCGACGCGCACGGCCTGGACGTCGAGGAACTCGAGGCGCTGCTGCGCGATCCGGCCACGCCGCGCCCGAAGCTGCTGTACGTCGTGCCCACTTTCGCCAATCCGAGCGGCGCGACCATGCCGCGCGCACGTCGCCTGAAGCTGCTGGCGCTCGCCGTCGAGCACGGCTTCGTGATCGTCGAGGACGATCCGTACGGGCAGCTGCGCTTCGACGGCGAGCACGAGCCGCACGTCGCCGGCCTGGTCGACGAGGTGCCGGGCTCGAAGCAATGGGTGGTGCACCTGGGCAGCTTCTCGAAGGTCATCGCGCCCGGGCTGCGCCTGGGCTACACCGTGGCCCCGCCCGACATCCGCCGGCCCTGCGTGCTGGCCAAGCAGCTCGACGACATCTCCAGCCCCGGCTTCACGCAGGCGACCGTGCAGCGCTACCTCGCCGCCGGCCGCCTCGACGCCCACCTGCCGACCATCCTCGGCGCGTACCGCGAGCGCGCGGGCGCCATGCGCGACGCGATCGCCCAGCACCTCGCCGACCGCGTCGACTTCAACATCCCGCAGGGCGGCATGTTCATGTGGGGCCGGCTGCGCGACGGCACGAGCACCCGCACGCTGCTGCCGCACGCGATCGAGGAGAAGGTCACCTTCGTGCCGGGCGACATCTACTACGCCGACCGGGCGGACGCCGCGACGATGCGGCTGTCGTTCTCCACGCCGTCGCCCGAGCAGGTCCGAGAGGGCGTGGCGCGCATCGGCCGCGCGATCGCGCGGATGCACGCATGAGCCGGGCCGTGCGCGGGTCCCTGCGCGACCCGGTCGGCGGGCATCCGTCGATGTCGGCTCCGCGTCGCATCTCCGGGCCGGCCGGCCGCGCGCCGCGCCCCGGCCCGCGCGCCGAGCCGGCCCCGCAGACCCCGATCGCCGAGCGTCACCGCAACCACTTCTTCGCGCTGCTGCCGCCGCCGGCGGTGCGCAAGGGGCTCGCGCTGCTGGCAGCCGAGCTGCCCGAGGCGGTCGGCGGCCGCGCCGAGCCGGCCCACCGGCTGCACCTGACGCTGCTGTTCCTCGGCCCGCTGCCGGCGGGTCACGAGTCGGCACTGCTCGCGGCGGGCGCGGCCGCGGCCGCGGCCTGCGGACCGTTCGACGTCGAGCTCGACCACCTCGGCCGCTTCCCGAGGAGCGACGTGGTCTGGGTCGGTCCCTCGGCCCCGCCCGAGCCGGCGCTGCCGGCACTGCACTCGGCGCTGCGCCGCGGCTGCGCGGCGGTGCCCGTCTCCCGACGGCCCGACAAGTTCGCCCCGCACGTGACGCTGCTGCGCGGCAGCGGCCCCGAGGAAGAGGTGCCCGCCGAGCCGGTCGGCCCGTGGCGCTGGCGCGCGAGCCGCTTCGTGCTGCTGCGGACCGACCCGTCGCCCGAGGGCCGTGTCTACACGGCGCTCGGCGAGTGGCCGCTGCTCAGCTGAAGGTCCCGCCGAACTTCGCGCGCAGCTCGTTCTTCTGGACCTTGCCGGTCCCGCCGACCGGCAGGGCGTCGAGGAAGACCACGTCGTCGGGCACCCACCACTTCGCCACGCGCTGCGCGAGGAAGTCGAGGATCTCGGTCTTCTCGAGCGCCTGGCCGGGCTTCTTCACCACGAACAGCAGCGGGCGCTCGTCCCACTTCGGATGCTTGACGCCGATCACCGCGGCCATGGCCACCGCCGGGTGCGCGACCGCGGCGTTCTCCAGGTCGATCGAGCTGATCCACTCGCCGCCGGTCTTGATCACGTCCTTCGTGCGGTCGCGGATCTGCATCACGCCGTCGGCGGCGATCGTGGCGATGTCGCCGGTCGGGAACCAGCCGTCGACGAGCGCCGAGCCCTCGGCCTTGAAGTAGCGGCTGAGGATCCACTGGCCGCGCACCATCAGCTCGCCCTGCGTGGTGCCGTCGCGCGGCACCGCGACGCCCTCGGCGTCGACCACCTTGATCTCGATGCCGTAGACCGTCCGGCCCTGCTTGGCGACGATCGCATGGCGCTCGGCGGCGGGCAGCGAGGCCTCGGCGCCGGTCAGCGTGCCCATCGTCGCCACCGCCGTCGTCTCGGTCATGCCCCAGCCGTGCCGCACCTCGACGTCGTAGACGTCGGCGAACTTGGCGATCAGCGCCAGCGGCATCGCCGAGCCGCCGGTGGCGGTGCGGCGCATCGTCGAGAACTTCAGCCCGTGCTGCTCGACGTGGGCGATCAGGCCCTGCCAGATCGTCGGCACGCCCGCGCTCACGGTCACGCGCTCGGACTCGATCAGCTCGTAGAGCGACGCGCCGTCGAGCTTCGGTCCGGGCAGCACCAGCTTCGCGCCGCCGATCGGCGCCGCGTACGGGATGCACCAGGCGTTGATGTGGAACATCGGCACCACCGGCAGGATCGTCTCCTGCGAGGACAGGCACAGGACGCCCGGATTGCAGCCCGTGATCGCGTTGAGCGCGATCGCCCGGTGCGAGTAGAGCGCGCCCTTCGGGTTGCCGGTGGTGCCCGAGGTGTAGCAGAGCGCCGCGCCCGTGCGCTCGTCGAAGCTCGGCCACTCGAAGGCGTCGTCGTGCGGCGCGATCAGGTCCTCGTAGGCGACCACGTTCGTCACGCCCTCGATGGCCGGCGTGTGCGCGGCCTCGGCCAGGCAGACCCACGCCCGCACCTTCGGGCAGGCCGCGGCGATGCCCTTGACCAGCGGCGCGAAGGTGGCGTCGAACAGCACCACCTCGTCCTCGGCGTGGTTGATGATGTAGACGAGCTGCTGCGGATGCAGGCGCGGGTTGCAGGTGTGCATCACCATGCCGCTGCCCGAGACCGCGTAGTAGGCCTCGAGGTGGCGGTGGTTGTTCCAGGCGATCGAGCCGACGGTCGCGCCGGGCTCGAGGCCCATCGCGGCCAGTGCCTTGGCCAGGCGGCGGGCGCGCACGGCGCAGTCGGCGTAGGTGTAGCGGAACAGCGGCCCGTGGGTCTCGCGCGAGACCACCTCGACGGTGCCGAACTGCGCGGCCGCGTGCTCGATGATCCCCGAGAGCATCAGGGGCATGTCCATCATCAGTCCGGGTTTCAGCATGGCGAGGCGTCCAGGTTGGCGGTCCCGGAGTCTAGCCGCTGCCGATCCGCCGAGGCGCTTTCCCGAGTGCCCGGGCGGGCACGCGACCCGTCAGAGCGCGCCGAGCGCGCGCTTGCGGCGTTCCATCATCCGCCAGATGAACGGGGTGAAGATCAGCTGCATCGCGATCTCCATCTTGCCGCCGGGCACCACGATCGTGTTCGGCCGCGACATCCACGAGTCGTGGATCATGTTCAGCAGGTAGGGGAAATCGATGCCCTTCGGGTTGGCGAAGCGGATCACCACCATGCTCTCGTCGGCCGACGGGATGTCGCGCGAGATGAAGGGATTCGAGGTGTCGACCACCGGCACGCGCTGGAAGTTGACGTGGGTGTGCGCGAACTGCGGGACGATGTAGTGCACGTAGTCGGGCATGCGGCGCAGGA
The DNA here is from genome assembly GCA_003818495.1 of Burkholderiales bacterium. GTDB lineage: Bacteria > Pseudomonadota > Gammaproteobacteria > Burkholderiales > Burkholderiaceae_E > UBA4615. The sequence goes on from RPRK01000194.1 coordinate 5,742, forward strand.
TGGTGTCGGTCACCGCCTCGGCCGAATAGCCGCGCACGTGCTTGTCGCGCCACAGCTTCTGGATCCATTCCAGGTTGATGACCGGCACCACGCCGACCAGCAGGTCGGGATGGCGGGCGATGTTGAGCGCATCGGTGACCACCGCGCCGTGCAGCCCCTCGTAGAAGAGCAGGTCGGTGTCGGGCGGCAGGTCCTCCCAGGGCGTGAACGTGCCCGGCTCCTGGCCGTAGGGCGCGGCCTCGACCGGATCGTGCAGGTACTTGCGCACGCGGCCGGTGCCGCGTTCGGAATACGACCGGAACAGCGACTCGAGCTCGGCGAACAGGTTGTTGTCGGGCCCGAAGTGGCTGAAGTGCCGGTTGCCCGAGCGCTCGGCCTCGGCCTGGCGCGCCCGCATCTCCTGGCGGTCGAAGCGGTGGAAGCTGTCGCCCTCGACGATGCCGGCGGCGACGCCCTCGCGGCGGAAGATCGCCTGGAACGTGCGGGTCACCGAGGAGGTGCCCGCACCGGACGAGCCGGTGATCGAGATGATGGGGTGGCGCTCGGACATGATGGATCCGGGGACGGACGGGTCGGTGGGATCAGTCTCGGAACAGGCTGCGTTCGGCGAACAGCGGCGTCTCGGGGCCGCGTTCCGACGGGTCGGTGTGGTAGCGCTCGATGCGCTCGACCTCGTCGCGCGATCCGAGCACGACGCCGATCCGCTGGTGCAGCGCCGAGGGCTGCACGCCGAGCACCGGCTGACGCCCGGTGCTGGCCCGTCCGCCGGCCTGCTCGATCAGCAGGCCGATCGGGTTGGCCTCGTACAGCAGCCGCAGCCGGCCCGGTTTCGAGGGCTCGCGCAGGTCGCGCGGATAGAGGAAGACGCCGCCGCGCATCATGATCCGGTGCGCCTCGGCGACCAGGCTCGCGATCCAGCGCATGTTGAAGTCCTTGCCGCGCGGGCCGGTGCGCCCGGCCAGGCACTCGTCGACGTAGCGCTTGACCGGCGGCTCCCAGAAGCGCGAGTTCGAGGAGTTGATCGCGAACTCGCGCGCCTCGGGCGGCACCGCGAGCTTCGGATGGGTGAGCACGAACTCGCCGAGATCCGGGTTCAGCGTGAAGCCGGCCACGCCGTTGCCCACCGTCAGCACCAGCATCGTCGACGGTCCGTAGATGGCGTAGCCGGCGGCGACCTGCTGCGCGCCCGGCTGCAGGAAGTCGGCCTCGACGACGTCGCGGCCGGTCTCGATCGCATCGGGCGGGGCGCGCAGGATGGAGAAGATGCTGCCGACCGCGACGTTGACGTCGATGTTCGACGAGCCGTCGAGCGGATCGAACACCAGCAGGTACTTGCCGCGGGGGTAGGTCGCCGGGATCTGCGCCGGTGCCTCCATCTCCTCGGAGGCGAGGCCGGCGAGCTGGCCGTTCCACTCGTTCATCCGCAGGAAGATGTCGTTCGACATCACGTCGAGCGGCTGCTGGGTCTCGCCCTGCACGTTGACGGCACCGGCCGCCGGGGCGTCCACCAGGCCGCCGAAGGCCACCCGCCGCGCGATCGCCTTGCAGGCGAGCGCGACGTCGAGGATCAGGGCGTTGAGGTCGCCGCTCGCATCGGGAAAGCGCCGGCGCTCCTCGATCAGGTAGCGCGTCAGCGTCCAGCGGCCGGTCAGCGGCATCGGGGTCTCCGGTTCGGTGGTTCGGGCGGCCGCGGGCGCGCGCCCGCGGTCAGCCGGCGCGCGCGCCGTGCCAGGCGTGCAGCTGCTCGACGGTCACGTCGGCGAGGCTGGGCATCACGCGCAGCGCGCCGCGGAAGTCCTGGTGGTGGGTGTAGTGCGAGGGCGTCACCAGCGTCGGCAGGCGGGCGGCGATCGCCGCCTGCAGGCCGGTGATCGAGTCCTCGAACGCGAAGCAGGCGTCGGCGGCCAGGCCCAGCCGCGACAGGGCCTGCTCGTAGACCTGCGGGTCGGGCTTGCGGCGCGGCGCGGTGTCGGCGTCCTCGATCACCTCGAAGACGTCGCGCCAGTCGGGGCCGAGGCCGACGCCGAGCAGCGCATCGATGTTCGGCGGCGACGTGGTGGTGGCGATCGCCAGCCGCAGCCCGCTCGCGTGCGCCTCGCGGATCAGCCGCTCGACGCCGTCGCGCAGCGGGATCTCGCCGCGCCCGACCCATTCGGTGTAGATCGCGGTCTTGGAGGCGTGCAGCGTGCGCACCTCGGGCGAGTCGGACGTCCAGGCCGGCGCGCCGGGCGCACGGCGCTCGCGCTGCCAGTGCGCGATCCGCTCGCGCCCGCCGGCCACCAGGATCAGCCGCCGGTAAGTGTTCGCGTCCCACTGCCAGTCGAGGCCGGCCCGCGAGAACGCTTCGTTGAAGGCGACGCGGTGCAGGTGCTCGGTATCGGCGAGCGTGCCGTCGACGTCGAAGATCAGGGCCTGCAGCGGGGTCGTGGGCATGGCGGCTCCTAGGGGCGGGGCGTTGCGAACACGCGGCTCGCCAGGATGTCCGGCGGCTCGATCGTCGACAGCGTACGCGCGTCCAGCTCGCGCGTGCGATCGGCGTAGAGGCGACTGGCCTGCCGAAGGCGGGCGCGGTCGAGCGCGTTGCGCACGCTTCGGGCATTTGCGAAATGCGGCTGCTCGAGGCGCCGGTCGAGGTAGGCCTCGAAGGCGTCGCGCGCCCCCTCGCCGAAGCGGTACTCGGACGCCGCGAGCATCCGGTCGGCGATCCGCAGCAGCTCGGCGCCGGAGTAGTCGGGGAAGTCGATGTGATGGGCGATCCGCGAGCTCATGCCCGGGTTCGACCCGAAGAAGGTGTCCATCCGGTCCTTGTAGCCGGCGAGGATCACCACCAGGTCGTCGCGCTGGTTCTCCATCACCTGCAGCAGGATCTCGATCGCCTCCTGGCCGTAGTCGCGCTCGTTGTCGGGCCGGTAGAGCCAGTAGGCCTCGTCGATGAACAGCACGCCGCCCATCGCCTTCCTGAGCACCTCCTTCGTCTTGGGCGCGGTGTGGCCGATGTACTGGCCGACCAGGTCGTCGCGGGTGACGCTGACGACGTGGCCGCGCCGCACGTAGCCCAGCCGGTGCAGGATCTGCGCGATCCGCAGCGCCACCGTGGTCTTGCCGGTGCCGGGGTTGCCGGTGAAGCACATGTGCAGCGAGGGCGCGTGCGCGGACAGCCCGTGCGCGGCGCGCAGGCGGTCGACGACCAGCATCGCGGCGATGTCGCGGATGCGCGCCTTGACCGGCGCGAGGCCCACGAGGTCGGTGTCGAGCTCGTCCATCACCGCCTCGACCTGGCTCGAGGCGAGCACCTCGGCGACGGTGCGCGG
>RPRK01000195.1 GCA_003818495.1 Burkholderiales bacterium
CGTTCGCCGAGCATCACCACCTCGGGCAGCCGGAGGCGCTCGCTCCACGCCAGCCACACGGTCGCGATCGGCTCGTGCTCGAACGCGTCGAACACTGCAAGCCGGGAAGCGGGCACCGTGCCGGCGAGCAGGCGCGCGACCTGGGGGGGCGGGACCGCGAGCACCACCCGGTCCGCCTGCAGTGGACCCGCGTCGGTCGAGGCCTGCCAGCGCCCGTCGCGGTCGCGCAGCAGGGCGCGGCACGCGGTCCGCCAGCGCAGCGTCGCGCCGCGGGCGGCCAGCCAGTCCGATGCCGGCCGCGGCAGGACGTCGCCGAGCGTCGCGCGCGGCAGCAGGAAATCGGCATCCGCGGCGCGCGCCAGCAGCGCGTCGCAGAGCACCTGCGCGAAGGCCCGTGCGCAGGCCCGCTCGGGCGGCGTGTTGAGGGCGCCGATGCACAGCGGTGTCCAGAGGCGCGCCACGAGCGCAGCCGGCTGCCGAGTCGCCGCCAGCCAGTGCGCGACGGTCGTGCCGTCGGCGACCGAAGCCGGGCCGCGTGCCGCGAGTCCGGCCATCGCCCGGACCATCGCGATGCGCTCCCCCCACGGCATGCCGCGCGCGGCGAGCAGTCCGATCCCGAGGTTCAGCGGGGCCGGCAGCGGGGCGGCGCGCAGCTCGAAGCCGCCCGGTCCCGACAGGCGCAGCCGCGAACGGGCGAGCACCGTGTCCGGGTCCGTACCGATGCGTCCGATGAGCGCCAGCGTCGACCGGTAGGCGCCGATCAGCAGGTGCTGGCCGTTGTCGACGTCGATCGTCGTGGCGTCGTCGAGCCGCAGCGCCACCGTGCGCGCCCGTCCGCCGGGCACGGGGGCGGCATCGATCACGCTGACGCGGTGTCCGGCCTCGACCAGCCCGACCGCGGCCGCGAGCCCGGCCCAGCCGGCGCCGACGACCAGTGTGTCGCTCACCCGCCGCCCGGCGCGCGCCGCGCCGCGTCGAACCCGGGCGGCCTTCCGGTGACCCAGGTGCGCCAGGCGAGCCAGAGCTTGCGGATCGGCGTCAGGGAGGTCCGGCGGTCGAGCACCAGGAAGTCGTCGCGGGCGATCTCCTCGAGCAGCGTCGAGTAGATCGCCGACATGATCAGCCCCGGGCGCTGCGCCCGCCGGTCGGCTTCCGGCAGCAGCGCATAGGCCTCGCGATAGCGCTCCCGGGCGCGCTCCGTCTGGAAGCGCATCAGCTCGACGAACCGGTCGCTGTGACGGCATCCGAGGATCTCGCCGACCGTGACCCCGAAGCGCTGCAGGTCCTCGATCGGCAGGTACACGCGGCCCTTGCGCGCGTCCTCCCCGACGTCCCGGATGATGTTCGTGAGCTGGAAGGCGAGACCCAGGGTGTCGGCATAGCGCAGGGTCGCCGGGTCGGTCCGCCCGAAGATCCCGCTCGCCATCTCGCCCACGACGCCGGCCGCCCGCCGGCAGTAGAGCGCCAGCCCGATGTAGTCGAGATAGCGGTTCTGCTCGAGGTCCATCTGCATGCCGTCGATGACCTCGATCAGGCGGCCCCGGGTGATGTCGTAGCGGTCCGCATGCGCCTGCAGCGCACGGGTGACCGGGTGGGTCGGCGAGCCGGCGAACATCCGGTCGACCTCGAGTCGCCACCAGTCGAGCTTGGTTCGGGCGACGCCGGGATCCCGCATCTCGTCCACGACGTCGTCCACCTCCCTGCAGAACGCATACAGCGCGGTGATCGCGCGGCGCCGCTCGGGCGGCAGGAACAGGAAGCTGTAGTAGAAGCTCGAGCCGCTGCGGGCGGCCTTGTCCTGGCAGTACTCGTCGGGCGTCATCGGGGCTCCGGCCGGGAGGCCGTGGCGGGGGCAGGGGGCGCGAGCGCCAGGCGCAGGACCGCGCCGAGCAGCGGCAGCGCATCCCGGCCGGTGAGGGCCGGTCGGGCGGCGAAGGGATCGTGACCTCCGGCGGACAGCTTGGCGAGGATGCGGGCACCGCCGGCGACGATCGCCCGCAGTTCCCAGCCGAGGCGTCCGCCGACCTGGGCCGGCAGCCCGGCGCCGCCGGCGAGCAGGGCGGCGGCCCGTGCCGTCTCGTCGGCGATGCAGGCGCGCAGCCGCGGGCTCGCGCGCCGATCGACGACGGCCCGGGCCACGTCGGCCTCGGTCGCGCCGTGGCGGGCGAGGCTGTCCAGCGGCAGGTACACCCGGCCGCGGGCCCCGTCGATCGCCGCGTCCTGCAGGAAGTTGATCAGCTGCAGCGCGCTGCAGATCCGGTCGGAGGCCTCCCGCGTGCCCGCGTCGAGCCGGCCCGCGAGTGCCAGCACCAGGTGTCCGACGGGATCGGCCGAGCGCCTGCAGTAGTCGAGCAGCGTCTCGAAGTCGGGGTAGCGGTGCACGGTCACGTCCTGCTCGAAGGCCGACAGCAGGGCCTCGAAGCGGCTCCAGTCCAGCCGGTGCTCCAGGACGTGCGGCACCAGGTCCGCGACCACCGTGGCGCGGGGGGCGCGGCCGTCACGGGCCCGGGCCAGGTCGTCGCGGAGGGCCGCCAGGGCGTCGAGACGCTCGGCATCGGTCGCGTCGCCTTCGTCCGCCACGTCGTCGGCATGCCGTGCGAACCGGTAGATCGCGACGACCGCCGGCCGCAGGCGCGCCGGCATCAGCCAGGACGCGACCGGGAAGTTCTCGTAGTGCTCGACGCCATGCACGGGGGAAGCCACGGCCGGGATTGTAGGGGGTCGCGTGCCGCCGTCGTCGCGTTGACGGGGCTGTAAGCCGCGGATACATTTACTTACTAACCCGTCAGTCATTAATCGCGGCGAACATCGCCCGCCGGAGCCTCCCGATGCGTGTTTCCGTCCTGACCGCCGCCGTGCTGCTCTCGGCCCTGGCCGCCGGATGCGGCCAGAAGGACGTGGCACCCAAGGTCGAACCGCCGAGACCGGTCCGCACGCTGGTCGTGCAGCCCCAGACCACCTCGGTCGCGATCCAGCTCCCGGGCGAGGTCCGCCCGCGCATCGAGTCCCGTCTGGGCTTCCGGGTGGGTGGCAAGCTGGCGCAGCGCGGCGTGTCGGTCGGCGACCGCGTGGTGCCGGGTCAGGTGCTGGCCCGGCTGGACCCGACCGACCTCGCGCCGGCGCTGCTCGCACAGCAGGCACAGGTGGTCGCCGCGCGAACCGACCGCGACCTGGCCCGCGTGGAACTCGAGCGGCTGCGCAGCCTGCGCGCCCAGAACTACATCAGCCAGGCCTCGCTCGACCGCCAGCAGGCCGGCTTCGACGCCGCTCAGGCCCGGCTGGGTGCGGCCGAGGCCCAGCAGCAGCAGGCGCGCAACGCGGTCGACTTCCAGGTGCTGAAGGCGGACTCCGCCGGCGTCGTGACCGCGGTGGAGGCGGAGGTCGGGCAGGTCGTCTCGGCCGGGCAGGCGGTGATCCGCGTGGCCCAGACCGGCGAGCGGGAGATCCTGGTGAACGTGCCGGAATCGGCGCTCAAGGTGGCCCGCGAGACCCGCGACTGGGCGGTCGTCGTGCCCGCGCTCGCCGGCCGCACGCTGCCGGCCCGACTGCGCGAGGTCGCTCCGATCTCGGACCCCGCCTCGCGCACCTACGCCGCCCGACTCACCCTGTCCGGCGACCTCGACGGCGTCGCGCTCGGCATGACCGCCGTCGTGCAGGCGCTGCGACCTGCCGAGACTTCGTTCGTGCTGCCGCTCTCGGCCCTGCAGTCGACCGACGGTCAGCCCCGGGTCTGGAAGGTCGGGGCCGACGGCGCCACGGTCTCGCCGGTCGAGGTCACCACCGGCGGGCTGCTCGACGACGCCGTGCGCATCGTCGGAGGCCTGCAGCCGGGCGATCGGATCGTCACCGCCGGCGCGAACCTGCTGCGTCCCGGCCAGGCGGTGCGCGTGCTGGAGTCCGCGGCGGCGCCGGTCTCCTCGGCCGCTCCCGTGCCCCCGGTCGCCCGCGGCGAGGTCGCGCGATGACGCCGCAGGAGCCTCCGAGCGAACGTCCGGCGACGAGCGCGCCGGGCGATCCGAAGTCCGGCGAACACGGTCGCTTCAACATTTCCGCGGCCGCCATCCGGCACCCGCAGCTGACCCTGTTCTTCCTGCTGGTGATCGCAGTCGCGGGTTCGCTGTCGTTCTTCAAGCTCGGCCAGCGCGAGGATCCCGACTTCGCGTTCCGTGCGATGACCATCCGGACGATCTGGCCGGGCGCGACGACCGAGCAGGTCGACCAGCAGATCACCGACCGGATCGAGAAGAAGATCCAGGAGACGCCGCACTTCAAGTGGACCCGCAGCTACTCCAAGCCCGGTGAGTCCCTCATCGTGCTCGAACTGCTCGACACCGCCCCCCGCAAGGAGGTGCCTCAGGTCTGGTACCAGGTCCGCAAGAAGGTCGGCGACATCCGGCAGAGCCTGCCGGCCGAGGCGATCGGTCCGTTCTTCAACGACGAGTTCGGCGACGTCTTCGGCACCATCTACGCCTTCACCGCGGATGGATTCACGCTCGCCGAGCTGCGCGAGCAGGTCGAGACGGTGCGCCAGGAACTGCTGCGTCTGCCGGACGTCTCGAAGGTCGAGCTGGTCGGCACCCAGGACGAGAAGGTCTTCGTCGAGCTCTCCCCCCAGCTGCTCGCCAATCTCGGCATCGACCCGCAGCGCATCGCCGAGCAGCTCGCCGCGCAGAACATCGTCACGCCCGCGGGCACCGTGCAGGGCGACAGCCGGCAGGTGCCGCTGCGCGTGACCGGACAGTTCGACACCGTGCGGGAGGTCGAGGAGCTGAGGCTCAACATCGGCGGCCGTACCGTCCGCCTGGGCGACGGCGCGCGCGTCTGGCGCGGCTACGCCGATCCGCCGGTCTGGACGATGCGCTACGCGGGCCGGCAGGCGATCGGTCTCGCGGTCTCGATGGTGCCGACCGGCGACGTGCTGGAGCTCGGCGAGAACCTCGAGAAGACCATGGCCCGGCTCAAGGCCGACATGCCGATCGGGATCGAGTTCGCGAAGGTCTCGGACCAGCCCAGGCTGGTGAAGAAGGCCGTCGGGCTGTTCGTCACCTCGCTGCTCGAGGCGGTCGCCATCGTGCTGGTGGTGTCCTTCGTCAGCCTCGGACTGAGGGCGGGCAGCGTCGTCGCGCTGACGATTCCCCTGGTGCTCGCCGGCACCTTCCTGGCGATGGCCTGGTTCGGCATCGACCTGCACCGGATCTCCACCGGTGCCCTGATCATCGCACTGGGGCTGCTGGTGGACGACGCGATGATCGCCGTCGAGATGATGGCCCGGAAGATGGAGGAGGGCTGGGACCGCTTCAGCGCCGCCACCTTCGCCTACCGCAGCACCGCGTTTCCCATGCTGACCGGCACGCTGATCACCGCCGCCGGATTCCTGCCGATCGCGACCGCGAAGTCGACCACCGGCGAGTACACCTTCGCGATCTTCGCGGTGGTGACCATCGCGCTGCTGGTGTCCTGGGTGGCCGCCGTGGCGGCGACGCCGTTCATCGGCTACTACGTGCTCAAGGGCACGCCGGGCGGGGGTCACCACGAGGTCTTCGACACGCCCTTCTACCGCCGGCTGCGCGCGACGATCGAGGCCTGCATGCGGTGGCGCTGGCTGACGATCGCCGCGACCGTGGGCCTCTTCGGTCTCGGCGTGCTCGGCATGAAGGCCACGGAGAAGCAGTTCTTCCCGTCGTCCGACCGCGCCGAGATCCTGGTCGAGATGTGGCTGCCCGAGGGGGCGTCGTACCGCGCGACCGAGGAGCAGGCCAAGCGCTTCGAGGCGATCCTCGCCAAGGACGAGGACGTCTCGACCTTCGTGGGCTATGTCGGCAACGGCTCGCCGCGCTACTACCTGTCGCTCGACCAGCAGCTGTTCCGGCCCAACTTCGCGCAGTTCGTGGTGCTGACCCGCGACGTCGAGGGGCGGGACCGGGCGCTGCCCAGGCTGCGTCGGGCGCTCGACGAGGCGTTTCCGGGCATCCGCGCGCGCGCCTTCCGCACGCCGCTCGGCCCTCCGGTGGCCTATCCGGTCCAGTTCAGGGTGCTCGGACCCGAGCCGCAGCGGCTCAAGCAGATCGGCGAGCAGGTCGCCGCGGTGATGCGCGCGGACCCGCACACGCTCGACGTGCATGCGGACTGGGGCGAGCGCGCCCCGGCGGTGAGGATCGACGTCGACCAGGACAAGGCCCGCGTGATCGGCCTGTCGAGCGGGCAGGTCGCACGCTCGATCGGCGGCGCGGTGTCGGGGGCGACGATCGGCACGTTCCGCGAGCGCGACAAGCTCATCGAGGTGGTGCTGCGCGCGCCGCCCGCGGAGCGGGCGAGCCTGGCCAACCTCTCGAACCTGCAGATCCAGACGGCGCTCGGCCGCTCGGTGCCGCTGTCGCAGGTCGCGACCGTCACCGAGGTGATGGAGGAGCCGATCCTGTGGCGGCGCAGCCGCGAGCCGAACCTGACGGTCCGTGCCGACATCGTCGACGGGGTGCAGGCCCCCGACGTGACGATGGCGATCATGCCGAAGCTCGAGACGATCCGGTCCGCGCTGCCGCCGGGCTACCGGATCGAGGCCGGCGGGCCGTTCGAGGAGAACGTCAAGGCGCAGGCGTCGATCAACGCCGGCATGCCGGTGATGCTGGCCCTGGTCGTCGCGCTGCTGATGATCCAGCTGCAGCGGTTCTCGCTCGCGTTCATGGTGCTGGTCACCGCGCCGCTGGGCATCGTCGGCGTGGCGGCCGCGCTGCTCCTGTCGGGTCGCCCGTTCGGATTCGTCGCGATGCTCGGCACCATCGCCCTGGGGGGCATGATCATGCGCAACACCGTGATCCTCGTCGATCAGATCCGCCAGTACCGCGACGAGGGCCACGGCGCCTGGGAGGCGGTCCGCGAATCGGCGGTGCGCCGGTTCCGGCCGATCCTGCTGACGGCGGCGGCGGCGATCTTCGCGATGGTGCCCCTGTCGCGCGACGTGCTCTGGGGCCCGATGGCCTTCGCGATCATGGGCGGCCTGATCGTGGCGACGCTGCTGACGGTCCTGTTCGTCCCGGCGCTGTACGTCGCCTGGTATCGGGTCCGGCCGGAGTCGGCCGCCGATGCCGCCTCTCCCACCGCCACGACCGCCCCGACCGGCGTTTCCGGCGGGCCGACGGGCGGCATCCCCGCCTAGCGCCGCAGGGTCGCGGCGGAAGGGCTCGGGCGTTCGTCTACAATACCGCCCCGGGGCGAGCGCGGCCCCGGGGTTGAGCTCTCTGCGGCCGTGGCGGAATCGGTAGACGCACCAGGTTTAGGTCCTGGCGCCGAAGGGTGTGGGAGTTCGAGTCTCCCCGGCCGCACCAGGGCTTCCCCGCAGCGGGGCCCGCATCCCGCCGCCGCACGTCCCTCCGATACACGACCCCCCGATCACGACACCGATACGCTGACACTGGACAACACAAGAACATGGCCACTCAACTGGAATCGACCGGCGCGCTCGAGCGTCGCCTGAGCCTGTCGGTCTCGATGGCCGAGATCGGCTCGCAGGTCGAGCGCAAGCTGCGCGACATGGGCCGCACGATCCGCATGCCGGGCTTCCGTCCCGGCAAGGTGCCGATGAAGATGATCGAGCAGTCCTACGGCGCGCAGGTGCAGGCCGAGGTACTGGGCGATGCGGTCTCCAAGGCCTTCTCCGACGCGGTCACCGAGCACGGCCTGCGCATCGCCGGCCAGCCGCGCATCGAGCCTCGCCAGGAAGCCGGCGAGGGCGTCGCCGGATTCACCGCCACCTTCGAGGTCTATCCCGAGGTCAAGCTCGGCGAGGCGTCGGCGCTGAGCGTCGAGCGCGCGAGCTGCGCGGTCGGCGACGCCGAGGTCGAGAAGACCGTCGAGATCCTGCGCAAGCAGCGCACCACCTGGGCCGAGGTCGAGCGCGCGGCCGCCGACGGCGATCGCGTCACCATCGACTTCGTCGGCACCCTCGATGGCGTCGCCTTCCCCGGCGGCACCGCCACCGACTTCCCGTTCACCCTCGGCGAGGGCGGCATGCTCGCCGACTTCGAGACCGGCGTGCGGGGCACCGCCACCGGCGGCAAGACGACCTTCCCGGTCGCGTTCCCCGAGGACTACAACGCCAAGGAACTGGCCGGCAAGACGGCGCAGTTCGAGGTCACCGTCAAGAAGGTCGAGGCCCCGAGCCTGCCCGAGCTCGACGAGGCGTTCGCCAAGCAGCTCGGCGTGGCCGACGGCAACATGGCCACGCTGCGCGACGACGTGCGCCGCAACCTCGAGCGCGAGGTCGCACAGCGCCTGCGCGGCCGGATCAAGACTTCGGTGATGGAAGCGCTGCCCAGGCTCGCCGAGATCGAGCTGCCGAAGGCGCTCGTCCAGGCGGAGTCCGAGCAGCTCGCCGAGCGCGCGCGCGCCGACTTCAAGCAGCGCGGCATGGACATCAAGGACATGCCGATCCCCGCCGAGGCCTTCGCCGAGAGCGCGGGCAAGCGGGTGCGCCTGGGCCTGATCGTCGCCGAGATCGTCAAGGCGCAGGGCCTGCAGGCCAAGCCCGACCAGCTGCGCAAGCAGATCGAGGAATTCGCCCAGTCCTACGAGAATCCGGGCGAGGTCATCCGCTGGTACTTCAGCGATCGCGAGCGCCTGGCCGAGGTCGAGGCGCTGGTGGTCGAGCAGAACGTGGTCGATTGGGTGCTCGGCAATGCGACGGTCACCGACACGCCGGTGGTCTTCGACGAGCTGATGGCCCAGAACGGCTGATTCCCTTCCCCGATACAGCCTTCACTCAGCGAGAACGACGATGACCCGAAACAGCCTGGTCGAGGACCTGGTCAACGCGCACCTGGCACAGTCCCAGGAGCCCCGTGGCCTGGGCATGGTGCCGATCGTGATCGAGCAGAGCGGCCGCGGCGAGCGCGCCTACGACATCTATTCGCGCCTGCTCCGCGAACGCGTGATCTTCCTGGTCGGACCGGTGATGGACCAGACGGCCAACCTGGTCGTCGCGCAGCTGCTGTTCCTCGAG
>RPRK01000196.1 GCA_003818495.1 Burkholderiales bacterium
ACGCGAACTGGTACGAGACCGATCCCGAGGGGCGGCTGATCCTGTCCTCGTTCGTGCGTGGCGGATTCAAGGGGCCGTCGGCCAGCGCCAATGTCCCGTACACGGTGTATCGCAACGAGCACTGGGTGTTCAGCGGGGTGGGGGGTGTCTCGCCCGGCAGCCAGTTCGGCGGCAACGAGGCGCTGCACGCCTACGAAGGCGACGGGATCGACTTCACCTATGGTGCCGGAGGGCTGCCCGTCCCGACGGGTCGGGACGGCGCCCCGACCGACACGACGATCCTGGCGCTCGCGCAGCTGACGAACTGGGACCCGCCCACGCTCACCCCGAATGTGCTCAACCTCACCGGCCAGGGCGGCGCCTGGGCCGCGATGACCATCCGTGAGCATGCGACCCGAGGCACGGTGTTCAACGGCGGGACGACCGAATGGGTGGCTGCCATGAAGCCGTGCGCGCAGGGCACGGGGACGTCGGTCGTCTGCGACGTGACGAAGAACCTGTTCGACCGACTCGGCGCGGCCCCGGCTCCCGCTCCCGGCTCCAGCTCCGGCTCCGTACCCACCCCCTCGACGGCACCCGCGCCCGGGCCTGCGCCCGCCCCGAGCTGCTAGTCGGGGCGTCGGTGCGAGGCGGGGGAGAAGAGGCTCCCCCGCCGCGCCCGGCTCAGGCCTTGACGAGGACGGAGCCCATCATCCGCGAGCCCAGCTTGTCCAGCTTGCTCGTCAGCTCCTCGACGGCACGGGTCAGCGTCTGGTTCTGGCGGGCGACGACCACGTAGTTCTTGGCCGCCGACACGATCAGCGACGCGTCCGGACGCTCGGCCGCACTGGGGGTGTCGATGATGACGACGTCGAAGTTGCGCGACAGCACGGCGATCAGCTGCTCGACGACGTTGTGACCGAGCAGGTCGCTCGGGCTGACCACTTCGGGCCCGGACGACATGACCGTCAGGTTCGTCAGGCCGGGGACGTGCTGGAGCGCATCGGCCAGCCGGCAGCGCAGGCCGAGCAGCGACGACAGCCCGGCCTCGTTGCCGAGCGCGAACATCCGGTGCAGGGTCCCGGTGCGCATGTCGCCGTCGATGAGCAGCGTCCGGTCGCCGAGCTGCGCGAAGCTCACCGCCAGGTTGGCCGCGGTGAAGGTCTTGCCCTCGCCGCTGCCGTTGCTGACGACCGCGACCACCCGGCCTGCGGTCTCGCCCGCCTGCCGGAACTGCGCCTTGATCTGCGTGCGCAGCATGCGCAGATCGTCCATGAAGGGATGGTCGACGTCGAACGCGGCGACGACCTGCGGCGCCACGTGGCTGGTCTTCGGGTCGAGCAGCGGGAACGCGCTGCGCACCGAGAGCGCGATCGCGAGTTCGTCGCGGGTCAGCTTGCCGCTGGACACCGCCGCATCGCCGAACCGCTCGCCGGACTGGCGCGCCGCGGCTTCGATCTCTTCCGCGTCGGCCGGCGACAGCAGGCCGGCGTCGATCAGCGCATCGCCGACCGAATCCTTCGCCTGGGCACGACCGGTATCGAGGTTGGCCTGGCCGGCGGACCCGTCCGTATCCGGGCCGCCGACGGGCCTGTCGGTGGCGGTCTCCGGTTCCCGGCGGGCCGGAGCCATGCCGAGGGCGGGGGCGGACTGCTTGCGGGCGAGCGTGACGGCGCCGACGGGTGCCGGCCGAAGGCTCGTCACCAGCTCGGACCCGGTGGCCTGGCCGAGATCCTCGGCGAAGCGGATGCGGCCGCGGAACGATTCCGCGACCAGCGCCGACAGGACGCCCAGGAGCGAACCCAGCACGATGCCGATCGACAGGTTCAGCGGGATGTTGGGCGACGCGGGCAGGTTCGGGGTGGTGGCACGCGCGATGACCGACACGTTGGCCTGGGTCGCCTGGCTCTCGAGCGACGCCTGCGTGAGGCGCTGCACCAGCGAGTCGTAGCTGCGCTGCGCGACGTCGACGTCGCGCTGCAGCGTCAGCACCGTCTCGCGCGCCGACTTGTTCGCGAGCACGATCGCGCGCTGACGCTTGACCTGCTCGGCGAGCTCGGCTTCGCGCTGCGAGGCGACCTGCGCGGAGCGGCCCAGCGTGGACACGATCGACTCGGTCTCCTTCGCCAGGCGGTTGGACATCGAGTCGATCTCCTGCTTGAGCCGCAGGATCTCGGGGTGGTTCGGGCCGAGCGTGGCCGAACGCTCCTGCAGCCGCGCCTCCGAGCGCGACAGCTCGACCTTGAGCGACTGGATCAGCGAGTTGCTCAGCACCTCCGGGACGTCCCCGGTGCCCGAGCGCCGCGCCGAGGCCGCGGACTCGCCGCGGCGGGTGGCGTCGATCCGGCTGCTCTGCGCATCGGTGAGCTGGGTCTGCAGCTGCTGCAGGCGCAGGTTCTCGATGTCGTCGCGCTCGTCGGTGGTCGTCAGACCGCGGCTCGCGCGGAACTCGTTCAGGCGAGCGGTCGCCTGCTGCAGCGCCTCGCGGTACTGCTTCGACTGCGCCTCGAAGAACTCGCGGGTCTGGCGGGCCGGCCCGACACGGATGTCGACCGTCTCGTCGACGTACGCGTCGACGAACGCGTTGGCGAGCGGCGCGACCTGGGCGCGGTCACGCGCGCTGTAGGTCACGTCGAGCAGGTTGGAGTCCTTCGACGGCCGGACCTTCAGGCCCTTGAGCAGCGCCCGCGCGACGAACAGCTCGATCGACTCGTCGCTCGCGGTCTCGCGCTTGGCGTACGCCTCGATCCACTCGGGCCGCTGATGCAGGGCGAGCTTGCCGACGACGCGCAGCGCGACGCGCTCGCTGCCGATCAGCTCGACCTGCGTCGCGATGTAGCTCGCCAGCAGGTGCGCGGGCAGGACCGAGCCCGCCACCGGGTCCGGCGACTTCACGTCGATCAGCACCTGCGACTTCGCGGCGTACCGCGCGCTCATCATCAGCGTTGCCGCGACCACCGCGGCCAGCACGAGTCCGAAGACCAGGGCTATCAATCGCGTTCGGGCCCGGAGGACGGCCAAGTAGTGTGTGAGGGTCATGGTTTCGGCGAGATGACGGAGTGGGTCGGATCGAGCGAGGCCCGGCGGTCATTGTTGCCGACCCTCGCTCCGGCGCAAGGTCGTATGTCACGCGCGCTCGAAGCGCAGGGTCGGCGGGCACGGCCGCCGTGACGATCTGAGGGGAGGGCGCTCCGGTTCCGCTGCATCGGGCGCTCTGGGGAGCGCGACAGGCTCGAACCGTTCGACTCCGACTATACCGTGCCCGTCGCGAGGGCCGTGTGCCTCCTTTCTAGCGAGCACCGTGCATCCGTCGCCCCATCGCGTCACCGTCCTCGTTCTCCCCGCGTTTCGCGCCGACCTGGACAACAGGATTCAAGGACGACCGACGGCCGGCACTCGGGGGACAGCCGGTCGATGGCACACTCGCGGCTCAGGTTTCGGGCTCCATTCGCGAGGATGGGCCGACCGTCCGGCGATCGCGCATAGCGGACAGTCGAGGGGGATACCTAGGATCGTGGCCAAGTTCGCTGCAGGAACCCCACGATCATGCGCATTACTCATCGTCAACGGATGCTAACCGCCTCCCTTCTCCTGTGTGGCTTCTTGGCGTCCTGCGGGTTCGTCGATTCCAACGACGTCCCCGCAGACCCGGCCGTCGCCGCCGAAGCCGCAGCGGCCGCCGCCGGCATCGGGTCGACCGATGGCTCGACCGTGCTCGCGGTGAACACGACCGAGGTCAGCGACACCGCCGTGGCCCAGCTGTCCGCCGGCAAGCGTCCGACGACGGCCGCGCCGGCGACGACGACCGCGCCGACGACCGCTGCGGCCGCCTCCTGCAAGGCCGAGACGGCGCCTGGGGCCGTGCGCACGTCGCTGGTGTCGCCTGCGTCTCCGGTCGCGGTGCCCTCGCGTTTCCTCGGCATCCATCGCGGGCTGAACAATCCGCATTGGGTCAGCCCGGCCTATGCGGCGATCCCGGCGCCGACCTACCGCTTCGACTACGTCCGCACGCTGAAGGCCGACGTCGACGGCGAGGCCGAGCGCGGCTTCTGGTCGAACATCGAGACCTCGCCCGGCGTCTACAACTGGTCCTACATGGACAAGTGGATGGCGGCGAACGCGGGCAAGGGCGTGATCTGGATGGTGTACGGCACGCCGACGATGTACCAGAAGCATCCGGGCGAGCCGTCGCGCTGGCCGTCCTGGCCCGGCATCGCCAGCCCGCCGACCGACGCCGGCCACGCCGCGCTGCGCAACTACGTCCGCGCGGCCAAGGCGCGGTACGGCTCCCAGATCGTCGCCTTCGAGGTCTGGAACGAGCCGACCCTGCCCTGGGGCCAGAGCGAGACCTCGTACAACGAGCGCTGGACGCCGGCCTGGGGCAACGCGAACGCGCCGGCCAATCCCGCGCCCTTCTTCTCGGGAACGGCGAGCGACCTGGCGAACATCGCCTACACGCTGAACGCGGCCGGTCTCGGCGTGCCCGTGCTCGGTGCCGGGTTCGTCGACCAGTGGAACACCTACGACTACAGCGTCACGCGCTTCCTGAACGCGCCGGTGACGCTCGCGGGCGGTTCGGGCACGGGCAAGAGCCACATCCAGGCGCTGTCGGTGCACTTCTACGACTACACCTTCGACCCGTCGAAGCTGGTGGCCGTCGTCGACGGCTACCGCGCCAAGCTGAGCGCTGCCGGGCTCCCGAACATGCCCATCTGGGGGACCGAGACGGGTGCCGAGCAGAACGGGCGCTTCACGGCCAACGATCCGCGCGCGCCGGTGAACATCCAGCGCTGGGTGCTGCTGGCGGCGGCCAAGCGGATGCAGTCGATGGTCCTCTACGGACACGTCTCCGGCACGGATGCCCTGCAGTACCTGGGCGACCCGATCCGCAACACGAGCGTGATCGCCGCGCTCGACAAGGTCTACGCCATCGGCGGCAGCACCATCTGCAACGCGGCGCTGCTGACCGACGGCCGCGTGTGGGTGACCACCGCCGCCGGCGGCGTGTTCCTCATCTGACCCGGGATGCGGGCTGCCTGAGCAGGGCGCGGGCCCGCAGGGCAGCCTCGCACGAATCCACGAACGACTGGGCGACCCGGTCGGGCGTGATCTCGAGGGCCACCGCCCGGGCCTGCTCGCCCATGCGGGCGAGCGTCGGCACCGGCGTGTCGAAGAAGCGGCCGATCGCGGCCGACATCTGCTCGTCGGACCGCGGGTCGTAGAGCCAGCCGGTCTCGCCGTCCCGGATCATCTCGAGCGACGCCTGCGCGAGCGTGCTGCCGAGCACGGGCAGCCCGGCCGACATCGACTCGTTGACGACGAGCCCCCAGGTGTCGCCGAGCGTCGGCAGCACGAACGTGTCGGCCTGGCCGTAGAACGTGCCGAGCTGCTCGTACGGGATCGCACCGGGCATCCGGAGTTCGAGGTTCGCCGGTCTCGGCACCGCCTGGATCGTCGGCACGCGGTCGCCGCTGCCCACCAGGGTGAGCTCGGCCCGCAGCTGCGGGCGATCGGCGAGATAGCGGCCGAGGACCTCGATGAAGCGTTCCAGGCCCTTGAGCTCGATCAGCCGCCCCACGTACAGCAGGCGGCGCACGCCGTCGTCGCGCCACAGCGGCCGCACCGACGAGAACTTCTCGACGTCGGTCGCGAAGGGCAGGCGATCGATGCGATCCGACGGATAGCCCAGACCCTCGATGTACCGGGCGCCGCTCGCGCCGTTGACCGCGACGCGATCGGTGCGGGCGAGGATCGCCTTGCGCAGCATCGTCCGTCCGCCGCCCCACTTCTTCTCGGTCTCCTCCGACAGGTCGGCGTGGATGACCATCGGCGTGCCCGACATCGCGCTGTAGCCGGTCGCCCAGAGCGTGCGCAGCCCGAGCTCGTGCGCGTGGATCGCATCGGGTCGGATGCTGCGCAGCGCACCGATGACGCCGTAGGGCACGTGGACGCTGTAGGTCTCGACGAAGCCGTTCGGATGCCGCCGCTTGCGGGGGATCAGCACGCTCGGCAGCACCCGCACGTCGATGCCCGTGTCGCGCAGCTTCGGGTCGGACAGATCGGACGACAGCAGCAGCGTCAGGTGCTCGACCTTGCGCTTGAGCGCGACGAACGTCGAGATCCGGTAGGACGTGATGTAGTGGGTGAGGACTGCGAGCTTCATCGATGGGATTCCGGGCTCATCTGTTCAACGGCGGGGTTCAGCGGCGGACGGCCGCCCGACGGGCCGGTTCGGGCCGCCGTGCTTCCCGCGCGAGCCAGCGCAGGGTGCCCTCGATGCGCCCGAGGGACGACGCGAGGCCGAAGGCCAGCCCCGTGAGACGGTTCGAGCCCTCCCGTCCGAGCAGGCCGTTGACGATGGGCGCCACGAGACCGCGTCCGATCGTCCAGGCGGACAGCCGGTGCTTCGCATAGATCGCACCGACGCCGCGTGCGCGCGCGCGGCGCGCCTGCAGCCGCGCCGGCGTGAGCTGCACCACGCTGTCCGGCGCCCGGTGCCGCACGCATGCGGCCGGGGCGCGGACCAGTCGGGAGCCCGACGCGAGCAGCCGCAGCAGCAGGTCGGTCTCCTCGCCGGCGCCGTACCAGCGTCCGACGCCGATCCGGGTGTCGAAGCCACCGAGGTCGGCCAGGTGCTCGCGGCGCAGGAACAGCGTGATCGAGCTCGCATCGCCGCCGCGAAAGCGCCGCCAGTCGTCGAGGCTGACCTCGACGGCCGGGGGGGGCGCGTCGTCGGGCGTGACGTCCGTCCAGCGCGCGATCGCGCCGTCGACGGGGCGCGCGTCGGTCAGCGTCTCGTGCAGGCGCAGCAGCGTGTCGGCCTCGTACCAGCAGTCGTCGTCGGGAAACGCGACGAAGCGGCCGCGGGCGGCGTCGATGCCGAGATTGCGCGCGCCCGACAGGTTCGGATGGTCGAGCCGCAGGTGCGTGATGCGGAGCCCCGCCGCCGCGGCCCGCGCCACGTAGGGCGTCACCCGCTCGTCGGGGTTCTGGTCGACCACGAGGACCTCGAACGACGCGTAGACCTGGGCGACCAGCGAAGCGAACATCCGCTCGAGATCGTCGGCACGTCCGTACGTCGCGAGCACGAGCGAGAAGAAGGGCGCGTCGTCCGGTCCGTCCACGCTCGGGGACGACGGCGGTGCCGTGCAGAGTGTCGCGCTGTCGTTCATCGGGTCAGGTCTGGAGATCACCGCGTCGATCCTATCGGCTCCGGTCGTGATCGCAGACCGAATGCGTCACGGTTCGACCGATTCGGCGACGGGCCGCGTGCTCACGCGGCGGCCGGGCCCTTGAACGACTTGACGACCATCTTGCCCGCACGGATCACGTGGCGGGCATAGTGCTCGGCGCGCTCGAGCGCGCCCGGGTCCGCGTACTTGAGGCGGACCTTCAGGCACTCGTTGTGGCAGGCCCAGACGTTCGACGTCGAGAGGCTGCCGTCGTGGTACCGGAATGCGGCCAGGTAGTCGTCGATCTGGATCGGCGCGCCCATCTTCGCCATCCGCAGCCACAGGTCGTAGTCCATCACGTACTTGACGGTTTCGTCGAAGCCGCCGGCGGCGAGAAACGCGCTGCGCCGGATGAACGTGGCGGGGTGCGGGATCAGGTTGCCCCGGATCAGCCCGTCCCAGTCGAAGCGCTTCGACTCGAAATCGTTGTCGCGCACCTCGCCGTCGATGATCGACTTGCAGCGGCCGTACAGCCACAGCGCATCGGGCCGCCGCTCGAAGGCGCGCACGACCGTCGAGACCACGCCGCTGTCGACGTAGATGTCGTCGGAGTGCAGGTGCGCGATCAGCCCGCCGCTCGCGGCCTGCACGCCGGCATTCATCGCGCGCGAGATCCCGCCGCGGACGCCGGTGAGCAGCTTCACGTCGCCGTCGAGTGCCTGGATGCGCTCGAGCGTGCCGTCGGTCGAGCCGCCGTCGACGAACACGTGCTCGATGTCGAGATGGTCCTGGGCGCGGATTGAATCGATGCACTCGCGCAGCCAGGGCTCGCTGTTCCAAGTGCACGTGATGATCGAGACTTTCACCGGGCGATGACTCCAGTTGGCGTTGCGGACTCCGTCTCCGCGCGGCGCGCGCCGCGGCGCCCCGGCGGACCGCCACGCAGGCGACCGTTCGTGCCGGCCGCGCGCAGCGGCACGGTGCGCTCGCGGGTGTGGGCGAACGCGAGGAGGGAGAACAGGAGGAAGTGGGGCAGGAATTCGTTGCTGAACGGCGTCGCGATGTGGAGCGGCGTCTCGGTCAGGATCCGCGACATCAGGATCGACAGCAGCGCGAGCGCGAGGCCGCGCTCCGCACGCGGCGCGGTGACCGACAGCCAGCCGAGCGTCGCCACGTAGCCGACCGTGGTCAGCAGTCCGACCAGGCCGGCCGTCGACAGCGACTGCAGGAACTGGTTGTGCGCGGTGAACGCGAACTGCATGCCGATGCGCGCGCGGAAGTCCTTGTCCCAGGCGCTCGGCCCGTAGCCGAAGAGCAGGTTGTCGCGCCACTCGGCGATCGCCACGTCCCAGATCGCGACACGTCCGGTCAGCGTGGTCAGCTCCCGGTACCGGCTGCCCGTCGCCAGGCTCTCGACCGACAGGTCCGGGCTGAAGAACACGGCCGCGATCAGGGCCGCGCCGACCATCACCGCGAGGCCCGAGAGCGTGAAGAGCACCGGCCGCCGGTCGAGCGGACGGAACTCCGACCGGCCCAGCAGCAGCAGCGGCACCGCGATCAGCGTCCCCAGCCAGACGGTCTGCGACTGGGCCAGCAGCACGACCGCGAGCGCCGAGGCGACGGCGACGACCTCGAGCAGCCGCTGCCTGAACGGCAGGTGGATCGACAGCAGCAGCGACACCCAGAATCGCCGGCGGAACATGTCCTCGTGGCCGGTATGGTCCGCGTGGGCGGCGTGGCCATCGCGCGCCCCGTGGCCGCCATGCTCCTCGTGTGCCTCGTGCCCCTTGTGCGCCTCAAGCGCCTTGTGGTCGACGTCCCGCCCGT
>RPRK01000197.1 GCA_003818495.1 Burkholderiales bacterium
AGGCCGCCGCGATCGAGGCGGAGGCCGCCGCCGCGGCCGAGGCCGCGTTCGAGGCGGACGAGCGCGAGCGCAGGGCGAGCGGGGCCACCGCGTCCCCGGCCGCTCCGGCCGCTCCGGCCGCCACGGCTGCCCCGGCCGCTCCGCTCGCCCCCACCGCTTCGTCCGCCCCCGCCACCCCGGCCTCCGTCGAGCTCGTTCCCGCCCCCCTGCCGGACCGCAAGCCCTGGCTGGCGCGCCTGAAGCAGGGCCTGTCGCGCACCAGCGGCAACCTCGCGGGGCTGTTCGTCGGCGTCAAGGTCGACGAGGCGCTGTTCGAGGAACTCGAGACCGCCCTGATCACCAGCGACACCGGGGTCGAGACGACGACCTGGCTGCTGGCGGGGCTGCGCGAGCGTGTCCGGCGCGACCGGATCACCGACGCGATGCAGGTCAAGGCGGCGCTGCGCGCGCTGCTGGTCGAACTGCTGTCGCCGCTGGAGCGTCCGATCGACATCGACCGCGCCGAGCCGCTGGTGATGATGATCACGGGCGTCAACGGCGCGGGAAAGACCACCTCGATCGGCAAGCTCGCCCGCCACCTGCGCCGCGAAGGCAAGACGGTGCTGCTCGCTGCCGGCGACACCTTCCGCGCCGCCGCCCGCGAGCAGCTCGCCCAATGGGGCAGCCGCAACGAGGTCGAGGTCATCGCGCAGCAGGGCGGCGACCCGGCGGCGGTCGCGTTCGACGCGGTGTCGGCCGGCATCGCCCGGCGCACCGGCATCGTGATGGTCGACACCGCGGGCCGGCTGCCGACGCAGACGCACCTGATGGACGAGCTGCGCAAGATCCGCCGCGTCACGGCGAAGGCGATGGCGGGCGCGCCGCACGAGGTGCTGCTGGTCCTCGACGGCAACACCGGGCAGAACATGCTCGCGCAGGTGAAGGCGTTCGACGACGCGGTGCAGCTGACCGGGCTGGTGGTCACCAAGCTCGACGGCACCGCGAAGGGCGGCGCGCTGGTGGCGCTCGCGCACACGCGTCGCGACCGGCCGATCCCGGTCTACTTCATCGGGGTGGGCGAAGGCATCGACGACCTGCAGGCCTTCTCGGCCGAGGAATTCTCGGCCGCCCTGGTCGGCTGAAGGCGCCCGTCGGGCAGGCCGCCCCGGCCTTACCCGCGGGGGTCCGGGCCGCCGTAGGTTTCCGGCATCTCGCCGCGCGCCTGCCGCTCGCTCACGGAATGGCGATGCTCGCGCTTGGCGCGGCGGGCACGGATGCCGGTCCAGATCACGAATCCCAGCACCAGGAGGACGGTGATCCCGAAGAGGGCGGGGATGATCAGGCTGCTCTGTTCGTTCATCGCGAGTTTTCCGGAAGTCGAACCCGTCACAGGGCACATCCCGTGCCCCCTCCCCTTCGGGCACGGCTAGACTCGGTGCAGGAGGACGACGCATGGACATCGAGCACGCCGCCGACACGCTGTGGGCGGGCATCCGCCGCGGCCAGCACATGCCTGCCGACTGGTACGGCCGGCTCGGGGCCGCCGACGGCTACGCGGTCAACCTGGCGATCCTGCGCCGGCGCATCGCCGACGGCGACGCCCAGGTGGGCTGGAAGGTCGGCCTCACCTCGGACGCGATGCGCGCGCAGTGGGGCATCCCCGAGCCCTGCTTCGGCGTGCTGCTGCGCTCGGGGCACCGGCCCGGCGGCCACCGCTTCGACTTCGACTCGCTGATCGCGCCGGGCATCGAGAACGAGCTGTGCGTGACCCTGGGCGCGACGCTGCGCGGCCCGGGCGTGACCGCCGCCGACGCGGCGCACGCGATCGCGACGATCGAGCCCGCGCTCGAGGTCGTCGAGGTGCGCGGCGACTTCTCTCGCGACCTGCCGCTGGCGATGGCCGACAACGCCCAGCAAAAGGCTTTCGTGACCGGGGCGGCGACGCGCTTCGACCCCTCGTTCGAGCTCGGGCGCGCCACGGTGGCGGTGCATTTCGGCGAGACGCTGCGCGACCGCGCCAGCGGCGCCGAAGTGATGGGCGGGCCGCTGAACTCGGTCGCCTGGCTCGCGAACAAGCTGGCCGAATTCGGGCTCGCGCTCGAGGCAGGCTCGAAGGTGATGTCGGGCAGCTTCACGAAGCAGTACGCCGTCGCCCGCGGCGATACGGTGATCGCGCGCTTCGAGCCCTTCGGCGAGGTCCGCGCGAGCTTCGAGTGAGCCCGCGGATCCGAGGTGCTCGGAACCCGTGGGCAGGTTCAGCCACGGGTTCTCAGGCCAGCGCCTTGCCGGCCGACCAGGCGTAGAGGGGCGGCGCGCCGCGATCGTCGGCGAAGTGCCCGGAAGGCTCGGCGCCGAGCCGCGCGACGAACCCCTCGAACGGCGCGCGCTGTCGGTGCAGCACCGGTGCGACGAACAGCACCCGCGTGACGCGATGATGCGTGTGCAGGTGCCGGAAGATCGAGCGCGCGGCCGGCACCGCGAGGCCGCGGCCGCGGAAGGCCTCTGCGACCTCGTAGTGGACGACCTCCGCGGTCGACTCGCCGTCGTCGTCCAGGTGCAGCGTGCCGCTGCGCACGCTCGCGAGCGTCAGCCCCGCGACGATGACCTCGCTGCGGAACCGGCGCGGCCCCGCCCCGCCGGATCGCGGGCCGTCCTCGCCGATCGACGCGCTGACGAACCGGTCGGGGTCGGCGAGGAAGTGCGCGGCGGCGACCTCGGGTGCGACCTGCAGGGCCGACCCTGCATCGGCATGGCGGGCGTCGCGCAGCTCGAGCGTGTCGTCATCGGCCGCGACGCGCCCCGCGAGGCCGGCGAACCAGCGGCGGATCATGCACGGACTCCCGAGCGAAGCAGGACGGGCTGGGCTGCGGGGACGCTGGGCGAGGGCATGTCGGAGCGGGGCGCGATTCGTCGAGACCCAGCTTAGTCGCCGGGCCACGCGGTCCGCGTCGGCATGCGTGGCGTCCGGGCATCGGCGGCCGACGCGCGGTCGATGCGGCGCGGGCCGCTCCGCGCGTTCAGGGGGACGGGCCGCGCCGCGAATTCAGGGGCGCGGCCCGCGCCGCGAGATCAGGGGCACGGGCCGCGGCCGCGAGGGGCGCGCGGGCCGCAGCCGACGCTCACGATGCGGCGCGCGCCGCGTCGGGCTGCTTCGAGGGCTGCGCGGCATCGAAGGCCGGCAGCGCCATCAGCGCGTCGAAGACGCGCATCGTGAGCGGGTACGCGTCCATCGGGCACTTGAACCGCTGCGCGCTGAACACCTGCGGCACCAGGCAGCAGTCGGCCATCGTGACGGTGTCGCCATGGCAGTAGCGGCCGGTGCGCGGGTCGGCCAGCTCGCGCTCGACGGCAGCGAATCCCTCGGCGAGCCAGTGGCGGACCCAGGCATCGGCGTCGGCCTGCGACTGGCCGAGCGTCTGCTTCAGGTACTTCAGGATCCGCAGGTTGTTCAGCGGATGCATGTCGCAGGCGATCAGCATCGACAGCGAGCGCACGCGGGCGCGGCCGAGCGGGTCGTCCGGCAGCAGCTTCGGCCCCGGACGCGTCTCGTCGAGGTACTCGATGATCGCGAGCGACTGCCCGAGCCGGCTGCCGTCGTCGTCGACGAAGGCGGGGACCAGCGCCTGCGGATTCGTCGCGCGGTAGGCGTCGGAGCGCTGCTCGTCGGTCAGCAGCCAGACCACCTCGGGCGTCCAGCCGATGCCCTTGTGGTTCAGCGCGCAGCGCACCCGGAAGGCCGCCGAGCTTCGGAAGTAGGTGTACAGCGTCGGCACGTCAGGCCTCCTCGTGTTCGCGCCACAGGTGCAGCGCCTGCTGGATCGGCCGGTCCGAGAAGCTGAACAGCACGGTGTCCTCGCGCGCGTGCAGCCGGTGCCGGTACCACGACGGGATCACGAAGGTGTCCTTCGGTCCGACGTCGAACGAGCGGTCGTCGAGCTCGATGCGGGCCGACCCCTCCACGACGGTGAAGACCGTGCCGTCGGTGCTGCGGTAGGGCGCGCCCGCGAAGCCGGCCGGCAGCCATTGCAGGAACGCGCCGATGGTGGCGATCGGGGCGCCGCCGGTGGCGGGGTTCACGTACCGCATCTTGATGCCGTGGCAGCGGTGGCGCGGCCCGTCGGCGATCGCGGCGAGCGCGGCGCGCGACTGCCGGTACGGATAGCTGAAGACCGGCGTGACGCCGTTGCGCGGCGCGTAGTCGACCGGCAGCATGTTCGACGCGTAGCGCGCTGCCGCGTCGCCCTCGGGGCGCGACACCGGCTGCGCCGCGTGGCCGTTGTTCTCGCGGAA
The DNA here is from genome assembly GCA_003818495.1 of Burkholderiales bacterium. Taxonomy (GTDB): domain Bacteria; phylum Pseudomonadota; class Gammaproteobacteria; order Burkholderiales; family Burkholderiaceae_E; genus UBA4615. The sequence continues at coordinate 4,270 of RPRK01000197.1, forward strand.
CTGGGCGCCGAGCATGCGCACCACCGCGATGTCGAGGCCGTCGAGCCAGGTCACCGGCTGGTCGCCGGGGTTGCCGTGGTCGTGCCACGTCCACATCGGCGTGATGATGAAGTCGCCGGGCGCCATCGTGACCCGCTCGCCGTCGACCGCGGTGTACGCGCCCTCGCCGTCGACCACGAACCGGAGCGCCGACTGCGTGTGCCGATGGGCCGGCGCGATCTCGCCGGGCAGGATCAGCTGCAGGCCGGCGTACATCGTCGAGGTCGTGGTCGACTGCCCCGGGAGCCCCGGGTTCTCGAGGATCAGCACGCGCCGCTCGGCCTCGCGCGCGGTGATCAGCGAGCCCGACTCGGCGATGAAGGGCTGCACGTCGGCCCAGCGCCACAGCGCGGGCACGGCGTCGGTCGCGGGCTCTGCCGGGACCAGCGCGGCCAGCACCTCCCACAGCGGCTTGAGCGAATGACCGGCGATGCGGTCGTAGTAGGCCCGGCGCGCGGCCTGGTCGTCGATGCGCGCATTCATGGTCGCTCTCCGAGCGGTCCCCGATGCGGGCGATGATACGCGCGGCGAGAGGCGGGTCAGCCGGGCGGATAGGCGCAGCGGAATCCCACGTAGACCGCGAAGAATCGCGCGGGCTTCCACTGCATGCCCGAGGCCTGGGTCTGGGCGGCGCCGTACCACCAGGAGCCGCCCGCGGTCAGGCGGTCGTCGCCCTGCGCGTCGGCGAGCCACTCCCAGAGGTTGCCGGCCATCTCGTGCAGGCCGTTGACGCCGGCCGCGGTGGCTCCGGCCGGGGCATGGCGCTCGTAGCGGTCGCCCGCACCCGACAGGTTCGCGCCCTGCGCGGTGTCGCCGGTCGGATACGGATAGCTGCGGCCTGCGACGAAGGGCGCGGGCGGACGCGCGCGCCGCTCGACGTAGGCCGCCTCGGCCCATTCGTCGCGGCTCGGCAGGCGTCCGCCCGCCCACGCGCAGAACTCGGCCGCCTCGAACCAGCTCACGTGGGCGGCCGGGTCGTCGGCGCGCGCGGCGGCGCCCGAGGGGGCCCGGAAGGTCCAGCCCGCGCGGCGCTCCCAGCCGGCGCCCCATTCGTAGCCGCCGCCCTCGCGCTCGGCCGTGCTGCGCCGGCCGACCGACTGGAGGAAGGCCTCGAAGCGCGCGACCGTGACCTCGGTGCGGTCGATGCGGAAGGCGCCGACCGGCACCGCGTCGGCGGCACCGCGATCGGCGGCCCGGGCGGCGGAGGTGCCGAGCAGGGCGACGGCGACGATGGAGACGATGGCGGCAGCGGACATGGCGGATCGCGCACGGAGCGCAGAAGCGGGGAACGAGGCGGGGAACGAAGCGACGAACGAAGCGGGGAACGAAGCGCGCAACGAAGCGAGACGGACGCCCGGCACGGCGCGGCTCGGTGAGCGGCTCGGCGAGCCAGGCAGCAGGCGGGTCGGCGAGCGGAGCGGCGGGCGGCTGCGGACGGATCGATGCATGCCCGGCATCGTAGCGGGGCACCGGCCCGCCCGCGGGATCGCCCCCCCACGCCGGCGGGCCACCGGACGCGCCGCACGGAACGCGCCCGGCGGATCGGCTGCGCCACGGCTATCATCGGCCGTACCGACCGGGCGCGGGCCGCAGGCTCCGCCGGCATGGAGACACGTCATGGCCCCCACCCCCCGGCACGCGCTGCTGCTGAATCTGGCGCACCTGCTCGACCACTTCTTCATGCTGATCTTCCCGACCGCGATCCTCGCGATCTCGCAGGAGTGGGGCCTGACCTTCGCGCAGCTGCTGCCGCTGTCGCTGCCGGCGGTCGCGATCTTCGGGCTCGGTGCACTGCCGGCGGGCTGGCTGGCCGACCGCTGGAGCCGCCGCGGGATGATGGCGGTGTTCTTCTTCGGCATCGGTGGCGCGTCGGTGCTCGCCGGCCTGTCGCAGGGCGCCTGGCAGCTCGGTGCCGCGCTCGCGCTGATCGGCGCCTTCGCGGCGATCTACCACCCGGTGGGGATCGCGATGCTCACCATCGGCAGCCCGCGCCTGGGCTGGACCCTCGGCGTCAACGGCGTGTGGGGCAACCTCGGGCTCGGCGTCGCCGCGCTGGTGACCGGACTGATCGTGCAGTACGTCGGCTGGCGCGCCGCGTTCGTGCTGCCCGGCGTCGCGACGATGGCGATGGGCTTCGTCTACCTCGCCGCGAGCCGGGGCGCGACCAACGCCGCCGGCTCGAAGAAGGCGGCGAGCGTGAAGGTGCCGCCCGAGGTGATGAAGCGGCTGGTGATCGTGTTCCTCGTCGCGGTGGTCTGCAACGGCCTGCTGTTCCACGCCACCACGGTGTCGATGCCCAAGCTGTTCGACGAGCGCCTGCGCGCCGTGCTCGCCGGCGACATGGGGCTCGGTGCGATCGGCGCGATCATCGCCGTCGTCTACCTCGTCGCGGCGATGGCGCAGCTGCTGGTGGGCTCGCTGATCGATCGCGTGAGCCTGCGCTCCGCGCTGATCGCGGTCGTCGCGCTGCAGGCCCCGCTGTTCCTGCTGGCCACCACCGGCAGCGGCTGGGGCCTGGTGGCCGCCGCGATCGGCATCATGTTCTTCGTGTTCGGCCAGATCCCCATCAACGACGCGATGGTCGCGCGCTACACCAGCGACCGCTGGCGCGCGCGCGCCTACGGTCTGCGCTATGTCGCGAGCTTCCTCGGCAGCGCGGGGGCGGTCACGCTGGTGTCCACCCTGCATGCGGGCGGAGGCTTCACGTCGGTGTTCGTCGCACTGGCCGGCGTGGCGCTGACGGCGCTCGTCGCCGCGACGCTGCTGCCGCGCATCGGCGAGCCCGCGGCCGCGACCGCACCGGCTTCGGGACCGGCCTGAGCGGGCGGCATCGCCTGCGAACGCGGCAACGGCGTCTTGGGCATCGGTGGGCGCGGCGGCTCGCGCGGGTCGCAGGCCGCCAGCGCGATCGCGAGCATCGGGAACACGAGCCGGGCTCGGGCGCTGCGTCTCGGGTGAAGCACTGTCACGGCGGCTCCGCATACGGTCGGCTCGACGCCACGGCAGGCAAGGCCGATGCCCCGGTGATGACCCGAACGGGTAAGCTGCTCGCTCGCCCGTCCACGCTCCGCGACGCGGCCGCAGCGCACCGAGAGACTCCCGCCCCGATGGCTCCGACGCGGCCCACGCCGACGCCGACACCCTGCACGCCGCGCACGCTGGTCCGGGCGCTGCTGCTCGTCGCGACGCTTGCCGCGATGCCCTCGCAGGCGGCGACGCTCGGCACGCTGACCGCACAGTCGGTGCGCAACGAGCCGCTTCGCGCGGTCGTGGCGTTGCCGCGTGCGACCGCCGGCGACACCACGATGCCGACGGTGCGACTCGCGTCGCCGGCGGCCTACGAGCGGCTGGGCTTCGTGCGGGACCCGGCGCTGGCAGCCGCGACGGTACGGGTCGTGACCGAGCCCGACGGGCAACGCTTCGTGCGCATCGACAGCGACACGCCGGTGGGCAGTGCCGAACTTGTCCTGCTGCTCGAGGCCGACGCAGGCATGCGACGCCTGTATCGCCTGAACCTCGGCTCCGCGGAGCCCGCCGACCGCGTCAACGTGCGCGGCAGCGAGCCGCTGGCCCGTGGCGCGGTCGCGCCGCGGACGGTCGAGGGCGTGAACCTGCCGACGTCGGCGGGGGCCAACGTCCGGGAGGCGGCGCCGGTGGCCCGTCGCGAGGTGGCGACGCGCGACGGCGCGTCGGCGCCCGCAGGCGCGCCGGGCGCGACGGCGTCCGCGACGGCACCCGATCCGCAGGCCGCCGCCCGGACGGGCGCCGCGGCGCCGACCGCGCGCGAGAACGGGGCTGCACCCGGCACGGGCCCCGCCGACCCGCTCGCCACGCCGATCGCCCCCCAGGCCCGACCCGACGCGATCACCGTCGCCGACGGTGCCGACCTCGACTCCCTGGCCCGCGCGCTGCGTCCGCCCGGTGCCACGATCGAGCAGTCGGCGGCCGCGCTGTGGCGGGCGAACCGGGCCTCGTTCATCGGGCGCCCGCCGCGGCCGATCACCGGCGCCCTGCTGCAGGTGCCGTCCGAGGCGACGGTGCTCGCCATCGATCAGGCCGAGGCCCGCGCGGTGGTCGCCGCCTTCGCGCCGGAGGCGGTCGCGAGTGCCGCGTCGTCGAGGCAGGCGCAGCCGCCGCAGCCGACGGGCGAAGCACGCCCGCGAGCCACGGCCGTTGCCCCTGCCCCTGCCCCTACGCCTGCCGCTGCCCCTGCCCCTGCCAGGACCGCTGCCGCACCGCCCGCCACGCGGCCCGCGCCGCGCGACCGGCTCGTGCTCGCCGCACCCCGCGCGGCACCGGCCCGTACGGGCCGCACCCCGGCCGACGTCGCCTTCGATGCCGAGCTCGAGGCCACGCTGCAGCGCCTCACGGCGCTGGAGAAGCGGCTGGCCTCGGTGCGCAGCGGCATCGAACGCAGCGCCGACCGCGAGCTGGCGCTGATGCAGGAACTGGTGGACACCACCCGCCGCGCGGCGGCCTCGGGGGCGGCCGGGAGCGCGCGCGGCACGCGCTGAGCCCGCCCGGAGCCGGGAGCCGGGAGCCGGGAGCCGGGAGCCGGCAGCCGGCAGCCCGCTGCGCTC
>RPRK01000198.1 GCA_003818495.1 Burkholderiales bacterium
CAGGCCCTGCTCGATGCTCTGTCGGGCCTGGGCGATCTGCTCGCGCAACGACTGCCGGCGGGCCTCGATCTCGCGCACCGAGAAGGCGGCCTCGCGTTCGTCCCGCTCGAGTCCGCGCAGTCCCTCGCGCGCCTGGCCGAGCGCGGCATCGGCGTCCTCCCAGCGGGTTCGCTCGAGTTCGGCCGCCTCCTGCCGGTCGGCGAGCTCGAGGTCGAGTGCCTCGAAGCGCGCGCCCTCCTCGGCGATGGCCGTCTCGCGCTCGGCGAGCTGCCCGGAGAGTTCGGCCAGCTCCGCCTCGAGGCGGGCCCGGTCGGCACTTGCCCGCTGGACCTGCTGGGCGCACCGCTCGGTGTCGATCCGAAGGGCCGCAGCCCGCCGCACGGCCTGCTGGAGGGCGTCGCGATCGGCCGAGAGCCGCCCCCTGGCCTCCGATGCAGCCGCCTCGGCGCGCGCCGCCCCGGCACGGGCGTCATCGGCGATCAGCTCGAAGGCCCGGTGCTCGCGGGTCAGGTTGTCCAGCTCCTGCTGGCGGGCGAGCACACCGTCCTGCTCGGAATCGAGCGCGTAGAGCTGCACGCCGAAGCGTCCGACCGCGTGCCCCGAACGCAGCACGAACTGCCCGCCGGCCGGCAGCCGGCCACGCTCGGCGACGGCCTGCTGAGGCGATTCGGCACAGAAGCTCCCGTGCAGCCACTCGTCGAGCAGCGCGCGGATCTGTGGATCGGTGGTGTGGACCTGCACCGCGAGCGGCGCCAGCCCGACCGGCGCGGGTGCGCCGCCCGAGGCCGGCGCGTCGCCGGCGGCGTAGAAGCCGACCTTCGCGGGCGGCTGCTCGGCGAGCAGGCCCGACAGCGACTCGAGGCGCGTGACTTCGAGCGACTGCACGCGCTCGCGGAGCACCGACTCGATCGCGGTCTCCCAGCCGGGTTCGATCCGCAGGCGCTGCCAGAGCCGCTTCATGCCCTCCAGGCCGTGCTTCTGGAGCCAGGGGGCCGTCTTCCCCGAGGTCCGAACCCGCTCCTGGATCTGGCGCAGCGCCGCGATCCGCGCGTCGACCTGCGAGGCCTTGGCCAAGGCCTCCCGGAGCGCCTCCTGGGCCGGCCCGCGGCGACCGTCGAGCTCGCCCCATCGGACCTCCCCCTCGGCGGCCCGCTCTCCGGCCGCCTCCTCCACCGCCTCCGCCTCGGCGAGCTGCTCGCGCAGCGCGTCGAGCTGGGCCTGCGGGGCTTCGCCGAGCCGCTCGAGCGCGTCGCGCAGGCGCGCCTCGCGATCCTCGAGCCCCCGCAGCGCCTCCTCCAGCCCGCGCTGCCGGGTCGCCGCGACCTGGATCGCCTGCGAGGTCTCGGCCGCGCGGGTGCGGGCCGCATCGAGCTCGGTCCGGGCGTCGCGCAGCGCGTCCTCGAGCGCCGGCAACTCGGCGTTGGCATCGTCGAGCCGCTGGGCGAGCACCGCCTGGCGCTCCTCGGCCGCGGCCAGTTCCTCGTCGCTGCGGGCGAGCGCCTCGGCGGCCTGGACGTCCCGGCCGCGGGCCGCGTCGACCTGGGCCTGCAGGCCGGCCAGCCGCTCGCGCAACTGGGTCTGCGAGTCGGCGACGAAGCGGATCTGACCCTCGAGGCGCGTGACCTCGCCGTTGGCTTCGTAGTACGCACCCTGAGCCGCGTGGACTGCGTCGCTCGCCGCGTAATGGGCGGCGCGCGTCTCCTCGAGCCGGGCCTCGACCGAGCGCTGCCGAGCGAGCTCGGACTCGATCTCGTTGGTGACCTGGGCCACCTGGAGGGCGACCTTGGTCTGGTCGGCGGCGGCCTCGTCGCGCCGGACGATCCAGAGCATCTGCTGCTTGCTCTCGCGCTCGGCCTCCAGATCCCGATAGGCCTGGGCGACCTCGGCCTGACGCTCGAGCTTCTCGATCTGGGCCCCGAGCTCGCGGACGATGTCCTCGACCCGGGTCAGGTTCTCCCGGGTGTCCGACAGGCGGTTCTCGGTCTCGCGACGCCGCTCCTTGTACTTGGAGACGCCCGCGGCCTCCTCGAGGAAGACCCGCAGGTCCTCGGGCTTGGCCTCGATGATCCGGGACACCGTGCCTTGGCCGATGATCGCGTAGGCACGCGGGCCGAGACCGGTGCCGAGGAACATGTCGTGGACGTCCTTGCGGCGCACGATCTGGTTGTTGATCAGGTAGCTCGACTGCCCGTCGCGGGTCAGCACCCGCTTGACCGAGATCTCGGCATAGCCGGCCCAGGCTCCACCGAGGCGCGACGAGGCGTTGTCGAAGATCAGCTCGACGCTGGCGCGCACCGACGGCTTGCGATCGGACGAGCCGTTGAAGATCACGTCCTGCATCGACTCGCCACGCAGCTCGGATGCCCTGGACTCGCCGAGCACCCAACGCACGGCATCCATGATGTTCGACTTGCCGCATCCGTTCGGTCCGACGACGCCGACCAGCTGGCTCGGCACCTCGAACGCCGTCGGATCGACGAATGACTTGAAGCCGGCGAGCTTGAGCTGTTTCAGACGCACGGGACAATGCTCTGTCAGCCCCGCGCGGGCGGGGGCGATCGGATCGTCGGAGACGGTGACGGACGCACGCTGCGGGGGCGGCATCCATGGCGGGCGACCCCTCGTCGGGCCGCGCCTATAATAGCACCGCAGTTTCGGCGCCCCGCCCGAGCCGGCCCCGCCCGGGGCGGCCCCCCAGGGCGCCGCGCACCCTTGGAACACGGCCCGAACGGGCCCTTTTTTTCGGCCTCGCCGAGCGCGCCCAGCACGGCGCGGGGCGCGGCCCGACGCGGAGAACCCCGATGCCCAGCGCCCCATCCACCCGACTCGAGACGTTCCCCAACCCGGCGCCCGGCCGGGACTACCTCGTCCACATCGAGGTACCTGAGTTCACCTGCCTGTGCCCGCTGACCGGTCAGCCCGACTTCGCCACGCTGGTGATCGACTACGTGCCGGACCGGAAGAATCTCGAGCTCAAGGCGCTCAAGCTCTACATGTGGTCGTTCCGGGACGAAGGCGTGTTCCACGAGGCCGTCACGAACCGGATCCTGGACGAGATGGTCGCCGCGACCCGGCCGCGCTTCATGCGCCTCACGGCCCGCTGGTACGTGCGCGGCGGCATCTTCACGACCGTCGTCGCCGAGCACCGCAAGCGCGGCTGGAAGCCCGAACCGCGCGTCGATCTCGGCGCCTTCCCGGCCGAATCGAGCACGCGCGGCTGATTCCGGACCTGCTAAGTCGTTTCAGATCATACTGTTACGAGTGAATCTTGAACCGAATTCTTGACGAACTCCAACCGTATCCGTTCGAGCGGCTGCGGGCCTTGCTGCGCGGCATCGAGCCGGAGCCGGCGCTGCGCCCGATCTCGATGTCGATCGGCGAGCCCAAGCATCGGGCGCCCGCCTGCGTGCGCGAGGCCATGGTGGCGGCCCTCGACGGGCTGTCCTCGTACCCGCCGACCGCGGGCGGCGAGCCGCTGCGCCGAGCGATCGCCGGCTGGCTCGAGCGCCGCTACGGGCTGCCTCGCGTCGACGCCGCGACGCAGGTGCTGCCGGTCAACGGCTCGAAGGAGGCGCTGTTCGCCATCGCGCAGCTGGTCGTCGACGCCCGCGCGGGCGCCGCCCGGCCGGTGGTCCTGCTGCCGAACCCCTGCTACCAGGTGTACGAAGGGGCGGCGCTGCTCGCGGGGGCCGAACCGGTCTATGTCGATCCGGTCGCGGGCGGGTTCGCGCCCGATTGGGACACGGTGCCGCCCGAGACCTGGGCGCGCGTGCAGCTCGTCTACGTCTGCTCGCCCGGCAATCCCACCGGCTCGGTGACGTCTCGCGCGCAGTGGGGACGGCTCTTCGAGCTCTCTGCACGGCACGGATTCGTCATCGCCGCCGACGAGTGCTACTCGGAGATCTACCCCGACGACGCGGCGCCGCCCGAAGGGGCGCTCCAGGCCGCCCACGCGCTCGGTCACACCGGATTTCCCCGGCTGCTGGTGTTCTCGAGCCTGTCGAAGCGCTCGAGCGTGCCCGGGCTCCGGTCGGGCTTCGTCGCCGGCGATGCGGCGCTGATCGCCCGCTTCCTGCTCCTGCGCTCGTACAACGGCGGCGCGATGAGCGCCACCGTCCAGGCCGCCTCCCTCGCGGCCTGGACCGACGAGGCGCATGTGGTCGAGAACCGGCGCCTGTACCGCGAGAAGTTCGACGCGGTGCTGCCCAGGCTGGACGGCCCGCTGCGGGTCTCGGCCCCCGAAGGCGGCTTCTTCCTGTGGGCGGGCGTCCCCGGTGGCGACGATGCCGCGTTCGCCCGCGACCTGTACGCCCAATATAATGTGCTGGTCCTGCCGGGCAGCTTCCTCGCCCGAGGCGGCCCCGGCCGCAACCCCGGAGCCGGATTCGTGCGCCTCGCGCTCGTCGACGGCCTCGACGCCTGCGTCGAAGCCGCCGAGCGCATCCGAAGCTTCGCCACCCGAACCGCATCCTGACCATTCACCGATGACCGCCCTCCAGAGCACGATCGAACAGGCGTGGGACCAGCGTACCGAGCTGTCCCCCGCATCCGCGCCCACGCCCGTCCGCGAAGCCGTCGGCCACGTCATCGCCGAGCTCAACGCCGGCAGGCTGCGAGTCGCCGAGAAGGTCGCGGGCGCCTGGACGGTCCACCAGTGGATCAAGAAGGCGGTGCTGCTGTCGTTCCGCCTCGAGGACAACGCCCCGATGCAGTCGGGCGCCCTGCAGTTCTACGACAAGGTACCGACCAAGTTCGAGGGCTGGAGCCCGAAGGACTTCGCGGCGGGCGGCTTTCGCGTGGTGCCGCCGGCGGTCGCCCGTCGGGGCAGCTTCATCGGGCGCAACGTCGTGCTGATGCCCTCGTACGTCAACATCGGTGCCTACGTCGACGAAGGCACGATGGTCGACACCTGGGCCACCGTCGGTTCCTGCGCGCAGATCGGCAAGAACGTCCACCTGTCCGGCGGAGTCGGCATCGGCGGCGTGCTCGAGCCGCTGCAGGCGAATCCGACGATCATCGAGGACAACTGCTTCATCGGCGCCCGCTCCGAAGTCGTCGAGGGCGTGATCGTCGAGGAGAACTCGGTGCTGTCGATGGGCGTGTACATCGGCCAGAGCACGAAGATCTACGACCGGGCGACCGGCGAGGTCACCTACGGCCGCGTGCCGGCGGGTTCGGTCGTCGTCTCCGGCTCGCTGCCGTCGGCCGACGGCAAGTACAGCCTGTATTGCGCGGTCATCGTCAAGCGCGTCGATGCGCAGACGCGGGCCAAGACCGGCATCAACGAGCTGCTGCGCGGCGACTGAGCCGCGACGCACCCGCTCACCGACGAGGCGACGACGAATGGCGATGGAACGTCTGCTGGCCCTGATGGCCGAGAAGAAGGCGTCTGACCTGTTCATCGCGGCCGGGACGGCGGTGCAGATCAAGATCAACGGCACCACGGTGCCGATCAACCAGCAGCGCCTCGACCCGGCCTCGGTCGACGCGCTGCTGCGCGAGGTGCTGACGGACAAGCAGTGGGCGACGTTCGAGCACGAGAGCGAGCTCAACATGGGCTACGGGCTGCGCAACGTCGGCAGCTTCCGGTTCTCCCTGTTCCGGCAGCGCGGCACCACCGCCGCGGTCGTGCGCTACATCCCCGGCGACGTCCCTCAGTTCGAGTCGCTGCACCTGCCGCCGATCCTCTCCGAGCTGATCATGGAGAAGCGCGGCCTGCTGCTGGTCGTGGGTTCCACCGGTTCGGGCAAGACCACGACGCTCGCCTCGGTGCTCGACTACCGCAACCAGCACCGCAGCGGCCACATCCTCACGATCGAGGACCCGATCGAATACACCTTCCGGCACAAGCGCTCGGTGGTGAACCAGCGCCAGGTCGGCACCGATGCGGTCTCGTACGAGGTCGCGCTGCGCAACGCGCTGCGCCAGGCCCCCGACTGCCTGATGATCGGCGAGATCCGCGACGTCGAGACCATGAGCGCCGCGATCGCCTACGCGCAGTCGGGTCACCTGGTGCTGTCCACGCTGCACGCCAACAATGCCGCGCACGCGCTGAACCGGATCGTCAGCTTCTACACGCCCGAGAACCGGCGGGTCCTGCTGTCGGACCTCTCGACCACGCTCAAGGCCGTGGTCTCGCAGCGACTGATCCGATCGAGCGGCGGCGGTCGGGTGCCCGCGGTCGAGATCCTGCTGAACACCACCTTCATCTCCGAGCTGATCGAGCAGGGCCGCCTGTCCGAGATCAAGGAGGCGATGGAGAAGAGCATGGCGCCGGGCTCTCAGACCTTCGAGCGCGCACTGGTCGAGCTGGTCCGCAGCAAGCGGGTCAGCAAGGAAGACGCGCTCGCCCAGTCCGACTCGCCGACCAACCTGCTCTGGCTGCTCGAGAACACCGAGGATGTCACGGCGCCGCAGTCCGCGCCGCTGCCGTCGAACGTCGAGGCGAACGCACCCGCGGACAAGAAGCCGTCCGAAGGCCCGACCTTCTCCGAGTTCATGCTGAACATCTGATGGACGAGGGCGTGGTCGTCTACGGCATCGACAGCTGCGACCAGGTCCGCAAGGCCCGCTCGTGGCTGCGGGCACAGGGCGTGGCCTTCCGCTTCCACGACTTCCGGGCCGACGGTCTGGATGCCGCGCTGCTGTCGCGCTGGATGGGCCACCTGCCGTGGGACGCGCTCCTCAACAAGCGCGGCCTGAGCTGGCGCCAGCTCGACGCGACCCGTCGCGCCTGCGTCGTGGACCAGTCCAGCGCCTCGGAGCTCATGCTCGCGAACCCGACGCTGGTCAAGCGGCCGGTGCTCGAGGCGGGCGATCGCATCGTCGTCGGCTTCTCGGAGCCGATCTACCGAAACCTGTTCGCCGAGCCACCGGCTCCGGCGTCCTGAAGGCCGCAGCGGCGGTGCGGGCGATGCGGACCGGAGACGGCCCGCTTCGCCGGCCGTCGGGGCGCCCGACCCGACACCTCCCATGACCTCCTGCCCGGTTCGCCTCCTGCTCGAAGACCTGATCCGCCGCCGTTCGGTCACGCCGGCCGACGCGGGCTGCCAGGAGGCGATCGCCGCACGTCTCGCCCCGCTCGGCTTCGATCTCGAACCGATGCGGTTCGGCGAGGTCGACAACCTGTGGGCGGTGCGCCGCGGCTCCGCGCCCGGACCGACGCTCGTGTTCGCCGGTCACACCGACGTGGTTCCCGCCGGCCCGCGCCAGTGGTGGCACGCCGATCCGTTCGAGCCGACCGAGCGCGACGGCGCGCTGTACGGCCGCGGCGCCTCGGACATGAAGGCGTCGATCGCCGGCATCGTCGTCGCCATCGAGGAGTTCGTCGCCGCCCGGCCCGCCCATGCCGGTTCGATCGCCGTGCTGCTGACCTCCGACGAGGAAGGCCCGGCCGTGGACGGCACCACCCGGGTCGTCGAGGCGCTTCGCGCGCGCGGCCAGTCCTTCGACTACTGCATCGTCGGCGAGCCGACCTCGGTCAAGGTGCTGGGCGACATGGTCAAGAACGGGCGCCGCGGCTCGCTGTCGGGCCGACTGACCGTACGCGGCGTGCAGGGGCACGTCGCCTATCCGCACCTGGCCCGCAATCCGATCCATGTGTTCGCCCCCGCACTGGCCGCCCTCGCCGCGGAGCGCTGGGACGACGGCAACGAGTACTTCCCGCCGACCACCTGGCAGGTCTCGAACTTCAGTGCCGGAACGGGCGCGACCAACGTCATTCCCGGCGAGGCGGTGGTCGACTTCAACTTCCGGTTCTCGACGGCGAGCACCGTCGACGGACTCAAGGCTCGGGTGCACGCGATCCTCGAGGCCCACGGCGTCGAGCACACGCTGGACTGGACCGTCTCGGGCCTGCCCTTCCTCACGCCGCGCGGCGCGCTGTCCGAGGCACTGGCCGGCGCCATCCGGGCCGAGATGGGCGTGGAGACCGAACTGTCCACCACCGGCGGCACCTCGGACGGCCGATTCATCGCGTCGATCTGCCGCGAAGTCATCGAGTTCGGACCGCCGAACGCGACCATCCACAAGAGCAACGAGAACATCGCCGTCGCCTGGCTGCAGCCGATGAAGAACGTCTACCGACGCACGCTCGAGGCGCTCCTGCCCCCCGCGGCCGACGGCAGGTAGCCGTGAGCGCGCCACGCTTCGAACGTCCCGAGCCCAGCGCCGCCGAGGCCCGCGCCGCGCTCCTCACCGTGCGCGACGTGCTGCGCTGGTCGGTGTCACGCATGCAGGCCGCGGCGATCGACTTCGGACACGGCACCGCCGACGCCTGGGACGAGGCCGCATGGCTGCTGCTGTGGTCGCTGCGGCTGCCGCTCGACCGGCTCGAGCCGGTGCTCGACGCGAGGCTCGCGCCCGGCGAGATCGGCGCCGCGATCGCGCTCGTCGAACGCCGCTGCACCGAACGCCTGCCCGCCGCCTATCTCACCGGCGAAGCCTGGCTGCGGGGCGTGCGCTTCCTGTCGGACCCCCGCGCCCTGGTGCCGCGCTCGCCGATCGCCGAACTCCTCGATACCGACGCGCTGTCGCCCTGGCTCGACGACGGCGAGCCCGTCGGCCGGGTGCTCGACCTGTGCACCGGCGGGGGCAGTCTCGCGATCCTCGCGGCCCGCCGCTTCGCCGTCGCCGAGGTGCTCGGTACCGATCTTTCGGCCGATGCGCTCGCGCTCGCCGCCGAGAACGTCGCGCTCCACGATGTCGGGGACCGGGTGACCCTGCGCCAGGGTGACCTCTGGGCCGCCGCGGCCGGCGAACGCTTCGATCTCGTGGTCTGCAATCCGCCGTACGTGAACTCGGGGTCGATGGCCGCGCTGCCCGC
>RPRK01000199.1 GCA_003818495.1 Burkholderiales bacterium
CGTCGTGCTCAACGCCGGCGGCCTGCTGCTGTCGGTCGAGCAGGTGGTCGTCATCGGCTCGACTGCCCTGCTCTGCGCGATCCTGTACGCGGTCTTCCGCTACTCGACGGTCGGCATCGCCATGCAGGCCTCGTCGCAGAACCAGCTCGCCGCCTACTACATGGGCATCCCCGTCAAGCGCCTGAACGGGCTCGTGTGGGCGCTCGCCGCGGCGGTCGCCGCAGTCGCCGGCCTGCTGCTCGCACCGATCACCTTCGTGCACGTGAACATGGGCTTCATCGGCCTGAAGGCGTTCCCGGCCGCGGTGGTCGGCGGCTTCGGCAGCCTGCCCGGTGCGATCGTCGGCGGCCTGATCATCGGGGTGGTCGAGTCGCTGGCCGGCTTCTACCTGCCCACCGGGTTCAAGGACATCGCGCCCTACATCGTGGTGCTGGCGATGCTGTGGTTCAAGCCGAACGGCCTGTTCGGCGAGAAGCTCCGCAAGAAGGTCTAAAACAAGCCGATGCGCTTCCTCTTCAAGACCTCCTACGCGGACGACATCGCGCTCGCCAAGCACGGCGGCCAGAAGTTCTGGTACGGCGTGCTGGGGGCCGCGCTGGTGCTCGCCCCCTGGGCCTTGCCCGAGTACTGGCTCGCGCAGCTCTCCTTCGTGCTCATCTACTCCATCGTCGGGCTCGGCCTGATGCTGCTCGCCGGCTTCACCGGCCAGGTCTCGATCGGCCATGCCGCCTTTCTCGGCGTCGGCGCCTACACGCAGGCCTACCTGACCAACCACGGCTGGCCGTTCCCGCTGGCGCTGGTCGCCGCGATGGTGCTGTCGGCCGGTACCGGCGTGGTGGTCGGCGTGCCGGCGCTGCGGGTCAAGGGCATCTATCTCGGCATCGCGACCCTCGCCTTCGGCTTCATCGTCGAAGAGGTGTTCGCGCGCTGGGAAGGCGTCACCGGCGGCAACGCCGGCCTGCACGTGAAGGCACCCGACATCTTCGGCTGGAAGCTCGACGACGACGCCTCGTTCTACTACCTGTGCCTGGTGCTGTGCGTGCTGGTGACGCTCGGCGTGCTGAACCTGCTGCGCTCGCCGACCGGCCGGGCCTTCGTCGCGATCCGGGATTCCGAGATCTCGGCGCAGAGCATGGGCATCAACCTGGCCTACTACAAGGGCCTGTCGTTCGCGATCTCCGCGGCGCTCGCCGGCGTCGCCGGCGCGCTCTACGCGCACAAGCTGCGCTTCCTGTCCCCCGACCAGTTCAGCCTCGTGCAGTCGGTCGACCTGCTGCTGCTGGTGGTGGTGGGCGGCCTGGGCTTCGTGCACGGCGCCTTCCTCGGCGCCATCTTCCTGATCACCATGCCGCAGCTCATCGCCATCGGCAAGGACTGGCTCCCGGAGTCGATCGGCCAGGCCGCGGGCCTGCAGGCCGTCGTCTACGGCGTCGTGCTGGTCGCCTTCGTCCTCTTCGAGCCGATGGGCCTGTACGGCCGGTGGCTGAAGGTGCGCACCTGGTTCCAGCTGTTCCCCTTCTACCGCAAGGGCATGTTCAAGCGGCAGAAGGCCTTCGCCAAGTCGGACCGCCTCAAATGAGCGACACCCCGCTGCTCTCGGCCCGCGACCTGCAGGTTCGCTTCGGCGGCGTGCTTGCGGTCAACAAGGTCAGCTTCGACGTCGGTCGCGGCGAGGTCTTCACGATCATCGGCCCCAACGGCGCCGGCAAGACCACCGTCTTCAACCTGATCAGCCGCATCTACACGCCCACCGCCGGCACCATCGACTTCGAGGGGCACCGGCTGTCCGAGGTGCCGCCCTACCGCGTCGCCGAGCTGGGCATCGCGCGCACGTTCCAGAACATCGAGCTGTTCGAGTACGCGACCGTGCTGCAGAACATGCTGATCGGCCACCACGTGCACCGCAAGACCGGCTTCTGGAGCGAGCTGCTGTTCACGCCCGCCGCGCGCCGTGCCGAGTGCGAGGCGCGCGAGGAGGCCGAGCGCGTCATCGACTTCCTCGGCCTGCAGCACCACCGCGACTCGCTGGTCGCCGGCCTGCCCTACGGCGTGCGCAAGGTCGTGGAGCTGGCGCGTGCCCTGTGCACCAAGCCCAAGCTGCTGCTCCTGGACGAGCCCTCGTCGGGCCTGAACGTCGAGGAGACCGACGACATGGCCTTCTGGATCCAGGACATCAAGCACGACCTCGGCATCACGGTGCTGATGGTCGAGCACGACATGACCCTCGTCTCGCGGGTGTCGGACAGGGTGCTCGCGATGGCGCAGGGCGAGCCGCTCGCCATCGGCACGCCGCGCGAGGTCCAGTCCGACCCGCGCGTGATCGAGGCCTACCTGGGCGCCGTCGAGGACATGTCGTTCCTGCGCCGGGCCGAGCCGTTCGACAGGACGCGCGCATGAGCACCGGCGCCCCGATCCTCAAGCTCGCCAACGTCGAGAGCGCCTACGGCCCGATCCGGGCGATCCGCGGCGTGAGCCTCGAGGTCGCGCGCGGCGAGATCGCCACCGTGCTCGGCTCCAACGGCGCGGGCAAGACCACCATCCTCAAGACCATCTCCGGGATCATCGACCCGCGCCGCGGCTCGATCGAGTTCAAGGGCGAACCGATCACCGCCCGCGACCCGGCGACGATCGTGCAGCGCGGCCTGTCGCACGTGCCCGAGGGCCGCGAGGTGTTCCCGCTGCTGTCGGTGCGCGACAACCTGCTGATGGGCGCGTACACGCGCCGCGACCGCGACCAGGTCGCCCGCGACATCGAGACCGTCTACGGCTACTTCCCGATCCTCAAGGAGCGGGCCGCGCAGGATGCCGGCCTGCTCTCGGGCGGCCAGCAGCAGATGCTCGCCATCTCGCGCGCGATCATGGCCGCGCCCGAGCTGATCCTGCTCGACGAGCCGAGCCTCGGGCTGTCGCCGCGCCTGACCAAGGAGATCTTCGAGATCGTCGTGCGCATCAACCGCGAGCGCGGCACTTCGATGCTGCTGGTCGAGCAGAACGCGAACATGGCGCTGAACGCCGCCGACTTCGGCTACGTGCTGGAGAACGGCCGGATCGTGATGGAGGACACCTGTGCCGCCCTGCGCGAGAAGGACGACATCAAGGAGTTCTACCTCGGCATGAAGGAAGAAGGCGCCCGCGGCGAGCGCCGCTGGAAGAAGAAGAAGACCTGGCGATGAGCAACCTCTGGGATCTCTCCTCGATCGAGCCCGGTCCGGAGCTGGCCATCGCCGGCGAGACCATCCACCGGATCTTCTGGAACGGCGTCGCCGAACGCGGCCCCCGCACGCTGATGCGCGAGAAGGACCTCGGCATCTGGCGCGCCTGGACCTGGACGCAGTGCGGCGAGGCGGTGCGCGAGATCGCGATGGGTCTGGCCGCCCTCGGCATGCAGCCCGGCGAGACCGCCTCCATCCTCGCCAACACCCGCGTCGAATGGGTGCTCGCCGACCTCGCCGTGCTCAGCGCCGGCGGCGTCTCCAACGGCATCTACCCGACCGACTCCGCCAGCCAGGTCCAGTACCTGTCCGAGGACTCGCGCACCGTCGTGCTGTTCGTCGAGGACGACGAGCAGCTCGACAAGGCGATCGAGGCGCGCGAACACCTGCCGCTGCTGCGCCGGATCGTGGTGATGGACATGGACGGCCTGCGCGACCTGTCCGATCCCGGCGTGATCAGCCTGTCCGCCCTGCGCGACCTCGGCCGCCAGCACGATGCCTCGCATCCCGGCCTGTTCGAGCAGCGGCTCGAGTCCCGCGGTCCCGAGGATCTCGCCATCCTCATCTACACGTCGGGCACCACCGGGCGCCCGAAGGGCGCGATGCACTCGCACCGCGGGCTGGTCTACACCGTGCGCGGCTACAACCGCATCGCCCGCGGCGACCACACCGACGAGCGGATGTGCTTCCTGCCGCTGTGCCACGTCGCCGAGCGGCTCGGTGGCGCCTTCATCGGCATCTACAGCGGCACGGTGCTCAACTTCGTCGAGAACCCGGAGACCGTCCCCGAGAACGTCCGCGAGATCGCCCCCACCCTGTTCACCGCGGTGCCCCGCATCTGGGAGAAGTTCTACTCGGCCGTGATGATCGGCGTGGCCGAATCCGGCAAGGTGCAGCAGGCCGCCTATGCCTGGTCGATCGGTGTCGGCCGCTCGATCGCCGATGCGGTCATCGAGGGACGGCCGGTCAGCGCGATGCAGAAGTTCAAGTTCCGCATCGCCCGGCTGATCGCGCTGGACAACGTGCGCAAGCTGATCGGCATCCACCGCGCCCGCTACCTGCTGACCGGCGCCGCGCCGATCTCGCCCGAGCTGGTGCGCTGGTACATGGCGCTCGGGCTGCCGATGCTCGAGGTCTGGGGGCAGACCGAGTCCTGCGGCGCGTCCACCTGGATGCCCTGGGACCGCATCAAGCCCGGCTCGATCGGCAAGGCCTGCTACTTCAACGAGGTCAAGGTCGACGAGGCCACCGGCGAGCTGCTGATCCGCGGGCCGAACGTCTTCATGGGTTACCTGAACCAGCCCGAGAAGACCGCCGAGACCGTCGATGCCGAGGGCTGGCTGCACACCGGCGACGTCGGCGCGGTCGACGCCGACGGCTTCTTCCGGATCACCGACCGGATGAAGGACATCATCATCACGGCCGGCGGCAAGAACATCACCCCGAGCGAGTTCGAGAACGAGCTGAAGTTCTCCCCCTACGTGACCGACGCCGTCCTGATCGGCGACAAGAAGCCGTTCCTCACGGTGCTGGTGATGATCGACCAGGAGAACGTCGAGCGGTTCGCGCAGGACCACGACGTCCCGTTCTCCAACTACACCAGCCTGACCCGCGCCAAGGAGGTCCAGGACCTCATCTGGCGCGAGATCGAATCGGTGAACAAGAACTTCGCGCGGGTCGAGCAGGTCAAGAAGTTCCGCCTGATCGAAACCCAGCTCACCGCGGAAGACGAGGAGTTGACCCCCACGATGAAGCTCAAGCGCAAGCTGGTCCAGCAGAAGTACGCCGAACTCATCGAAGGGATGTACCGCGGCTGAACCGATCCATGGCAACGTAGCAGCGGTCGCCGCAGCGCCCCGACCGAGGGCGGGCACCGCACCCACCACAGGAGACGAGACATGAACTTCACGCGCATGACCTCCGTCGCCCTCGGCATCCTCGCGATGACCGTCGGCGCGGCCCACGCCCAGCAGGGCCAGGGCATCACCAAGGACGAGATCAAGGTCGGCACCATCCAGGACCTGTCGGGTCCGGTCGCCGGATTCGGCAAGCAGACCCGCAACGGGATCGTGCTGCGCGTCGAGGAGATCAACGAGCAGGGCGGCATCAACGGCCGCAAGATCAAGCTGCTGATCGAGGACAACGCCTACGATCCGCGCAAGGCCGTCCTCTCCGCGCAGAAGCTGGTGAACCAGGACAAGGTCTTCGCCGTCCTCGGTCACATCGGCACCGCGATGAACAACGCCGCCATGCCCATCCAGTTCGAGAAGGGCGTCATCAACTTCTTCCCGGTGACCGCGGCGCGCGAGATGTACGACCCGCCGCACAAGCTCAAGTTCTCCTTCGCCGCCACGTACTACGACCAGATGCGGGTCGGCGTCCAGGAGATGTACAAGCGCAAGAAGTACCAGAAGGCCTGCATCATCTATCAGGACGACGAGTTCGGCCTCGAGGTGCTGCGTGGCGCCGAGTGGGCACTCAAGTCGATGGGCACCGCGTTCGCCGAGAAGACCTCGTTCAAGCGCGGCTCCACCGACTTCTCGTCACAGGTGGCGCGCATGAAGGCTGCCAACTGTGATCTCGTCGTGATGGGCACCATCATCCGCGAGACCATCGGCACCATCGGCGAGTCGCGCAAGACGGGCTTCTCGCCCGACTTCATGGTCTCCAGCGCCGGCTACACCGACCTGATCCACAAGCTCGGCGGCAAGGCGATGGACGGTCTGTACGGCATGCACACCGCCGCCCAGCCCTACCTCGACACCGCCGACGACAAGGTCCGGTTCTGGGCGACCAAGTACCAGACGAAGTTCAACGAGGAGCCGACCGTCTTCTCGGCCTACGGCTACGCGATCGTCGACACCTTCGCCACTGCAGCCCGTGCCGCCGGCCCGAACCTCACCGTCGACAGCTTCGTGAAGGCGATGGAGAGCACGAAGTTCGCGCCCGACATGTTCGGCTCGCCGGCCCTGAGCTTCACCGCGACCAAGCGCCTGGGCAACGACCAGAGCCGCATGGCGCAGATCCAGAACGGCCGCTGGGTCAAGGTCACCGACTACCTGACGGTGCCGCCGGAGAAGTGAGCCCACGGCGCGGCGCGCTCGCGCGTCGCTGCCATGAGCCTGACGGCCGCCTCCGGGCGGCCGTTTTCATTCGTGTCGGGGCCCGCCTCCAGCAGCCGCGTCGCACGCCGCTCGTCGCGGCAGTCGTTCAGCTCGGGGACGCAGGATGCGGCGCGAGCGTGCGGACCCAGCGCTCGAAGGCCGGGTTGTCGAAGGTGAAGACGCCTCGCGGCGACTTCGAGACGACGTTGCGCGCCGCCAGAGATCGCAATGCGTACTGGACGTTCGTCGCCTCCAGACCCTGCAGTCCGAGCACCTTCGCCGCCGCAGCGAGCGTCGCCTTGCTGAACGGCTTGAGCAGCGGATCCTCGGCGATCCGCAGCACCAGGTGACGCTGGAGCGGATCGAGCGCGCTCCAAGTACCCTCGTGGTTCTCCTCGCGATCCTGCTCGGCGCGCTCCGCCGCGCAGGCCGCCTCGAGGGTGAGCGACGGGTCCATCAGCATCGCGACGATTGCGGAGAGGAACGGCTCGGGCTGCTGCGCGAACGCACGGAACTCGATCCAGCCCTGTGCCACATCGAGGTTGCGCCCGCAGGCCTGCCGGAACTTCTCCGCCACGAACTCCACCAGTTCGCGGCCGAGCAGCGGAAAGTCCTGGATCGTCGCCCCCACCGCGTAGAGCGGTGCGTCCGCATTCGAGAACACGTGGGCGAGCTGACTGCGCGACGACCCGGTGAACACCACCCGGATACGGTCCCGGTGCTTCGTCATCGCCGTGCGCAGCGCCATCGCCATCAGTTCGTTGTCGCGCGTCCGCGCCAGCTCCTGGGCCTCGTCCACAAGCAGCAGCAGAGGCTTCTTCGCGACCAGCCGGGCCACCAGTTCCTCGATGCGCAGTGCCATGTCGGTCGCCTCCTTCCGGGCGTCCGCCAGCTCCACTTCGAGCGCCGCCGACACCCCGGAGACACCCGCCTGTGCCTTGACCTTTCGAACCGGCTGCCGCAGACGGCCGAGCGCCTTGCCCGTGGCGGTCTTCGGCTCCAGCGCTTCTTCCAGTGCACGGATCAGCGCCACCCCCGGATTGAGCCGCGTCTGCCAGAGGTCCGCGTACGCGACGACATAGCCCGCCGCCGCCGCTGCCGGCGTCAGGTCCTGCCTCAGGAAGACCGTCTTGCCCGTGCGGCGAGGCGCGAAGATGGACGTGCTGACCACCAGCCCAGATCCCAGCAGGGCGAGGTACGACCCCGCCAGCTTCGGGCGCGGACAGTGCCAGATCTGATTCAACTTCATGGGAAAAATTATACCCAACCAGAATAATTATTCTTGTCGACTATAAGATTCACCAGCACGGGCGACCGCACGACGTGAACCGCCCGTGCCCACCCGCCGTCAGCGCCCGCCGAGCCCCATCGAACGGGCGATCACCTCCTTCATGATCTCGTTCGTGCCGCCGTAGATCCGCTGGACACGCGCATCCGCCCACGCTCGGGCGACCGGGTACTCCCACATGTAGCCATAGCCGCCGTGGAGCTGGACACATTCGTCGATGACCTTGCACTGCAGGTCGCTGCACCAGTACTTCGCCATCGACGCCGTCGCCGTATCGAGCTTCTTGTGCATCAGCAGTTCGATGCAGCGGTCCACGAACACCCGGGCCACCTGCACCTCGGTCTGGAGCTCTGCCAGCTTGAACCGCGTCGTCTGGAAGTTCGCGACCGTCGTACCGAACGCCTTGCGATCCTTCGTGTAGGCGATCGTCCAGTCGATCGCCGCCTGCGCCGCCTCGATCCCCGAGATCGCGATCTGCAGCCGCTCCCAGGGGAGTTCCTGCATCAGGTAGACAAAGCCGCGATTGACGTCGCCCAGCAGATTCGCCTTGGGCACCTTGACGTTGTCGAAGAACAGCTCCGAGGTGTCCTGCCCCTTCATGCCCACCTTCTTGAGCCGCTTGCCCTTCTCGAACCCAGCCATGCCGCGCTCGACCAGCAGCAGACTCGTGCCCTTGGCCCCCGCTGCCGGATCCGTCTTCGCCACCACGATGACGAGATCCGCGTGCCAGCCATTCGTGATGAAGGTCTTCGAACCGTTGAGCAGGAAATGGTCGCCCCCGTCAGTGGCCGTCGATCGGATCCCCTGCAGATCCGACCCCGCGGCCGGTTCGCTCATCGCGATCGCGCCAACCACCTCCCCACGAGCCATCGCAGGAAGGAACCTCTCCTTCTGCGCATCGGTGCCGTAGCTGAGGATGTAGGGCGCGACGATCTCGTTGTGGAGCCCGAAGCCCAACGCGGTGAATCCCTGACGCGCGATCTCCTCGAACAGCGCCACCGAATAGAGCTTGTCCGCGTCCGCGCCACCGTAAGCCTCGGGCATGGAGGTACAGAGCAGCCCGGCCTCCCCCGCCTTCAACCAGACATCGCGGTCGACATAGCCCTGCTCCTCCCAGCGTGCGTGATGGGGCGCCACCTCCTTCTCGAGGAAGCGACGAACCGTGTCGCGGAACTGCAGGTGGTTCTCGGTGTAGAGGGTGCGTTCGATCATTGTGTC
>RPRK01000200.1 GCA_003818495.1 Burkholderiales bacterium
CAGGGGGGCAGCGGGTCGGCGGGTCGACGGGTCGACGGGTCGATGGGTCGACGGGGCGACGGGTCGACTACCGGCCATAAGCACTCGGTCGGTTGGCCTAAGCCGTGAGACCTGCATGGGGACTGGGTCGACAGGACGTAGGGTCTTGGTTGGCCGCGATCGGACCGTTAGAATACTGTATGGAAATACAGATCTACGGGGGCGCGATGTTCGAGCCTGATGCCGTCGATGTCGTCTCGTGCGATGGGTCCGTCGGGTCCGTCGGGATCGAAGTGTCGTCCGTGCCCGACGCGGTTGCGGATCGATCGACCGTTGCCGCACCGCCGCCGATCGAGCTGCCGCTGCCCGAGCTGCCGCTGCCCGAGCTCGAGGCGCGCATCACCGAGCTGGCCGGGCACCTGAATGCGGCGCACCATCGCTTCCTCGCGCTGGTGGCCGAGTTCGACCGTCGCGAGGGCTGGGCGGACGGCGCGACGCGCTCGTGCGCGCACTGGCTGGGCTGGAAGTGCGGGATCGAGCTGGGGGCGGCGCGCGAGAAGGTGCGCACCGGGCGCGCGCTCGAGTCGCTGCCGCGGATCGCCGAGGCGATGTCGCGCGGCGAGCTGAGCTACTCGAAGGTGCGCGCGCTGACGCGGGTGGCCACGGCGCAGACCGAGGAGACGCTGCTGATGATCGCGCGGCACGGTACAGCGCATCACGTGGAGTCGGTGGTGCGGGGCTTCCGACGAGCGCAACAGGTCGTCGAGCTCGATCTGGAGGCGCGCCAGCACGCGAACCGGAGCCTGACGTACCGTCACGACGACGACGGATCGCTGTGCCTGCAGGCGCGCCTGCCGGCGGAGGCGGGTGCGATCGTGCTGAGGGCGCTGCAGCGCGCGCTCGACGAGGACGGGCAGGGCGCCGCGGGTGGCGGGGCGGCCTCGCGCGTTCCCGCGGGAACGGGGTCGGGCGCGGCCCCGGGAACCGGGCCCGGCGTTCCCGCGGGAACGCGGCAAGGCGAATCCGGCGCCGATGCAGCGCCCACCGACAGCCCCACCGACACACCCACCGACACCCCCACCGACACCCCCACCGACACCCCCACCCAGCGCCGCGCCGACGCGCTGGTTCGCGTCGCGGAGAGCTGGCTCGCGCACGGCGACCGGTCGCTGTCCGGGGGCGATCGCCAGACGCTGGTCGTGCACGTCGATGCCCGGACGCTGGTGGCGGACCGGCCGGGCCGCAGCGCGCTCGAGGAGGGTCCGACGCTGGCGGCCGAGACGGTGCGTCGGCTGGGCTGCGACGCGAGCCTGGTGGCGATCGTCGAGGACGCACAGGGCCGCGTGCTCGACGTGGGCCGGCGCACGCGCAGCATCCCGCCGGCGATCGGCCGCGCGCTGAGGGCCCGCGACGGAGGCTGTCGCTACCCGGGCTGCACGCAGCGGCGCTTCGTCGAAGGCCACCACATCGAGCACTGGGCGCACGGCGGCGCGACGCGGCTGTCGAACCTGGTGCTGCTCTGCCGCCGGCATCACCGTCGGGTCCACGAGGGTGGGGCGCGGGTACGGGTGCTCGACGACGGCGCGATGGTGTTCGTCGACGCCGTGGGCCGGCGGATCGAGGCCGCGCCGCCGATGGCGGGCTCCCACGGCTGGATCCCCGACCGGCATCGGCAGCACGGACCGCCGATCGACCCCGGCACGGCGACGGGCCACTGGCGCGGCGAGCGGCTCGACCTCGGGCTGGCGGTGGCGGGGCTGTGCGTCGAGCACTCGGCGGGCGCTGCGCATGTCCGGAGGTCTCCAGGCGGCGCCGCCGCGGGTCCTTAGGTGATACGCGGCGCGCGCTGTCGCCGCGAGCGGTCCACGCGTCGGATAAGCTCGTCCCGGCGATCCGGTCACCTGCCTGGCAGGGGCCCTCGCCTGCGACCCGTCCCCGACCCTGGAGCCGATCGATGGAACTGATCCTGTGGCGACACGCCCAAGCCGAGGACGGATCGCCCGACGCTGCCCGCCGCCTGACCTCCCGCGGTGCGAAGGACGCTGCCGCGGTCGGCACGTGGCTGCGGCGACAGCTCGGCGAGGAGGCCGTCACCGTGCTGTCGAGCCCGACCACCCGCACGATGCAGACCGCGCAGGCGCTCGGGCTCGCGGTCGAGCCGGCTGAGGCGCTCGGGCCCGAGGCCGACGTCGATGCCGTGCTCGCCGCCGCCGGCTGGCCGTCGGGACGCGACGGGGTGGTGATCGTGGTCGGCCACGGGCCCTGGATCGGGGAGGTCGCCGCGCGACTGCTCACCGGCCGCGACGAGCCCTGGCCGTTCGGCAAGGGCGCGCTGTGGTGGTTCGGCTGGGCGAAAGGCGATGCCGGCCGTGCGACGGTGCGGCTCAAGGCGGTGCTGTCGCCCGAGCTGTTGCGCTGAAGCGTCCGCTCGACGCCGTCGTCCCTGTCGCGGCGCCCGACCCGTGCCGGGCAGTGCCGGGCAGTGCCCGGCAGTGCCGCCCAGTGCGTCCAGTGCGCCCCGTGCCGGCTTGCGCCGGCAGAACCGTGGCCGGCCTCCCGGTGGCACTCAGTCCGGCTTGATCCCCGCCCGCTTGACCACCTCGCCCCAGCGCTTCCGCTCGGCGCGGATGAAGGCCGCGTACTGCTCCGGCGTGTTGCCCACCCCGATCGCGGCGTCGTTCGCGAAGCGCTCGGTCACCGCCGACGCACGTAGCGCCTTGTTGCACTCGTCGGCGAGGCGCCGGACGATGGTGTCGGGGGTACCGGCCGGTGCCTGCAGCCCGTACCACTGCGAAGTCTCGAAGCCGGGGTAGCCCTGCTCGGCGATGGTCGGCACGTCGGGCAGCACGGGCACACGCGCGGCCGAGCCGACTGCGATGGCCCGTAGCTTGCCGCTGCGCACGTGCGGCAGCGACGCGGGGGCGCCGGTGGCGCCGCACTCGGTGCGTCCGGCCAGCAGATCGACCATCTGCGGGCCGGTGCCGCGATAGGGAATGTGGGTGATGAAGGTGCCGCTCACCCGCTTCAGGTACTCCATCGACAGGTGACCCGCGCTGCCGTTGCCCGCCGAGCCGTAGTTGAGCTGCCCGGGGCGGCTCTTGGCGAGCGCCACGAACTCCTTGAGGCTGTGCGCCGGGACGTCCGGATGCACGACGAACAGGTTGGGCACCCGTGCCAGCAGGGTCACGGCGACGAAATCGCGGTCCACGTCGAAGGACTGCTTCGGCAGCATCGCAGGGTTCACCGCGAGCGTGCCGATGTGCCCGAGGATCAGCGTGTGGCCGTCGCGATCGGCCTTGGCGACTTCGGCCATCGCGACCGTGCCCGCGCCGCCCGGCTTGTTCTCGACGTAGACCGTCTGCCCCAGCTGCTTCGTGAGCTCGACCGCGACCGAGCGCGCGACGATCTCGGAACTGCCGCCCGGTGCGAACGGCACGACGAGCCGGATCGTCTTGCGCGGCCAGTCGGATTGCGCGCGCACGAAGGCGGGCGCCGCGAGGCCGGCCATCGCGGCGGCCGGGCCGAGCAGCAGGCGTCGGCGCGACGCGACGGGGACGGCGTGCGCGGTGGACGTGGTTGACGTGGTGGCCGTGGTGGCCGCGGCGGGCGCGGCAGGCGCGGCAGGCGCGGCAGGCGCGGCGTGCACGCCGGCTAAGGCGGAGGCAGCGGACTCCGCACGCACGGCGGCTTCGAGCGCGGCCTGCGCGCCGGCGATCGGTGTGGTCATCGGGCTTCCCTGCCGTGGCCGGCATGTCGTGTGCCGCGAGCGTAGTGAGGGGGCACCGCGCCGTCAAACGAGGCATCGAACGCCGTTCACGGGCATGATCGCGCGATCGACACTCCCGACCCGGCATTCGACATGATTCGCGACACGCTTCCCCTGCGCACCCTCGGCCGCGACGGCCCCGCGGTCGGCGCACTCGGCCTCGGCTGCATGGGCATGAGCGAGTTCTACGGACCCGCCGACCCTGCCGAATCCGTCCGCACGATCCATCGCGCGATCGATCTCGGCTGCACGCTGATCGACACCGCCGACATCTACGGTCACGGCGACAACGAGGTCCTGGTCGGCCGTGCCATCGCCGACCGGCGCGATCGCGTCGTGCTGGCGAGCAAGTTCGGCATCCAGCGCCGGCGCGACGATCCGTCGTTCCGCGGCATCTCGGGTGCGCCGGCCTACGTCCGCGAGGCCTGCGACGCGTCGCTCGCGCGGCTCGGCGTCGAGACGATCGACCTGTACTACGTGCACCGCACCGACGGCGTCACGCCGATCGAGGAGACGGTGGGCGCGATGGCGGACCTGGTGCGTGCGGGCAAGGTCCGCTGGCTCGGGCTGTCGGAGGTCGGGGCGGCCACCGTGCGGCGCGCGCATGCGGTGCATCCGATCGCCGCGGTGCAGACCGAGTATTCGCTGTGGAGCCGCGACGTCGAGCCGCTGCTGCCGGTGCTGCGCGAGCTCGGCATCGGATTCGTCCCGTACAGCCCGCTCGGGCGCGGCTTCCTCACCGGTGCGACCACCGACGCGAGCACCCTCGCCGCCGACGACTTCCGCCGCACTCAGCCGCGCTTCGCCGAGGAGAACGCCGCACGCAATCGCGAGCTGCTCGCGGCCTTCACGACGATCGCCGCGGACAAGCGCTGCACGCCGGCGCAGCTCGCGCTCGCGTGGCTGCTCGCGCAGGGCCTCGACGTGGTGCCGATCCCGGGCACGACGAAGACGACGCGGCTCGACGAGAACCTCGGCTCGGTCGATGTCGCGCTGTCGGCACGCGATCTCGCCCGGATCGAGGCGTTGCGGCTGCACGAATCGGTCGCCGGGACGCGTTACCCGGACATGCGCTGGGCGATGCGCGAATCGGCCTGATTCAGGCCGCGGCGCGTCCGACGACGGCGTAGTCGCCGGTGTGCTCGGCGAGCCAGCGCTCGCCCATCTCGCCGGGGCCCTGCGACGGATGGAAGTCCGGCCGGGTGTACTCGCGCCAGGCCGCGACGTTGCCGCGGATGAAGCCCTCGCGCGAGAACAGGAAGCGCGCCGCGCTCGTCCAGGTCGACGCCCGGAACAGCGCGCCGTCGTCCCACAGGTTGCGCAGCGTCTGCCGCGTGATGTCGGCGAGGAAGGTCACGGTGATGAAGCGGAAGACGCGCACCCGCCAGGCCTGGGTGCCGCCGAGGGCGGTGTACATGTCGAAGGCCGTGCAGCGGTGCTCGGCTTCCTCGGCGCTGTGCCACTCCCACAGCAGCCGCAGTCGGGGCTCCGCCCCCTCGAGCGCCTGCGGATGGCGCAGCAGCCAGTCGGCGAAGACCGCGGTGAAGTGCTCGACCGCGGCGGTGCCGGCGACCTGGTTGCGCAGGTCGACGTCGGCGAAGCGCTCGATGCGGCGCTGGGCACGCGGACCGACGGTGTTGTGCTGGCCCTGCGCCTCGAGGATCGCGTTGAAGCGCGCGTGCAGGTGCCGATGCGTCGCCTCCTGGCCGATGAAGCCGCGCACCTCCTCGGCGAAGGCGTCGCGGCGCTCCGGCGGCAGCGCGGCCAGGCCGCGGCGCAGCGAGTCGATGAAGCTCTGCTCGCCGACCGGAAAGCTCATCGACAGCGCGTTGAACAGCGCCGAGCGGAAGGCGTCGCCGCCGTTCCAGCGGACCGGGAAGGGCGTGTCGAGGTCGATCGACAGGCGTCTGACGAAGAGGTCGGTGCTCAAGGGGGAGGCTCCGTGCGCGGCCCGCGGGCGCGCTTCACCGATGGTTATGGGGGCGGCGCCCGCGCGCGTCAAGTCGCGACCCGATCACCGGTTGCGCGCGATCAGCCGCTGCAGCACCGTCACCAGCGTGCTCGCATTGGTCGCCCCGAAGGGCTCGAGCACCGCGCGCTCGTGCTCGCGCGCCGCCTCGATGAGCGGCCCGGCCACGGCCCGACCGCGCGGCGTCAGGCTCACGACCACGCGACGCCGGTCACCGGCATCGGTCTCGCGGTCGACCAGGCCCTGGCGCTGCATGCGCTCGAGCAGCTTGCTGACGGTCGGCTGCTTCTGCAGGATGATCTCGGCGACCTCTCCGGCGGACTTCGGGGCGTCCCAGAGCGCGGCCATCACCCGCCACTGCAGCACCGGGATGCGCTCCGCGGCGAGCCGCTCGTGGAACTGGCCCGAGATCAGATGGCTGGCGCGGGCGAGCAGGTACGGCAGGTAGCCGGCGATGAAGCCGTCGACCGGATCGTTCGCGGCCGCGGCGAGCGCCGCGGGCCGGGGGCTCGCCGAGCGGCCGGCCACGCTCAGCCGCCCGGAACCAGCGCCAGCACCCGCAGGGGGCTGCCGCTGCCCTGGCGGATCTTCAGCGGCGGCGCGATCACCACCGCGCCCGTGGGCGGCAGCAGGTCGAGGTTGGTCAGGCACTGCAGCCCGTAGCGGCCCGCGCCGTGCATGTAGTAGTGGCAGGGGTAGGGCGGTCGCTGGTGGAAGCCCTGGCCGGCGTCGGTGCCGATCGCCTCGGTGCCGAAGCCCAGCAGGTCGCGCTCCTCGACCAGGAAGCGCGCCACCTCGGCGTCGGGACCGGGCGTGTGCTGGCCGGTCTCGTCGAAGTTCTGGTACTCGACCGGGTCGGTGCGCTTGCTCCAGTCGGTGCGCATCAGCACCCAGGCGCGCGGCGGGATGCGGCCGTGCTCGGCCTCCCAGCGCAGCACGTCGGCCTTCGTCATCAGGTAGTCGGGGTCGGCGGTCGACTCCTTCGAGCAGTCGATCACGCAGGCGGGGCCGATCAGGCGCTCGACCGGAATCGTGTCGACCGCGTTGTTCGGCAGGTCGCGGCCGCTGATCCAGTGGATCGGCGCATCGAAGTGCGAGCCGGTGTGCTCGCCGCAGGAGAAGTTGTTCCAGTACCAGCCCGGGCCGCGCTCGTCGTAGCGCGACACCTCCTCGATGCGGAACGGCAGGCACTGGCCCATCTCGGGCGGCAGCACGATCTGCGGGAACTCGGGCGCGAGCGTCTGGGTCAGGTCGACGACGCGGATGCGGCCGTCGAGCAGTCCTGCGACCAGCGCGGTCAGCGTGTCGGATGCGGAATTCACGGGCATGGGGGGTCGTCCTTCAGCTTCCGATCTCGCGTTCCAGCGCCTTCGGGTTGTCGCGCCAGCGCTCGAGCCATTCCTGCGCGACGTCGCCCGGGTAGACGTCCTCGACGCCGTCCTTGAGCGCGCCGACGACCGCGCGCGCCAGCGTCTCGGGCAGCAGCTTCGGCGGCGGCAGCAGCTGCGTCCACTCGTCGTCGATCGGACCCGGGAAGACGTTGACCACGCGCACCCCGGCCGGCCGCATCTCGGCGCGCAGGCACTGCGCGAGCGACAGCGCCGCGGCCTTCGAGGCCGAGAACGTGCCGTGCGCCGGGAAGTTCGCGAGCGCGAAGATCGACAGCAGGTTGACCCAGGCACAGGCGCCGGTCGGGCCGTCGGCGGCGCGCGCGCGCAGGGCCGGACCGAAGGCCTGGGCCAGCCTGAGCAGGCCGAAGTAGTTGACGTCCATCTCGCTGCGCGCGGTCTCGATGCCGACGCGGTGGCCGATGCCGGCGGCGCGGTGGTACTCGGCGGTGTTGACCACGATGTCGACCTTGCCGCCGATCTCGCCGGCCAGCTCGGTCACCGAGCGCGAGTCGGTCAGGTCGAGCGGCACCGGGGTGACCTGCGGCAGCGCGACGAGGCCGTCGAAGCCGGGCAGCTTCTTCCAGGGCTCGGCGTGGCCGGCCCAGACGATGTCGGCACCGGCGGCGACCAGCGCGCGCACGACGGCCTGGCCGACGGCGGTCTTGGCGTCGGACACCAGCACCTTGCGGAACTTCGGGTCGCAGGTCATCTCGCGCAGCTGGACGTCGTCGCTCATGTTCGGGGTCTCCGTGTCGGGCAGCGCGATCAGCACCGCCTGGCCGGCGCGGTCGAGGCGCGCGCCGATGCGCACGCGCGAGGCCGCGCCGTCGACGTCGCCGTGCAGGTGCGCGACGACGGTGGGGCCGGCGTCGAGCCGGACCATGCCGAGCCGCCAGGGCAGGCGCTCGCGGAAGAACAGGTCGTTGCTGTGATGCAGCGTGGTCTGCGCGAGCAGCACGCCGGCGCCGTCCTGCGTGCGCCACTTCAGCTTCACCGACAGGCAGCGGTGGCAGGCCTCGCGCGGCGGGTACTGGACGGCCTGGCAGTCGGTGCAGACCTGCAGCGCGAAGCGGCCTTCGGCGGCCGCCGCGGTGAGGCCCAGCGCCGCGCGGCTGCGCCCGCCGGGCGGCAGCGTGGGCACGCGGGTGGCGAGGACGGGGTTCTTGCGCTTGGGGCGCAGCAGCGGCTCGACCATCGTCGCCTCAGTCAGCGCGGCCGAGCAGCGCGGCGCCGCTCGCGAGGCCGCGATCGAAGTTGATCATGCCGAAGCCGCTCACCAGCCCCACCTTCGCATCGGGCACCTGCCGCCCCTCGGCCACGCCGGTGAGCTGGCGCATCGACTCGACGATGCCGATGTAGCCGCCCGCGCAGCCGGCCTGGCCGGCCGAGAGCTGGCCGCCCGAGGTGTTCAGCGGGAAGCTGCCGTCCCAGGTGAAGCTGTGTTCGCGCACGAAGGCCGGACCCTCGCCCTTGGCGCAGAAGCCCAGGTCCTCGATCTGCATCATCGTGATCACCGGGTAGTCGTCGTAGGGCTGGAAGAAGTCGACGTCGGCGGGCGTGACGCCGGCCTGCGCGTACAGGTCGTCGCGGTCCATCGCCCAGCCGCCGCGGAACTGGATCGGATCCTCGGGAAACCCGTTGTGGCGCTCGATGGTGCCGAGCAGGCGCACGTAAGGCAGGCCGAGCGCGATCGCACGCTCGGTGCGCATCACG
>RPRK01000201.1 GCA_003818495.1 Burkholderiales bacterium
CCCTTGACCGGGTCGAAGAGCTCGCCCGGGATGTCGACCCACACCGAGCGGTGCTTCTGCGGGAAGTCCATCGGCAGGTGCCGATAGGGCATCAGGTTGAACGACATGAACTTCACGGGGGTCTCCTCCTCGTCCTGCCTTGTTTTCCCCATTCTCGTCCGCGGGCCGGGCGACAGGCAATACCGGTCGGTAGCCTTTTCTTCGACCGGGGCGGAGCCCCCGAGCGAGGCGGGGGAAGTTGGAACGGGAGGGCGGGGCTAGGGCGGGGCTAGGCCGGTGCCCGATGCCCGCAGACTGGGCAGCCCGGATCACGCGGCACGCGGATCCGGTCGATCGACATCGTGCGGGTGTCGATCAGCAGCAGCTGTCCCGTCATCGGCGTGCCGAAGCCGCCGGCGACCTTCAGCGCCTCGGCTGCCTGCATCGTGCCGACGATGCCGGTGAGCGGCGCGAACACGCCCATGGTGGCGCAGCGCACCTCCTCGACGTCCTGGCCGTCGGGGAACAGGCAGTGATAGCAGGGCGAGTCGGCCCGCCGGGTGTCGAACACCGCGAGCTGCCCGTCGAAGCGGATGGCCGCGCCCGAGACGAGCGGCACGCCGGCCTCGACGCAGGCGCGGTTCACCGCATGGCGGGTGGCGAAGTTGTCGCAGCAGTCGAGCACGACCGTGGCGCGGGACACCGCGTCGCGCAGCGCATCGCCTTCGAGCCGGGCGGCCATCGGGACCACCTCGATCTCGGGATTCATCTCGAGCAGCGAGCGCCGGCCGGACTCGGCCTTGCCGAGCCCCACGCGGTCGTCGCGGTGCAGCACCTGGCGCTGGAGGTTGGTCAGGTCGACCGTGTCGCCGTCGGCGAGCAGGATCCGGCCGACGCCGGCCGAGGCCAGGTACAGCGCGGCGGGCGAGCCCAGGCCGCCCGCGCCCACCACCAGCGCGGTCGACGCCAGCAGGCGCTCCTGGGCCTCGACGCCCATCTCGTCGAGGAGGATGTGGCGGCTGTAGCGCAGGAGCTGGGCGTCGTTCATGGGATCGGATGGGGCAGGGGGCGCTGCGGGCGGGCAGCCGTCGCGCAAACGGAAAGGGCGGCCGCGATGGCCGCCCTCCGGTCGGACACGGGACGGCGCCCCGCGGGGCGCGCCGTCCGCGCGGTCACTTCGACGCGGGCTTGGCCGGCTCCTTGGAGTCGGCGGCGGCCACGGTGTCCTTCTTGGCGACCTGCACCGGCTGGCCCTTCAGGTGGTTCATCGCCTGCTGGAGCTGGTAGTCGTCGGGGGCGCCGAACTCGATCGGCTTGCGGTCGCGCAGCTTCTCGTTGACCTGGTCGCCGGGCTTCGGCACCGACGGCTTGTCTTCCTTGTCCTTGTCGTTCGACAGGTGACGGGTCAGGTCGGCCTCGCGGACGCGGAACTGAGAGATGTCGCCGTCGGGCGTCTCCTCGACCAGGAAGTCGGGCGTGATGCCCTTGGCCTGGATCGAGCGGCCGGCCGGCGTGTAGTAGCGCGCCGTGGTCAGCTTGATCGCCGTGTTGTTGGTCAGCGGCAGGATCGACTGGACCGAGCCCTTGCCGAAGGTCTGGGTGCCGATCACGACCGCGCGCTTGTGGTCCTGCAGTGCGCCGGCGACGATCTCGGACGCCGAGGCGGAGCCCGCGTTGACCAGCACGACCATCGGCACGTTCTTCACCCAGGCCGGCAGCTTCGAGAGGATGTCCTCGCGGCTGCCGCGCATGTAGTCCTCGGGGCTGGCGATGTACTTGCGCTTGGCGTCCTCGGTGCGGCCGTCGGTGGACACGACCAGCGTCTTCTGCGGCAGGAAGGCCGCCGAGACGCCGACCGCGCCGTGCAGCAGGCCGCCCGGGTCGTTGCGCAGGTCGAGCACCAGGCCCTTCATGGGGCCCTGCTTGTCGAGCGTGCCCAGGTGCCGGACCATGTTGTCGACGGTCATCTCCTGGAACTGGGTCAGGCGCACGTAGCCGTAGCCCGGCTCGATGACCTTGGAGCGGACCGACTGGACGCGGATGACGTCACGGACCAGCTGCACGACGATCGGGCGCGCCTCGCCCTTGCGGCTCAGCGTGAGCGTCACCGGGCTCTTCGGCTTGCCCCGCATGAGCTTGACCGCATCGTTGAGCGGCATGCCCTTGGTGGGCTTCTCGTCGATCTTGATGATCAGGTCGCCCGCCTTGACGCCGGCGCGGAAGGCCGGGGTGTCCTCGATCGGGGAGACCACCTTGACGAAGCCGTCCTCGGTGCCGACCTCGATGCCCAGGCCGCCGAACTCGCCCTGGGTGCCGACCTGCAGCTCCTTGAACGCTTCGGCGTCGAGGAACGCGGAGTGCGGGTCCAGGCCGGTGACCATGCCGCTGATCGCTTCCTGGATCAGCTTCTTGTCCTCGACCGGCTCGACGTAGAACGCCTTGATCGCGCCGAAGACGTCGCTGAACTGCCTGAGGTCCTCGAGCGGGAGCGCGGAGCGCGCGTCGCGCTGCGCCACCGCGGTGACGCCGAGGCTGATCAGCACGCCGGCGATGGCGCCGGCGCTCAGAAGGGCAAGGGGTTTGAACTTGGTGTTCATCTCGAGGGCGCCGATGGGGGAATCCGCTGGCCCGGGTGCGGGCGCCAGACCGGGCTTGCCACCTTTCCGGGTCCAGTATACGCATGCGCGCGGGCCGCGAAAGGCGGCCGTGCCGGATGCATGGGGAAAACCCGTCCCGCGCCGATCGGCGGGCGGGTCGGCCACGCCGGGCGGTCGGCGCGGGGCCGGGCCGGGCGGGCCCGCAGGGGGTTCCGGCCGGCGGCGCGGCGCCCCCGGGCCGGAGGCGGGCGCGGGCCGACTCAGCCCTTGCTGCGCCCCTGGGCCGCCACCGCCGCCATCGCCGCCTCGATCTCGGCCTGGTCGCCGAGGTACCGGCGCGAGATCGGGCGCAGGTCGTCGTCGAGTTCGTAGACGAGGGGGCGGGCGGTCGGGATGTTCATCGCGACGATGTCGTCCTCCGACATCCCGTCGAGGTGCTTGACCAGCGCCCGCAGCGAGTTGCCGTGAGCGGCCACGACCACCTTGCGGCCGAGCCGGATCGCCGGGGCGATCGACTCGTTCCAGAACGGGACCACGCGGGCCACCGTGTCGGCCAGGCATTCGGTGCGCGGGATGTCGTCCGGGCGCAGCCGTGCGTAGCGGGGGTCGCCCTGGGCCTCGCGCGGGTCGCCGGCCGGCAGCGGCTCGGGGGCGATGCCGTAGGCGCGGCGCCAGATCAGCACCTGCTCGTCGCCGTACTGGGCGGCCGTCTCGGCCTTGTTCAGGCCCTGCAGGGCACCGTAGTGGCGCTCGTTCAGGCGCCAGGAGTGGACCACCGGCAGCCACATCAGGTCCATCTCGTCGAGCACCGTCCACAGCGTGCGGATCGCCCGGCGCAGCACGGAGGTGTAGCAGAGGTCGAAGGTGAACCCCTCGGCCTTCAGCAGTTCCCCGGCGCGGCGCGCCTCGGCGAGCCCGTTGGGCGTCAGGTCGACGTCGGTCCAGCCGGTGAACCGGTTCTCCAGGTTCCACTGGCTCTCGCCGTGGCGAAGCAGCACGAGGGTGTAGGGCATGGTCGTTGGGGGGGTGGGTTGCGGTCTATTCTATAATTTTGGGTTAACCCTTCCAGGCTGCGCCGTGGATTTCGTCCTGCAGAACATCTTTCTGATCGTCGTCGCCTTCGTTTCCGGGGCGATGCTGCTGTGGCCGCTGGTCAACCGGCAGCTCGCCGGGGCGAGCGTCGGCACGCTCCAGGCGACCCGTCTGATCAACGACGGGGCGGTGGTGGTCGACGTGCGCGAGCCGGCCGAGTTCGCCGCCGGGCACCTGGCCAACAGCCGCAACATCCCGCTCGCCGAGGTCGGCAACCGGGTCGCCGAGTTGCCTGCCGGCAAGCCGCTGGTCGTCCTGTGCGCGAGCGGCTCGCGTTCGGCACGTGCGGCGGCCGTGCTGCGCAAGGCCGGCCGCGCCGACGTGTTCTGCCTCGACGGCGGCCTGTCGGGCTGGCAGCAGGCGGGCCTGCCCGTCGTCAAGAAGTCCTGATCCGAGAGGGTTCCGATGAGCGCCAAGGTCACCATGTACTGCACGGCAGTCTGCCCCTACTGCGTCCGCGCGGAGTCGCTGCTGCGCCAGCGCGGCGTGGCCGACATCGACAAGATCCGCATCGACGAGGACCCGGCCCAGCGCGACGCGATGATCGCGCGCACCGGCCGGCGCACCGTGCCGCAGATCTACGTCGGCGAGACCCACGTCGGCGGCTGCGACGATCTCCATGCGCTCGACCGCGCGGGCGGCCTCGTGCCGCTGCTGCAGGCCTGAGCCGCTCCCCGTACTCCCCCATCAAGGATCCCGTTTCATGAGCGATGCCAACCAGCCGGTCTTCCAGATCCAGCGCATGTACCTGAAGGACCTGTCGCTCGAGATCCCCGGCGCCCCCCGGATCTTCCTCGAGCAGCAGGCCCCCGCGGTCGAGATCGCGATCGACTCCGCCCACGAGGCGCTGACCGAGTCGATCCACGAGGTGACGGTGATGGCCACGGTCACCACCAAGATCGGCGGCGACAAGATCGTGTTCCTGGTCGAGGCCAAGCAGGCCGGCATCTTCGACATCCGGAACATCCCGGCCGAGCAGATGCCGATCGTCATCAACGTGGTCTGCCCGAACGTCATCTACCCGTACCTCCGCGCGAACATCGCCGACGTGGTCTCGCGGGCCGGCTTCCCGCCGATCCACCTCGCCGAGATCAACTTCGAGGCGCTGTACCAGCAGAAGATGCAGCAGCAGGCCGGCGCGGCCCCCGCGGGCGGCCCGCAGATCATCGTGCCCGGTCGGGTCAACTGAGGGCCGGGGCGATGCGCCGGTCCGCCGCCGTCGTCGCCCCGCTCGTCGCGGCGGCGCTCTGCGCGCTCGCCGCGCCCGCCCGTGCCGAGGTCCGCGGGGTCGCCGCGCCCGCGGTGCTCTACGACGGTCCGTCCAAGCAGGCGCGCAAGCTCTTCGCCGCGCCGCGCGGCATGCCGCTCGAGGTGATCTCCACGCTCGGCCAGTGGGTCAAGGTGCGCGACGTCGCCGGCGACGTCGTCTGGATCGAGCGCGCCGACCTCGGCGAACGGCGCAGCGTCGTCACCGCGGCGCTCGCCACCGTGCGCCGCGAGCCGCAGGACGCGGCGGCGGTGGTGCTGCAGGCCGATCGGGGGGTGCTGCTCGATCTCGTGGATCCGGCCGCCGGCGAGTCGCCCGCCGGCTGGGTGCGGGTGCGGCACCGCGACGGCACCGGCTTCGTGCGCGCCACCGAGGTCTGGGGTCTGTGAGCGGGGCGGCCCGCGTGCCGTCGTGAAGGTCGCCGTCTTCGGCGCGGGCGCCTGGGGCACGGCCCTCGCGCGCCACGCGTCGGCGAAGCACGAGGTGGTGCTGTGGGTGCGCGATGCCGCGCAAGCCGAGGCGATTGCCGCCACCCGCGAGAACGTCCGCTACCTGCCCGGCGTGCGCCTGGACGGTCCGGTCTCCACCACTGCCGACCACGGCGTCGCGCTCGACGGCGCCGACCTGCTCGTGATCGCCACGTCGGTCGCGGGCCTTCGGCCGGTCGCACGGGCGCTCGCCACGGCGACCCCCGCCGGCGCCCCGCCCGTGCTGTGGCTGTGCAAGGGCCTGGAGGCCGGCACCGGTCTGCTGCCCCATCAGGTGATCGCGCAGGTGTGGCCCGCGGCGGCCAGCGGCGCGCTGTCCGGCCCGAGCTTCGCCCAGGAGGTGGCCGCCGGCCTGCCGGTCGCGCTGACCGTCGCCTCCGGCCACGCCGAGGTCGCGCAGGCCGCCGTCGGCGCCTTCCACCACGGCGCCGCGCGCATCTACCGCAGCGCCGACGTGGTCGGCGTCGAGGTGGCCGGCGCGCTGAAGAACATCATGGCCATCGCCACCGGCATCTCCGACGGCCTGGGCCTCGGCCTGAACGCGCGGGCGGCGCTGCTGACCCGGGGCCTGGCCGAGATCGGCCGCTTCGGGGCCGCGCTCGGCGCGCAGCCCGAGACCTTCATGGGCCTGGCGGGCGTCGGCGACCTCGTCCTCACCTGCACCGGGGACCTGTCGCGCAACCGTCGCGTGGGGCTGGCTCTCGGGCGCGGCGAGACGCTCGACGCGGTCCTCGCCTCGCTCGGCCACGTCGCCGAGGGCGTGGCCTGCTGCGGGGCCGTTCGGGACGCCGCCCGCCGGCTGCACGTCGAGCTGCCGATCACCGAGGCGGTCGCCGCGGTGCTCTTCGAGGGCCGTGCCGCGCGCGACGCGGTGGCCGCGCTGCTGGCCCGCGAGCCGAAGGCCGAGTTCGTCCGCGAGCCCAGGGATGACTGAGCCCCGATCGCCCCCAATCCCCGCTCCCGCCCCGCCCACCCTGCCGATTCGCCGCGGATCCTGCCGATGAACACCTCCGAGCCGTCCCGTCCGTTCAGTGTCTGCGTGTTCTGCGGGGCCCGTCCGGGCTCCGAGCCGCGCTTCCTCGAGATCGCCCGCCGCGCCGGCGCGCTGCTGGCGGCCGGCGGCGCCCGCGTCGTCTACGGCGGCGGCAGCGTCGGCATGATGGGCGCGCTCGCCGACGGCGCGCTGGCCGCGGGCGGCGAGGTGCTCGGCATCATCCCCGCGGTGCTGATGAAGCGGGAGGTCGGCCACCGCGGCCTGACACGCCTGGAGGTGGTCGGCGACATGCAGGTCCGCAAGCAGCGGATGATCGAGGTGTCCGACGCCTTCCTGACCCTGCCGGGCGGGCTCGGCACCCTCGACGAGCTGTTCGAGGTGCTGACCCTGCGCCAGCTCGGCGAGCACGCCAAGCCGATCGTCGCGGTCAGCGACGGCGGCTACTTCGATGCGCTGGCCGCGAGCCTGCGCGGCTTCGTCGGCCACGGCCTCGCGGCCGAGCGCGACGTGGCCGCCCTCGAGCTCTTCCCGACGCTCGACGGCGCGCTCGCCCGGCTCGGCCTGGCCGATGCCACGCGTACCGCCGCCTGACCCCGCAGCCGCCCACCGGGTCGCACCCGCCCGACACCCGCTCCACACCCGCCCCACACCGACCGGACCCCGCCCGCCATGCCCTTCGACCCGACGACCCGCCATCAGCCCTGCCGCGACGCCGACGAGGCGATCGTCAGCCGCCAGTCGATCCGCGCCTTCCTGCCCACGCCGGTGCCGCGCGAGACCGTGGCCGACATCCTGCGGGTGGCCGCGCGCGCGCCCTCCGGCACGAACATCCAGCCGTGGAAGGTGCACGTGGTCGCCGGCGAGAAGCGGGAGGAACTCACGCGCCGCATCCTCGCCGCCTTCGACGACCCCGAGGAGTCCAAGCGCCACACCCGCGAGTACGCCTACTACCCCGAGAAGTGGGTCTCGCCGTTCATCGACCGCCGCCGCAAGATCGGCTGGGACATGTACGGGCTGCTGGGCATCGGCAAGGGTGACTTCGAGAAGACGCACCGCCAGCACGGGCGCAACTACGAATTCTTCGGCGCGCCGGTCGGCATGATGATCACGATGGACCGCAGCATGGAGCGCGGCAGCCTGGTCGACTGCGGCATGTTCCTGCAGGCGCTGATGACCGCCGCGCGCGCGCGCGGCCTCGACACCTGCCCGCAGGCCGCGTTCCTCGAGTACCACCGGATCATCGCGGAGGTCGTCGGGCTGCCGGACAACGAGATGCTGGTGTGCGGCATGTCGCTCGGCTACGCCGACCCGGAGGCGAAGATCAACACGCTGGTCACCGACCGCGAGCCGGTCGAGGGGTTCGCGACGTTCCAGGGGTTCTGAGGGCGGCCATGACCGACTCCGGTGGCCCCGCGATCCCGCCCGATGGCTGGACGAAGCACGACCGCACCAGCCCGCTCACCGCGCCCTGGGAGCCGATCTGGGCGAGCCGCGGCGAGCGCACGCTGGCCCTCGCCGTCGAGGTCCGCGAGCCCCACTGCAACTCGCGCGGGCTGGCCCACGGCGGGCTCATCTGCGCGCTCGCCGACAACGCGATGGGCCTGTCCGCGGGCGTCGCCGCGCGCGCCGACGGACTCGACGCGAAGGCCGCGGTCACCGTGTCGCTGAGCGTGGACTTCGTCGACGCCGCGCGGCCGGGCGATCTGCTCGAGGTGCGTCCGGTGGTGCTGCGGGTCGGCCGCTCCCTGGCCTTCGTGGAGTGCCACGTCGTGTCCGGCGAACGCGTGATCGCCCGCGGCAGCGCCACGTTCAAGATGGCTTGAACCCGGCGCGGGATCAGCGCGTCAGCAGCGCCCGGATCTCGGCATCGAGCCGGGCCGCGCTCGCCGCGTCGGCGGGCCCGGCCGACTGGTGACCCCAGTCCGTGTCGAGCTCGACGAACTGCGCGCCCGGGATCCGCTCGGCCGCCCAACGCGCGGCGTGCGCCGGGTTGTACAGATCGAGCGGCGGGGCGGCCACCAGCGTCCGCGCGCGGATCGACGCGAGCGCGGCGGCGGTGTCGCCGCCGAAGCCGGGGGTCGTGCCGACGTCGTGCGCGTCGTAGGCCCGCGACTGGTACAGCCAGTCGATCGGCTCGAAGCCCTGTGCGCGCCACCACGCGGTGCGCGACTCGATCCACGCGATGGCGTCCGCCCCGCTGGCGAAGTCCGCGTCGACCCGCTCCGGCGTGCGGCCCGACAGCAGCTGCATCAGCGGCACCCAGGCGTCC
>RPRK01000202.1 GCA_003818495.1 Burkholderiales bacterium
GACCGCATCGTGCTGGCGAAGCCCCAGCAGACGCAGGGCAGCGGGCCGGATCGGGAGGCGCGGCGGGTCGAGGTGACGGTCGCGCGGTGACGGGGCCGTTCAGGCCGTGCCGGTCGACGCCCAGGGATTGAAGAGCTCGAGGTCGCCCGCAGCGGCCCATTCCTCCATGCATCCTCGCCGTTGACCTGAATCAACACCCCCTTCCCGCTGCGGCGGACGATCGAAGACGTCGTCACCGCACCACCCTCGCAGCAGGGAAGGAGATCGCCATGCCCAGGATGAAGGCCGCCGTGTTCGTCGAGCCGGGTCGCATCGTGCTCGAGGACAAGCCGATCCCCGACGTGGGTCCGCTCGATGCGCTGATGCGGGTGACCACCACCACGATCTGCGGCACCGACGTGCACATCCTGAAGGGCGAGTACCCGGTCGCCCGCGGCCTGACCGTCGGTCACGAGCCGGTGGGCGTCATCGAGAAGCTGGGCTCGGCCGTGCGCGGCTACCAGGAGGGCCAGCGCGTGATCGCCGGTGCGATCACGCCCAGCGGCTGGAGCAATGCCTGCCAGTGCGGCTGCGGCGCGCAGGACGGCGCCGGCACCGCGCACGGCTGGAAGCCGCTCGGCGGCTGGCGCTTCGGCAACACCATCGACGGCTGCCAGGCCGAGTACGTGCTGGTGCCGGACGCGATGAACAACCTCGCGGTGGTGCCCGACGGCCTGACCGACGAGCAGGTGCTGATGTGCCCCGACATCATGTCGACCGGCTTCGGCGGCGCCGAGAGCGGCGGCATCCGCATCGGCGACACCGTGGCGGTGTTCGCGCAGGGCCCGATCGGACTGTGCGCGACGGCTGGCGCCAAGCTGAGCGGCGCGACCACCGTGATCGGCGTGGACCGCATCGCCGGGCGGCTGGAGATCGCGCGCCGCATGGGTGCGGACATCGTCGTCGACTCGAGCCGGGAGGATCCGGTGGAGGCGATCATGCGGCTCACGAACGGCCGCGGCGTCGACGTCGCGATCGAGGCGCTCGGCATCCAGGACACCTTCGAGGCCTGTCTGCGCGTGCTCAGGCCGGGCGGCACGCTGTCGAGCCTGGGCGTGTACTCGACGGACCTGAAGATCCCGCTCGGCGCGTTCGCCGCCGGGCTCGGCGACCATCGGATCATCACCACGCTGTGCCCCGGCGGCAAGGAGCGCATGCGGCGTCTGATGGCGGTGATCCAGGCCGGGCGCCTGGACCTCGGGCCGATGGTCACGCACCGCTTCCGGCTCGACGACATCGAGCAGGCGTACGACCTGTTCTCCCATCAGCGCGACGGCGTGCTGAAGGTGGCGATCACGCCCTGACGGCGGGCGCCCAGCGCCGCAGCGCGGCCTTCTCCACCTCGAGGATCATCAGCAGCGCCACGCCGGCCGCGACGATGC
Source organism: Burkholderiales bacterium (assembly GCA_003818495.1). Taxonomy (GTDB): domain Bacteria; phylum Pseudomonadota; class Gammaproteobacteria; order Burkholderiales; family Burkholderiaceae_E; genus UBA4615. Next base: position 1,422 of record RPRK01000202.1, read on the forward strand.
CGGCGCCCCAGAGAGGGGGCAGCGCCTCGGTGGAGAAGAGCGTCTGCATCAGCGGCGTGAACGTGAAGGCGAGCTGCAGCGCCGCGACGCCCGCCACCGCGGCCAGCACGCGCGGCGTGCCGCGCACGCCGCGCCAGGTGAACGAGGGGGCCTTCAGGTAGCGCACGCTGAAGAGGTAGAACACCTCCATGCACACCAGCGTGTTGACCGCGACGGTGCGGGCCGCCTCGACGCTCGCACCCTGCTGCAGCGCCCATTCGTAGCCGCCGAAGATGCCGGCGAGGAACAGCGCCGACACGAAGCCGACGCGCCAGACGAGGAATGCGGACAGCAGCGGCTCGCCGGGCGGCCGGGGCGGGCGGCGCATCACGTCGGCCTCGGTGGGCTCGAAGGCCAGCACCATCGCGAGCGCCACCGAGCTGACCATGTTCACCCACAGCACCTGCACCGGCAGGATCGGCAGCGCCACGCCGAGCAGCACCGCCAGCAGCAGCGACAGCGACTCGCCGCCGTTGACCGGCAGCAGGAACGTGATGGTCTTCTTCAGGTTGTCGTAGACCGTGCGTCCCTCCTCGACCGCATGCGCGATGGAGGCGAAGTCGTCGTCGGTCAGCACCACGGCGCCCGCCTGCTTGGCCGCCTCCGTGCCCTTCATGCCCATCGCGACGCCGACGTCCGCCTGCTTGAGGGCCGGCGCGTCGTTCACGCCGTCGCCGGTCATCGCGACGATCTCGCCGTTGTCCTGCAGCGCGCGCACCAGCCGCAGCTTGTGCTCGGGGCTCGCCCGCGCGAAGACCCGCGCGTCGCGCACCACCTCGCGCAGCGCCGCGTCGTCCATCGCCTCGATCTGCGGCCCGGTGACCGCCTGCAGCCGCTCACCCTCGCCGACGTTCATGCCGAGCTGCGCGGCGATCGCACCCGCCGTCACGCCGTGGTCGCCGGTGATCATCACCACCCGGATGCCGGCCGCGTGGCAGCGGGCCACCGCCTGCACGGCCTCCGCGCGCGGCGGGTCGATGATGCCCACGATGCCCAGCAGCACCAGCCCGTGCTCGACGTCGGCATGCCGCAGCACGCTCGTGTCGCCGGGCAGCACGCGCTCCGCCAGCGCCAGCACGCGGCGTCCGGCGCGCGCCTGCGCATCGATCGCGGCCCGCCAGGCGTCCTGATCGATCGGCTCGGTGCGCACGTCCGGGCCGCCTGCGCGGGCCTGCAGCGCGCACATCGCCAGCACGCGCTCGGGCGCACCCTTGACCAGCACCACCGCCGCATCGCCGCGCGGATGCAGCGTGGCCATGAAGCGGTGCTCGGACTCGAACGGAATCACGTCGCGCCGTGCCCGCTCGGCCCTCAGCCCGGTCGGGTCCAGCCCGGCCTTCATCGCCAGGGTGAGGAGGGCGCCCTCGGTCGGGTCGCCGGCCAGCCGCCAGGCGCCGGCCTCCTCGTGCAGGCTCGCGTCGTTGCACAGCGCGGCGGCCTCGGCGAGGCGCAGCAGGACCGGGTCGGTCGGGGTCTGCCCGGCCTCGGGCGGCCGGTGTCCGTCGAGCGTCGGCCGGTCGCCGACGGGCGCGGCGCCGCGCACGATCGCCCCCTGCGGGGCATACCCCGCCCCCGCCACCTCGAAGGACCGCCCGGTGCAGACGACCGACTGCACCGTCATCTCGTTGCGGGTGAGCGTGCCGGTCTTGTCGGAGCAGATCACCGTCACCGAGCCCAGCGTCTCCACCGCCGGCAGGCGTCGGATCACCGCATGGCGCCGCGCCATGCGCTGCACGCCGATGGCCAGCGTGATGGTCAGGATGGCGGGCAGACCCTCGGGAATCGCCGCCACCGCGAGGCCCACCGCGGCCATGAAGGTGTCGGCCACCGACATGCCGCGCACCAGCGTGCCGAAGGCGAACAGCAGCGCGGCCGCGCCCAGGATCACCAGCGTGAGGCGCCGGCCGAAGACGCTCATCTTCTGCAGCAGCGGCGTCGTGCCGGCCTCGACCGATTCGAGCATGCGCCCGATGCGGCCGAGTTCGGTGGCCGCGCCGGTCGCGACCACCACCGCCCGCGCCTGCCCCTGCGTCACCAGCGTGCCGGCGTAGCCCATGCACAGCCGGTCGCCGATGGCGGCGGCCGCGTCCACCGGGTCGGCGTGCTTGTCCACCGGCACCGACTCGCCGGTCAGCGCCGATTCGTCGACCCGCAGGTTGCGGGCCTGCAGCAGCCGCACGTCGGCGGGCAGGCTGTCGCCGGAGGCGAGCAGCACCACGTCGCCCGGCACGAGCCCCGCCGCGTCGACGTCGTGCTGCCGGCCGTCGCGCAGCACCACCGCATGCGGGGCGAGCAGATGGCGGATCGCCTGCAGCGCGCGCTCGGCCTTGCCCTCCTGCACGAAGCCGATGAGCGCGTTGAGCAGCACCACCGCGGCGATGACGCCGCTGTCGATCCAGTGACCCATCGTGGCCGTCACCGCGGCCGCCACCATCAGCACGATCAGCAGCAGGTTGTTGAACTGCCGCGCGAGGCGGGTCAGCGGGCCGGGGGCGGGCGCCTCGGCGAGGCGGTTGGGGCCGTGCGCCTTCAGGCGGCGTTCGACCTCGGTGGCGTCGAGGCCGTGCGTGGCCGTGCCCAGGTCCTGCAGCACGGTCGAGGTGTCGGACGCGTGCCAGGGGGGCGGCGCAGCGGTCATGGAGTCCTTGGGTGGCACGCGCGACCGGGACGGTCGCGCAGGGTCCGTGGGGCCGGCGTCAGGCTGCGCGTCGCGCGAGCCTCCGGCTTGATCTCGCGCAAGCGGGTGCGTCGGAGCACGCCGGGAGGCGCTGTGTTCGTGAGTATATTGTGATGAACGACGGGCTCGCCGGCGAGCGTGCTCGCACCCATCCTGGAGAGTCCCCGCATGGATGCGTCATCGAACGTGCTCGTCGCCACCGATCTCTCCGGTCCGTCGCTGCGCGCGGTCGATCGGGCCTTCGCGCTCGCGCGCGACACCGGCGCGCACTGCACCGTCGTGCACGCGATCGGCATCGATGCGCGCGGTGCGTGGCTCGAGCTGCTCGGCGAGCAGGCCGCGACGGTGTCGGCGCGTGCGATCGAGCATCAGCGCGAGGTGCTCGCGCAGCGCGTCGCCGATCCGGCGCGCACCCGGGGTGCCCGGGTCGACGTGCGCGTCGAGGCCGGCTTCGCGACCGACGCGGTGCCGGCCGTCGCCGACGCGCTCGATGCCGCGCTCGTCGTCGTCGGCGCGCACGGCCACGGCTTCGTGCAGCGCGTGCTGATGGGCACGACGAGCGCCACGCTGCTGCGCAAGAGCCGGCGGCCGGTGCTGGTGGTGAAGAACGCCTGCCACGGGCCGTATCGTCGCGCGCTGATCCCGGTGGACTTCTCGCCCGGCTCCGAGGCGGCGATCCGGTTCGTGCGGCGACTGCTGCCCCGCACGGAGCTCGTGCTGCTGCACGTCTTCGACGTGCCCTTCGAGGGCATGCTGCGCCTGTCGGGCCTGCCCGACGACGTGGTCGGGCAGTACCGCATCGATGCGCGCCGGCGCTCGCTGCTGCAGCTGCACGAGCTCGCGATCCACGTCGGACTCGAGCCGCACGACTACACGGGGGTCGTCGTCCACGGTACCGCGATCCGTCAGATCGTGTCGCAGGAGCGCCAGCGCGACTGCGACCTGGTGGTGATGGGCAAGCACGGCACGCACGTCACCGAGGACCTGCTGCTCGGCAGCGTCACCAAGCGGGTGCTGGCCGAGTCGCGCTCCGACGTCCTCGTCGTGACCGATCCGCGTCCCGCGCCGTCCCTGTTCGCCTCGACGCCGGTGCCGCGCTAGTCGCGCGAGGCGCGCCGCTCCGAGCCCGCCATGCACGCGCCCTTCGTCGAGTTCGCCCTGCTGCTGCTGATCTGCGCCGTCGCGGGCGCCATATTCGTGCGCCTGCGCCAGCCGGTGCTCATCGCCTACATCGTCGTGGGCATCGGCGTCGGTCCGGCCGGCCTCGGCCTCGTGACCGCGCACGACCAGGTCGACCTGCTGGCGCAGGTAGGCATCGCGGTGCTGCTGTTCGCGGTCGGCCTGAAGCTGGACCTGCACCATGTCCGCCACATCGGCCCGGTGGCCCTCGCCACCGGCCTGGGCCAGCTGACCTTCACCATCGTGATCGGCTTCGCGCTGATCCTGGCGCTCGGCAAGAGCGTGATGGAGGCGGTGTACGTCGCCGTGGCGCTCACGTTCTCCAGCACCATCATCATCGTCAAGCTGCTGTCGGACAAGCGCGAGCTCGACACCCTGCACGGGCGCATCGCGGTCGGCTTCCTGATCGTGCAGGACCTCGCGGTGGTGATCGCGATGATGGCGATGAGCGCCCTGCGCGGCACGGGCGAGGCCGGCGCGGACTGGACGACGGTGCTGCCCTCGATCGCCTGGCGCCTGGCGCTGGCCGCCATCGCGATGGCGGTGCTGATGCGCTGGGTGCTGCCGACGGTGATCGCGGCGATGGCCCGCTCGCAGGAGCTGCTGCTGGTGTTCGCCGTCGCCTGGGGCGTGGCGCTGGCGGCGCTGGGCGAGTGGGCCGGATTCAGCAAGGAGGCGGGTGCCTTCCTCGCCGGCTTCTCGCTCGCGTCCTCGCCGTATCGCGAGGCGATGAGCGCGCGGCTGACCGGCCTGCGCGACTTCCTGCTGCTGTTCTTCTTCATCGACCTCGGTGCCAAGCTCGACTTCTCGACCCTCGGGGGCGAGCTGTTCCCGGCCGCGGTGCTGTCGCTCTTCGTGCTGATCGGCAACCCGCTGATCGTGATGGCGATCATGGGCTACATGGGCTATCGGCGCCGCACCGGCTTCATGGCCGGTCTCACCGTCGCGCAGATCAGCGAGTTCTCGATCGTGTTCGTCGCGCTGGGCATCACGCTCGGTCACGTCGGCGTGCAGGCGCTCGGACTCACCACGCTGGTGGGTCTGGTGACGATCACCGTGTCGACCTACATGATCCTGTACGCGCAGCCGCTGTACCTGCGGCTCGCGCCTCGGCTGCGCATCTTCGAGCGCGCGCGTCCGTTCCGCGAGCTGGCGGCGGAGTCGGCGCAGGGCGGGGCACCCGCCGTGCAGGCCGTCGTGTTCGGGCTCGGCCGGTACGGCCGGCGCCTGTTCGAGCAGCTGCGCGCCGCCGGCGTCGAGGCCGTCGGCGTCGACTTCGATCCCGAGACCGTGCGCCGACTGCAGGCGCGCGGGCTGCCGGTGGTGTTCGGCGACGGCGAGGATGCGGACTTCCTCGAGACCCTGCCGCTGCGCGAGGCGCGCTGGGTGATCACGACCTTCCCGCAGTGGGAGTCGAACCGCGCGCTGCTGCATGCGCTGAAGGCGGCGCACTACGACGGCCGGGTGGTGGGCGCGGTGCGCGACGCCGCGCATACGCGCGCGCTGGTCGAGGCCGGCATCGACGCCATCCTCAATCCCTTCGACGACGCGGCGGACCATGCGGCCGCGCATCTGGCACGGGAGATCGGCCAGCAGGCCGCGGCCGCGGCCGCAGTCGTGGATTCGGTCGGGTCCCAGAGCCCGGGCCCCGACCCGGACCCGCGCACTGCGGCCCGCGCATGAGCGTGCGCGCGTCCCTGCTGCGCGGGTTCGGCTGCCTGCTGCTCGCCGCGCTGGTCCACCGCGCGGTCCCGGGGCCCGACGCGCTGCGGGCCGGCCTCGCGGTCTTCGTGCTGATCGGCGGCCTGTGGACGACGCAGGCGCTGCACCTGAGCGTCACCGCGCTGCTGGTGCCGCTGCTGGCGGTGCTCACCGGGCTGCTGGACCTGCGCGCCGCGCTGGCGTCGTTCGCGCATCCGGTCATCTTCCTGTTCCTCGGCGGCTTCGCGCTGGCCGCCGCCCTGCAGCAGCAGGGCCTGGACCGCAGGCTCGCGAGCGCCGTGCTCAGGCTGTCCGCGGGCCGGCGCGGTCGCGCCGTGGCGCTGCTGTTCGGCCTGACCGCGCTGCTGTCGATGTGGATCAGCAACACCGCGACCGCCGCGATGATGCTGCCGCTGGCGCTCGGGCTGCTGAACGACGAGGACGGCCCGGGCGAGCGCGCCTTCGTGCTGCTCGGCGTGGCCTACAGCGCGAGCATCGGCGGCATCGGCACGCTGGTGGGCAGCCCGCCCAACGCCATTGCGGCGGCCAACGCCGGCATCGGCTTCGCCGAGTGGCTGCGCATCGGCGTGCCGCTGGTGCTGGTGCTCCTGCCGCTGATGGCCGCGACGCTCTACGTGATGCTGCGGCCGCGCCTGGCCGGAGGACTCGCGGGCCCGGATGCGGCGACGCCGTCGCAGGCACCGGCCTCGCCGCGGGCACCGACACCGTCACCTGCGCCGTCGCAGACGCCGGCACGGCCTCCGGCGCCCGCGACGGGCTGGACCCGCGCGCAGCGCATCACCGTGGTGGTGTTCGGCCTCACCGCCGCGGGCTGGATCGGCGCGGCGCCGCTCGGCCGGGCACTGGGCATCGCCGCCGATGTCGACAGCGCCGTCGCCGTCGCCGCGATCGTCGCGCTGGTGGCGGGCGGGGCGATCGGCTGGCCCGAGATCGAGCGGCGCACCCACTGGGGCGTGCTGCTGCTGTTCGGCGGCGGGCTCGCGCTGAGCGAGGTGATGGCCGTCAGCGGTGCGAGCCGCTTCCTCGCCGGCGCGCTGACCGCCGCGCTGCAGGGCGCGTCGACCGTCGTGGTGGTGCTGGGCGTGGTGACCTTCGTCGTCTTCCTGACCGAGCTGGTGAGCAACACCGCGTCGGCCGCGCTGCTGGTGCCGGTGTTCATGGGCGTGGCCACCGCCATGGGCCTGCCGCCGCCGCTGTTCGCCGCGGCCATCGCCGTCTCGGCGTCCTGCGCCTTCATGCTGCCGGTGGCCACCCCGCCGAACGCCATCGTCTACGCGACCGAGCAGGTGCCGCAGGCCACGATGATGCGCTGCGGCTTCGTGCTGAACCTGGTGTGCATCGCCGTGATCACGGCGGTGGCGGTGGGGGTGCTGGGCTGAGCGTGCCCGACAGAGGGGGCGCTTTCCGACGCAGGCCGAGGCATTGAAGTAACACATAATTGACCAAATCGACAGATCAAGTCATATTTATAGGATGTCGAAGTCCTCCCTGGTCGCCACGACCCTGCCTCCGATCGCCGAGTCCGCGCTGCGCCAGCTCGGCGAGCACCTCGCGATCGCGCGCTCGCGCCGCAAGGAATC
>RPRK01000203.1 GCA_003818495.1 Burkholderiales bacterium
CCAAGTGCTACGCGCAGGTGCTGCTGCAGATGGAGGTCCCCGCGCCCGAGGGCTGCGAGGACTGAACATCCGCCGGGCGCCACCGCAGCCACCGCCCGCATCCGCCGTATTCGCCGCATTCCCCGCATCCGAACACCGAGACGCAACGAGGAGATTCCCGCATGCCCATCGACGTCGCCACGCTCAAGGGCTGGCCCTTCGCGCCGCTGACCCAGGCCTACACCCACCGCGACACCATCCTGTACGCGCTGGGGTTGGGCCTCGGCCAGGACCCGCTCGACCCGGTCCAGCTGCGCTACACCTACGAGGACGGCCTGCAGGCGCTGCCGACGATGGCCGTCGTGCTCGGCTCGCCCGGCTTCTTCGCCAAGGATCCCCGGACCGGCATCGACTGGGTGAAGCTGCTGCACGGCGAGCAGGAGCTCGAGCTGCATGCGCCGCTGCCCGCCGCCGCCACCGTCGTCGGCCTGACCAAGGTCACCCGCCTGGTCGACAAGGGCGCCGGCAAGGGCGCGCTGATGTACTCGGAGCGGGAGATCTCCGACGCCGTCACCGGCGCACGCCTGGCCACCAGCCGCAGCGTGTCGTTCATGCGCGGCGACGGCGGCTTCTCGGGGCCCGGCCAGCCTTCCGACGAGCCGCCGCCCGCGCGGCCCGCCACGCCGGACACCCCTCCGGACACCGTCTTCGAGTGGAAGACCCGCCCCGAGGCCGCGCTCGTCTATCGGCTCTCCGGCGACTACAACCCGCTGCACGCCGACCCGAAGGTCGCTGCGGCGGCCGGCTTCAAGGCCCCGATCCTGCATGGGCTGTGCTCGTTCGGCGTCACCGGCTGGGCGCTGGTCAGCGCCGTCTGCGGCGGCGACGCCTCGCGCCTGAAGTCGATCGGCACCCGCTTCGCCGCGCCGGTCTATCCGGGCGAGACGCTGCGCATCGAGATCTGGCGCCGCGGCGATGCGGTGCAGTTCCGGACCCGCGTCGTCGAGCGCGACATCGTCGTGCTGAGCCACGGGACCGCGACGCTGGGCTGAATCGGGATGGAACGGACGGGGGGCGGGCGCACGGCGCCCCGTCCCCGAGGCTGCGATAGCATCCGGGGAGACCCCGGATCAGAGGGAGGGAGAGGAGACCATGACGATGCTGAAGGACAAGGTGGTGATCGTGACCGGCTCGGGCCGGGGCATCGGTCGCGACATCGCGATGATGATGGCCGCGCAGGGGGCGAAGGTCGTCGTGAACGACCCGGGCGTGTCCGCCACCGGAGAGGGCAGCGACGCGGGCCCCGCCGCGCAGGTGGTCGAGGAGATCCGCAAGGCCGGCGGCACCGCCGTCGCCAACACCGACAGCGTCGCCGAGTGGGAGTCGGCCAACCGGATCGTGAAGACCGCGGTCGACGCGTTCGGAACCGTCCACGCCGTGGTCAACAACGCGGGCATCCTGCGCGACCGGATCTTCCACAACATGTCGATCGAGGAGTGGAAGGCGGTCATCGATGTCCACCTGAACGGCTCGTTCTACATGGCGAAGGCCGTGGCCACGATCTTCAAGAGCGAGGAGCGCGGCGCCTTCGTCCACATGACCTCGACCTCGGGCCTGATCGGCAACTTCGGCCAGGCGAACTACGCCGCCGCCAAGCTCGGCATCGTCGGCCTGTCCAAGTCGATCGCCCTCGACATGGCCCGCTTCAAGGTGCGCTCGAACTGCATCTCGCCCTTCGCCTGGAGCCGGCTGATCGGCACCATTCCGTCGGACACGCCGGAGCAGCAGGCGAGGCTGGCGCGCATGCAGGCGATGGAAACGGCGAAGATCGCCCCGCTGGCGGTCTACCTGTGCAGCGACCAGGCGGAGAAGGTCAGCGGCCAGATCTTCGCGGTCCGCGCCAACGAGATCTTCCTGATGGGCCAGAGCCGGCCGATCCGCTCGGTCCACCGCGGCGAGGGCTGGACGCCCGAGACCGTCGCGAACCACGCGATGCCGGCGATGGAGAAGAGCTTCTATCCGCTCGAGCGCTCGGGCGACGTCTTCAACTGGGACCCGATCTGACATGGCGAACGATTTCGGCATCCTCTCGTTCGGCGCGTACCTGCCGCGCGCCCGCATGCAGCGCAAGGCCATCGCCGCCGCCAACGGCTGGTTCGCCCCCGGCCTCAAGGGCCAGGGCAAGGGCGAGCGCGCGATCGGCAACTGGGACGAGGACACGATCACGATGGCGGTCGAGGCCGCGCGCGACTGCCTCGGCGACACCGACCGCGGCGCCCTGCGCCAGGTCGTGCTCGCCTCGACGACGCATCCGTTCGACGACCGCCAGAACGCCACGGTCGTCGCCACCGCCCTGCATCTGTCGAGCGCGCTGCGCACCAGCGACGCCGCCGGCAGCCTGCGGGCCGGCACCGGCGCGCTGATCGCTGCGCTCGAGGGGCGCGAGCGCTGCCTCGTGATCGCCTCCGACATGCGGCGCGCGAAGGCCGGCAGCAACCAGGAGATGCAGTACGGCGACGGCGCGGCCGCGATGCTGGTCGGGGAGGGCACGCCGGTCGCCCGGCTGCTGGGCGCGCACACCGAGTCCGTCGATTTCGTCCACCAGTACCGGATGGGCGACAAGGACACCGACTACGGCTGGGAAGAGCGCTGGATCCGCGACGAGGGCTACCTGAAGATCGTCCCGAAGGCGGTCTCGGTGCTGCTCGGGCGCTGTGGCGTCGAGCCGGCCGCCGTCGCGCACTTCGTGATGCCGGGGACGCTGTCGCGCGTGCAGGCCGCGGTCGCGAAGAAGTGCGGCCTGCCCGAGACCGCGGTCCGCGATCCGCTCGGCGCGGTCGTCGGCGACACCGGTGCGGCGCATGCGCTCCTCATGCTCGCCGCGGCGCTCGAGGACGCCAAGCCGGGCGAGAAGATCCTCGTGGCCGGGTTCGGCGAGGGCTGCGACGCGCTGCTGCTCGAGGTCGGCACCGGCAGCGGCGCCGCCCGCCGCGGCGTCAAGGGCGCCCTGGCCGAACGACGCGAGGAGTCGAACTACATGCGGTGGCTGTCGTTCACCGGCACCCTCGATCTCGAGCGCGGCATGCGCGCCGAGGTCGACAAGGTCACCGCGATGACCGTGCTCTACCGCAACCGGGACATGATCGAGGGGCTGGTGGGCGGCAAGTGCCGCGCCTGCGGCACCGTCCAGTTCCCGCGCCAGCGCTACTGCGTGAACCCCGAGTGCAACGCACTCGACAGCCAGGACGACTACGTGTTCTCGGAGCGTACGGGCAAGGTGCTTTCGTACACCGCCGACGGCCTGACCTACAGCCCCGACCCGCCCACCTACTTCGGGATGGTGCAGGTCGACGGCGGCGGGCGCATGCTGATGGACTTCACCGAGGTCGAGCCGGCTTCGATGGACGTCGGACTGCCGGTGAAGATGGTGTTCCGGATCAAGGACGCGGACCCCAACCGGGGCTTCGTGCGGTACTTCTGGAAGGCGGCGCCGGCGGCGCGGTCCTGACGACGAGGAGATCGAGATGGCGAGCGGAATCAAGGACAAGGTGGTCATCCTCGGGATGGGCTGCTCCAAGTTCGGCGAACGCTGGGATGCGAACGCCCAGGACCTGATGGTCGAATCGTTCGAGGAGGCGCTGAAGGATTCGGGCATCGACCGCAAGCAGATCGACGCGGCCTGGCTGGGTACCGCGATCGAGGAGCAGCACGTCGGCAAGTCGGCGGTGCCGCTGGCGATGACGCTGCGCCTGCCCTACATCCCGGTCACCCGGGTCGAGAACTACTGCGCCACCGGCACCGAGGCGCTGCGCGGCGCGGTCTACGCGGTGGCGTCGGGCGCGGCCGACATCGCGATGGCGCTGGGCGTCGAGAAGCTCAAGGACACCGGCTACGGCGGCCTGCCCCAGCGCAGCCGCGGGGCGCTCAACGACCTGTTCTGGCCGAACCTGTCGGCGCCGGGCTCGTTCGCTCAGCTGGCCGCCGCCTACCGGGCCAAGCACGGGGCGAACAAGGACGACCTCAAGCGCGCCATGGCGCACATCTCGGTCAAGTCGCACGCCAACGCCGCGAAGAACGCCAAGGCGCACCTGCGCAACGCGATCACCGAGGAGGACGTCCTGCGCGCGCCGATGATCGCGGAACCGCTGGGCCTGTTCGACTGCTGCGGCGTGTCCGATGGCTCGGCCTGCGCGATCGTCACCACGCCCGACATCGCGCGCGGACTCGGCAAGAAGGACCTCGTCGCCGTCAAGGCGCTGCAGCTCGCCGTCTCCAACGGCGAGGAGGTGCAGTACGACAAGTGGGACGGCTCGTACTTCGCGACCACCCGCATCGCCGCCGCGCGCGCCTACAAGGAGGCCGGCATCACCCGGCCCCGCGAGCAGGTCTCGCTGGTCGACGTGCACGACTGCTTCTCGGTCACCGAGCTGGTGACGATGGAAGACCTGCAGCTCTCGGCCGAGGGGACCGCGATCCGCGACGTGCTCGACGGCTTCTTCGATGCCGACGGCCAGGTGCCTTGCCAGATCGACGGCGGCCTGAAGTGCTTCGGCCATCCGATCGGCGCCTCGGGGCTGCGGATGGTCTACGAGATGTACCTGCAGCTGTCCGGACGGGCAGGGGAGCGCCAGCGCGCCGCCCCCGTGTGGGGGATGACCCACAACCTGGGCGGATTCCCGAGCCAGAACGTCTCGTCCGTGACGATCGTCGGACAGTACGGGGCCTGACCCCGTGCATCGGGGGCGCTCCACCTGGAGCGCCCCCGAACCGTGAACCCGATGGGTCTCTTCGAACGCTTCCTGACCCTCTGGGTCGCCCTGTGCATCGGTGCCGGCGTCGGCCTCGGGCTGCTGGTTCCCGGCGCCTTCCAGGCGGTGGCGGCACTCGAGGTCGCCCACGTCAACCTGGTGGTCGCCGTGTTCATCTGGGTGATGATCTACCCGATGATGATCCAGGTCGACTGGTCGGCGGTGAAGGACGTCGGCCGGCGACCGGGCGGCCTCGCGCTGACGCTCGTCGTGAACTGGCTGATCAAGCCCTTCACGATGGCCGCGCTCGGCGTGCTGTTCTTCGAGCACGTGTTCGCGCCCTGGGTGGATCCCGCCTCCGCCAGCCAGTACATCGCCGGCATGATCCTGCTGGGGGTGGCGCCTTGCACGGCGATGGTGTTCGTCTGGAGCCAGCTCGTGCGGGGCGACGCCAACTACACGCTGGTCCAGGTCTCGGTCAACGACCTGGTCATGGTGTTCGCGTTCGCGCCGATCGCCGCGTTCCTGCTCGGCGTGACAGACGTCGTGGTGCCCTGGGAGACGCTGCTGCTGTCGACCGTGCTGTACGTGGTGCTGCCCCTCGTCGCCGGGATGCTCACCCGCCGGTCGCTGTCGCGGCGATCGCCGCACGCGCTGTCCGCGTTCGTCGCGCGGCTCAAGCCCTGGTCGGTGGTCGGCCTGCTCGCCACGGTCGTGCTGCTGTTCGGATTCCAGGCCGGGACGATCGTCGCGCAGCCGCTCGTCATCGCGATGATCGCGGTGCCGCTGGTGCTGCAGAGCTACGGCATCTTCGCCGTGGGCTGGATCGGTGCGCGGCTGCTCAGGCTGCCGCACGAGATCGCCGGACCGGCCTGCCTGATCGGCACGTCGAACTTCTTCGAACTCGCGGTGGCGGTCGCCATCTCGCTGTTCGGCCTGCAGTCCGGCGCGGCACTCGCGACCGTCGTCGGCGTGCTCGTCGAGGTCCCCGTGATGCTGTCGCTGTGCTGGCTGGTCAACCGCTGGCGTCCCCTGCCGGTCTGATCGAAGCTGCCGTCCGGCGCCGCCGCCCGGCGGCCGACCGGTGGCGATTGCCTTGGCCGCCGCGGGCTTGGCATAGTCGCGACGTCATGCCCGCCCCCGACACCCCCTCCGCCGTCGCGCCCGTCAGCCTCGGCCTGCCGGGCCTCGACGATTCGATCGCCGTGCTCGCCCGTGGCCAGGTGTACGGCATCGTCGCCGACCCGCAGTCGCTGCGACTGCCGCTGCTCGCCCGCCTGCTGCACACCACGCTCAGCGCCGGCGGACGCTGCACGATGATCCTGCCCGGAGACCCGGCCGCCTTCCTCTCGAAGGCGCGGCTCGCCGGCTTCGACCTCGTGTGGTTCGAGCAGAACGGCGATCTCGAACTGATCCGCCAGCGTGCCGATCCGCTGCTGCCGCTGTTCCGCGGCGGCCCTGCGCCCGTGCTCGAGATGATCGATCGCGCTGTCCGCGACGACCGACGCCTGCTCGTCATCGAGCAGGCGGAGCCCCTGCTGCTGCTGTCGGACCCCGACGCGTCCCTCGTCACCACCGACGGATTGCGCGGCTGGGCCGCGCGACGGGGTCTCGTCGTGCTCGCCGCCTTCACGCCCGCCACCCGTCCGCAGCGCGAGTTCCTGTCCCTGCGCGCCGTCGCGGAGGACTTCGCCGGATTCGCCGTGCTCCGGGAGCACGAGGGCGGTGCCGTACTCGACCTGAGGCACTGGTTCGCCGAGGCGGGCGCGACGCCGCGCGGCAGCCTGCGCCTGAAGCTGCAGGAATCGGGCGGCCTGACGGTCGAGCCCGCTGCCGCCGTACCCGGACGCGCCGGCGACAGCGGCCTCACCCAGGTCGTCGCGATCGAGCGGGCGCTGGACGACGCGCTCGGCGCGGTTCGGGACGCGAGCTGGGTCGTGATCAAGCATCATGCCGAGGCGATCGAGTCCGCGCGACGGCTCGCCGCCGGGGCGATCGTGCTGTCGTTCGACCGCGCGACGCCGTTCCGGGCGCTCTGCCAGGCCGTCTCGTCGATTCGCCGCGTCGCCGCTCCGTGGGTCTCGATCGTCGTGCGCGAGCGAGGCCTGCGCCTGCGTCTCGGACAGCAGATCGCGCTCACCCGGCTGGGCGCCTCGACGGTCCTGTCGGGCGAACAGGACGATGCCGGCCTCGCGCAGGCGATCCGGGCGCTGTCCGGAACGGCCTTCATGCGTGCGCTGCCCGAGGATCTCGAAGCGACGATCGCAGCCGCCAGCACCCCGCTCGCTCCGCAGCTGATGGTCACCCGCGCGTTTCGGGACATGGTCTCGGAAGTCCTGTCCGCCTCGGAGGGAATCGACCTGCCGCACACCCTGCTGCACGTCGCCTGCGATCCCGCCAAGGCCCAGCAGCTCGGCACGCTCGCCCTGCAGCGCAAGGTCCGCGACGCGGCGATGAGCGTCGACCCGAGCGGTCTGTGGCTGTTCCTGTTCGCCTGTCCCGCATCCCGGGCCCGCGGCGTCGCCGAACGCGTGTTCGGGCGCATCCACGCCGAGATCGCGCCCGGCATCACCGCCGAGAGCAGCATCGGCGGCATCGCACGGCGCCTGGAGCGGCTCGCCGCGGCGGTCGGCGTCCGTGAGGGGGCCGCTCCGATCACGCCGCCCACGCCCGCGCTCACGCCGGAACCCGCGGATACCCGCGAGTCCTGACGCGGGTATGCTCCCCCCGCACGCCGGCCTGTCGCCGGTGCGGATACCGGGGAGACGCGGATGGATGCTCCGATCGAGATCGAGACCGGGCCGGCGCCGACAGCCAGCATCCTGGTGCTGCACGGACTCGGCGCCGACGGGACGGATTTCGTCCCGATCTGCGACGAGCTGGACCTCGACCGGATCGGACCGGTCCGCTACGTGCTGCCACACGCCCCGCTGCGGGCCGTCACGGTCAACGGCGGCCACGTCATGCGGGCCTGGTACGACATCGCTGCCCTGGGTACGGGCGCGGTGCGACGGGAGGACGAGGCCGGCCTGAGGGACTCCCGCACCCTGATCGAAGGGCTGATCGCCCGCGAGCGCGCGCGCGGGATCGCGTCCGAACGGATCGTCATCGCCGGGTTCTCGCAGGGCTGCGCCATGGCCCTGATGACCGGTCTGAGACACGCAGAGCGCCTCGGGGGCATCGCGGGCCTGTCGGGCTATCTGCCGCTGGCCGACGCCACCGAAGCCGAGCGGGCACCGGCGAACCACGCGACCCCGGTCTTCCTCGCCCATGGCGTCGACGACCCCATCGTGCCGCTCGCCCGAGCGCTCGCCACCCGGGATCGGCTGCGTGCCCTCGGCGTTGCGGTCGACTGGCACGAGTATCCGATCGAGCACACCGTGTCCCTCGACGAGATCCGTGACCTCGAGGACTGGCTCAACGCGCACCTCGGCGCCTAGCCGCGAGACCTGGATCGACGGTTCCCGGGCGTCGGGGAGGCGGGGCAGGGGCCCATGAATCGTCCGGGCATGAGCTTCTAACGCGAGGGCGCATCGGTCGAAGGAGCGGTCGGGCAGACTCCCTGTCCATGAACCGAACTGCACGCCTCCTTCTCCTGAGCCTTCCGGCCCTGGCCGCCACCGCAGCGTCCGCCGCGACGCCGTGCGATGCCCCCGAGCAGTTCGTCCGCGCCCCGAAGCTCGCAGCGGCCTCCGGTGCGGCCTCCGACCCGCTGCCGCTGCTGCGGCCCTATGTGGTGGCCGGCCTGCCGGTGGTGTCGTACCGGGAGGAGGGGGGGCAGCGGTGGCTCGAACTGGCGGTGTTCTCCGCGGAGGACGCTCGACGCCAGCTCGGATCACGGG
>RPRK01000204.1 GCA_003818495.1 Burkholderiales bacterium
GAGCGCGCGCGCGGGCCGGGCAGGGCACCGCGCGCGTTGAACCGTTCGCACCCGAGGCGCCCGAAGGCGCCACGGGTGGTGCGAGGCTCAGGAGCCGCGCGTGATCGGCATCGCCTCGAGGTCGTTCTTGCTCGGGATGGTCGAGTGCTTGCCGAGCTCGAGCTTGGCGATCGCGGCGCGGTGCACCTCGTCCGGGCCGTCGGCGAAGCGCAGCGTGCGCTGATGCGCATACATGTTGGCCAGCGGCGTGACCTGCGAGATGCCGGCACCGCCGTGCGCCTGCATCGCCCAGTCGATGATCTGACAGGCCATGTTCGGTGCGATCACCTTGATCATCGCGATCTCGGCGCGGGCCACCTTGTTGCCGACGGTGTCCATCATGTGCGCGGCCTTGAGCGTCATCAGCCGGGCCTGGTCGATCATGCAGCGCGACTCGGCGATCCGCTCGTGCCAGATCGAGTGCTGCGAGATCGGCTTGCCGAACGCGACCCGCGACATCAGCCGCTTGCACATCAGTTCGAGCGCGCGCTCGGCCGCGCCGATCGAGCGCATGCAGTGGTGGATCCGGCCCGGCCCGAGGCGGCCCTGGGCGATCTCGAAGCCGCGGCCCTCGCCGAGCAGGATGTTCGAGACGGGCACGCGCACGTCGGTCAGGTCGACTTCCATGTGGCCGTGCGGCGCGTCGTCGTAGCCGAACACCGACAGGTGGCGCAGGACCTTGATCCCGGGGGTGTCGGTGGGCACGACGATCATCGACTGCTGCTCGTGGCGACCGGGGTCCGGGTTGGTCTTGCCCATCACGATCAGCACCTTGCAGCGCGGATCGCCCAGGCCCGAGCTCCACCACTTGCGGCCGTTCAGCACGTAGGTGTCGCCCTCGCGGCGGATCGCGAGCTGGATGTTGGTCGCGTCGGACGAGGCGACGGCCGGCTCGGTCATCAGGAACGCGCTGCGGATCTCGCCGCGCAGCAGCGGATCGAGCCATTCGCGCTTGATCTCCTCGGACGCGTAGCGCTCGAGGGTCTCCATGTTGCCGGTGTCGGGCGCCGAGCAGTTGAACACTTCGGAGGCCCAGTGCACGCGGCCCATGATCTCGCACAGCGTGCCGTACTCGAGGTTCGTCAGGCCTTCGGGGACCCGCTTGGAGAACGGCAGGAACAGGTTCCACAGGCCGGCCTTGCGGGCGACGGGCTTGAGGTCCTCGATGACCCGGGTCGGCACCCAGGCGTTGCCCGCGCGACGGTTCGTCTCCACCTCGTGGTGGTACGCATCCTCGTTCGGGTAGATGTGCTGGTTCATGAAGTCGATCAGGCGTGCCTGAAGCTCCTTCACCTTCGGGGTGTACTCGAAATCCATTGCGTCTCTCCTCCTTGGGTCGTCGATCGGTTCGATGCTGATTCGGGAAGCGTTCAGCGCACCTGCTGCGCGAAGGCCCAGGCCATCTCGGCCAGAGGCCGGACCCGCTTGCCCTGCTCGAGCGCCTGGGGGCTCGATGCGGTGCCGTCGAGCGCGCGCTTGACGATGCCCTGCAGGATGCCGGCGAGGCGGAAGCAGTTGTAGGCGAGGTAGAAGTCCCAGTGGCCGATGCTCTGGCGTCCGGTCCGCGCGCAGTAGCGTCGCATGTACTCCGTCTCGTTCGGGATGCCGAGCGCGGCGAGGTCCAGTCCGGCGATGCCGCGGAACTGCCCGGGCGGGATGTGCCAGCTCATGCAGTGGTAGCTGAAGTCGGCGAGCGGGTGCCCGATGGTCGAGAGCTCCCAGTCGAGCACCGCGAGCACCCGCGGACGGTCGCGGTCGAACATCATGTTGTCGAGCCGGTAGTCGCCGTGGACGATGGCGCTCTCGTCCCCTTCGGGGATGTGCTGCGGGAGCCATTCGATCAGCCGGTCCATCTCCGGGATCTTCTCGGTCTCGGACAGCACGTACTGCTTGGACCAGCGGCTGATCTGGCGGGCGAAGTAGTTGCCCGGGCGGCCGAAGTCGGTGAGGCCCACCGCGGCCACGTCGACCTTGTGCAGGGCCGCGATCACGCGGTTCATCTCGTCGTAGATCGCATCGCGCTCGGCGTTCGAGACGCCGGGCAGGGACTGGTCCCAGAGCACGCGGCCCTCGACGCAGTCCATGATGTAGAAGGCGCGCCCGATCACGGACTCGTCCTCGCACAGGCCGTAGACGCGCGCCACCGGCACGTCGGTTCCGGCGAGCGCGGCGAGCACCTTGTACTCGCGCTCGACCGCATGCGCGGAAGGCAGCAGCTTGGCCACCGGGCCGGGCTTGGCCCGCATCACGTAGGCCCGCGAGGGCGTGCTCAGGCGGAAGGTGGGATTCGACTGACCGCCCTTGAACTGCTCGACGGTCAGCGGACCGGCGAAATCCTCGACGTTCGCGCGCATCCACGCGTCGAGCGCGCCCACGTCGAAGCGGTGGCGCTCGGCCACGGGAGTGGTGCCGACGTTCTGCTCGGCCAGGTCGCTCATCGTCCCTCCATCGTTTCTGTTCGTGCCGGGGTCCGCCCGGTCCTAGTCGGCGTGCAGCAGCGAGAGCCCGAGGCGCGCGCGGCGTCGCATCCACGGGCTCGGGCGGTAACGCGGGTCGCCGGTGCTGGCGTGCATGCCCTCGAGCACCGCGGCCACGGTCGCGGCACCCAGCGTATCGCCCATCGACAGCGGTCCGGTGGGGTATCCGAGGCCCAGGCGCACCGCCAGGTCGATGTCGGCGGGGCTGGCGATGCGCTGCTGGGCGATCTCGCAGGCGACGGCCACGACCATCGCGACGATCCGCTGCGCGACGAATCCGGCGGAGTCGCGCACCAGGCTGACCCGGGCCCCGTCGGCGGCGAGCAGGCTCCGGGCGGCCTGGGCGAGCGTCGGATCGGTGGCCGGCGTCGCCATCAGCACCCTGCGCTTGCAGGCCTTCGCGGCGAACGGGAACAGGGTGTCGACGGCGACCGTGCGTTCGGCGGGCAGGCCGGCGTCGGCACAGGCGGCGGTCGCATCGAGCCCGAGCGGTGCGAGGAGCACGAGGCTGTCCGCGCGCGGCTGCGATGCGTCGTCAACGGTCGCGCCGAGCGCGGTCACGAGTTCGCGCAGCGCGGCCTGCCGGGGGCCGGGTGCGGCCCAGACGCGGGCGAACGGCGCGGGGCCCGTCGAGACCGGCGCGGCCTCGGGCACGGCGACCGCAGTGCCGTTCTCGTACCGGTAGAAGCCCTCGCCGGTCTTGCGGCCGAGCAGCCCGCCGGCGACCCGCTGCGCGGCGAGCGCCGACGGCCGGAAGCGCGGCTCCTCGTAGAACTGGCGATAGATCGACTCCATCACCGGATGCGAGACGTCGAGTCCGGTGAGGTCGAGCAGCTCGAACGGTCCGAGCCGGAAGCCCGCACCGTCGAACACCACCTGCTCGCGCATCACGCGGTCGACGGTGGGCACGTCGGCGACGCCCTCGGCCACCAGCTTCAGCGCCTCGGTGCCGTAGCCGCGGCCCGCGTGGTTGATCAGGAACCCCGGCGTGTCCTGCGCGACGACCGGCGCGTGGCCGGTGCGGCGGGTGAGGGCGACGAGCGCGTCCGCGGTGGCGGCCGACGTGCGGGCCCCGCGGATCACCTCGACCACCTTCATCAGGGGGACCGGGTTGAAGAAATGGTAGCCGGCGACGCGCGCGGGGTCCGAGCACGCGGCGGCGATGGCGGTGACCGACAGCGACGAGGTGTTCGTGACGAGCAGGGCATCGGGCCCGGCGACCGCCTCGAGCTCGACGAACAGACGCTTCTTGACGTCGAGGTTCTCGACGATGGCCTCGATCACCAGGTCGCAGCCGGCGAGCTCGCCGAGCGCGCCGACCGGCGACATCCGCCCCATCGTGGCCTCGAAGGCGTCACGGGCGAGCTTGCCCTTCTCGACCTGCTTGCCGAGGGTGTCCGAGACGGCGGCGCATGCAGCCTGCGCGGCGCCCGGCGCGGCGTCGAACAGCCGCACGGCGTGCCCCGACTGCGCGAACAGCTGGGCGATGCCGCGACCCATGGCGCCGGTCCCCACGACGCCCACCACGAATGCTTCGAATGGCTTCATGTGACCCGATTCTACCTTGGAGGCACGGGCAGCAAGGGCAGCAGGACCGCCAGGATCGGTGCCGCGAGCAGGGTCGACCAGACCACCGCGGCAGCGATCGACGCCGTGTCGCTGCGGTAGCGCTGGGCGAACAGGAACACGTTCGCGCCGATCGGCAGCGCCGCCGTCAGGATCACGACCGTCAGCGCGAGGGGCTCGAGACCGAGCACGAAACGCCCGATCGCGGCGGCCAGCACCGGGAAGGCCAGCAGCTTCAGCGCGCTCATCGCGAGCGCCGGCCGCAGACCGGTGCGCAGGCCGTCGCGCCCCAGGGAGGCGCCCAGCAGCACGAGGCAGAGCGGCGAGGCGGCGGCCGCGAGCAGTCCGAGCGTGGCCTGGGCGGGGGCGGGCAGGGGCAGCGCGAGCGCGCTCCAGGCCGCGCCGGCAATGATCGGCAGGATCACGGGGTGGAGCACCGAGCTGCGCAGGGCCCGTCCGACCGCGACCAGCGGTGCGCCGGTGGCCGCGGCGATCTCGAAGACGAAGGTCGCGGTCGTGAGCAGGAGCAGCGAGTGCAGCGCGACGATCGACAGCAGCATGGCCAGCGCGCTCTCGCCCCAGCCGAGCGTCACCAGCGGGATGCCGATCATCACGGTGTTCGAGAACGAGGCGGCCAGCCCTTCGACGGCCGCGCGTACCGGAGGCACCGAGCGCCACCGGACCGCCACCACGGTGCCGAAGATCGCGAGCGCGGCGCCGAAGTAGGCGGTCGGCACGCCGGCCTGCAGGGTGCCGAAGTCCGTGCGGGCCATCGCCAGGAACAGCTGGGCGGGGACGAACACCCGGAAGGTGAAGTCCGTGAAGCGGCGCACGTCCTCGTCGGCGATCAGCCCGGCGCGATGCGCCGCCCAGCCCGCGGCGATCAGGCCGTAGACCGGGAGCACCACGTCCAGCACCGGTCCGGCGAGTTCCACGCCGCGCAGTGTAGCGGGCTGCGCGACCGTCCTCCCTTGGTACCATCGCCGACCGGAACGGGCGCCGCCCGTCGTGCAGACAGCCCGTCGTCACGTCGGGTGCAGGAGACCCTCTCGATGATCACCCTGGTCGGATTCGCCGTCAGCAACTACTACAACAAGGTCAAGATCGCCCTGCTCGAGAAAGGCGTGCCCTTCGAGGAAGAGCTGAACTGGGCGCAGAAGGACGAGGCCACCCTCGTGTCGAGCCCGCTCGGCAAGGTGCCGTTCATGAAGACGCCCGATGGGGCGCTGTGCGAGTCGCAGGTGCTGATGGAGTACGTCGAGGACGCGAATCCGGGCACGACGCCGCTGCTGCCGGCCGATCCCTTCGCCCGTGCCAAGGTCCGCGAGCTGGTGACCTTCATGGAGCTTCACCTGGAGCTGGTCGCGCGTCGGCTCTACCCGCAGGCGTTCTTCGGCGGCACGGTGGAGCAGTCGGTGATCGACGCCACCCGCAAGGAGCTCGAGCGCAACGTCGCCGCCTTCGCCCGGCTCGCGAAGTTCGCGCCCTTCGTCGCCGGCGACACGTTCACCATGGCCGACTGCTCGGCGATCGTGAACCTGCCGCTGATCTCGGGCGCCACCAAGGCGGTGCTGGGCGCGGACGTGCTGGCGGCGACCCCGGCGCGGGAGTACGTCAAGCAGATGAGCGAGCGGGCGAGCGTGCAGAAGGTCAACGCGGACCGCAAGGCGAACCTCGAGCTGCGCGCGGCGATGGCCGCGAAGAAGTGACGCGCCGATGAGCGACACGGGGACGCCGCAGGCGGCCGAGCCGGTCATCGGCTGGTCCGATGCGTTCGTCCTCGGTCACGAGCCGATGGACGCGACGCATCGCGAGTTCGTCGCGCTGGTGCGGGCGATGCAGACCGGACCCGAGGAGGCGCTGCCCGGACTGCTCGAGGCGTTCGAGACGCATGCGCGGCGTCACTTCGCCGACGAGGACCGGTGGATGGTCGAGACCGGCTTTCCGCCGCGCGACTGCCACATCGACGAGCACGCCGCCGTCCTGCGCTCGGTGGTCCAGGTGCGCGAGGTCGTGGCCCGCGGCGAGACCGGACAGGTGCGTCGGCTCGCGGATGCGCTCGCCGACTGGTTCCCCGGGCATGCCGACTGGCTCGATTCGGCGCTCGCGCACTGGTTGTGCAAGCGCGCCTACGGCGGCAAGCCGGTGGTCCTGCGACGCGACCTGAAGGCGGCTGCGGCCGAGATCCGGACCGATCCGGGCGGCACGGTGCGCTGAGCGACCGGCTCAGCCGTCCAGCGCCTCGAGCGCCGCGCCCAGTTCCAGCCAGCGCTCCTCGGCGGCGTCGCGCTCGCGCTGCAGGCTGCCGCGCTCGCGCGCCAGCTCGGCCGCGGCCGCCGCGTCGCGATAGGCGTCGGGTTCGGCCAGCCGCGCGTCGATCTCGGCGACCCGCGCCTCGATCCGGGCCAGCCCGGCTTCGATCTCGGCCAGTCGCTTCTGCAGCGGCTTCTTCTGCGCGGCCCGGCTGGCGCGCTGCTCGGCGGCGACGCGCCGCTCGTCGCGCCGCGAGGGGGCACCGTCGGCATCGCCCGGTGCCGCGCCGCCGGGATCGGACGGCTTCTGCGTCAGCCACTGGGCGTAGTCGTCGAGATCGCCGTCGAAGGGCGCCGCGCCGCCGTCGCCGACGCGCACGAACGCATCCACCGTCGCCCGCAGCAGGTAGCGATCGTGCGAGACCAGCAGCAGCGCGCCGTCGAACTCGGCGAGCGCGTCGGCCAGGGCATCGCGGGTCGCGGCGTCGAGGTGGTTGGTCGGCTCGTCGAGCACCAGCAGTTGCGGGCGTCCCCAGACCAGCATCGCGAGCGCGAGGCGGGCCCGCTCGCCACCCGACATCGGGCCGACCGGGCGGGTCGCATCCTCGCCGCGGAACGCGAAGCGCCCGAGCCAGTCGCGCAGGGACTGCTCGCGCTCGTCGGGGGCGAGCCGCTGCATGTGGGCGAGCGCGGAGTCTCCGCCGCGCAGCGCGTCGACCTGCTGTTGCGCGAAGTAGCCGACGCGTACGCTGCGTGATCGATGCAGATCGCCTCCGAGCGGGGGCAGTTCGCCGACCGCGGTCCGGATCAGCGTCGTCTTGCCCGCTCCGTTGCGTCCGAGCACGCCGAAGCGGCTGCCGCGCCCGACGGTCATCGAGACGTCGCGCAGCACGGTGTGCACGCGCCCGTCCTCGGCGGTGTGGCCGACCGCCACGTCCTCCATCCGCACCAGCGGGTCGGGGCAGTCGCCGACCGGGGCGAAGTCGAAATCGATGCCGCGTGTCGCGCGAAGCGGTGCGAGCACCTCGATCCGCTCCAGGGCCTTGAGCCGGCTCTGCGCCTGCCGGGCCTTCGTCGCCTTGGCCCGGAAGCGTTCGACGAAGGCGTGCAGGTGGGCGATCTTCGCCTGCTGCGCGGCGATCGAGCGCTGCCGCTGCGCGGCCCGCTCGGCGCGCGCCTGCTCGCAGGCCGAGTAGCCGCCGGCATAGCGGACCAGCGCCCGGTCTTCGATCTGCAGCGTCGCGATCGCGACGCGATCGAGGAAGTCACGGTCGTGCGACACCACCAGGATCGTGGCGTCGAGCCGCATCAGGCGTCGCTCCAGCCAGAGGACCGCGTCCAGGTCGAGGTGGTTGGTCGGTTCGTCGAGCAGCAGCAGGTCGGCGGGCGTCATGAGCGCGCGCGCGAGGTTCAGCCGCATCTTCCAGCCGCCGCTGAACGCGTCGACCGGGCGCTCCTGCTCGTTCGCGTCGAAGCCCAGCCCGTGCAGCAGTTCGCGGGCACGGGCCTGTGCCGAGGGGCCGTCGCAGGCCAGGACGTCGTCGTGGGCCTGCGCGATCGCGTGACCGTCGCCGGTGGCCTCGGCCGCGGCGAGCGCCGCCTGCGCACGCATCAGCGCGACGTCGGCCTCGAGCACGAAGCGCCAGGCGGGGAGGGCGCTGCGCGGCATCGACTGGGCCAGCCGTGCCAGGCGCATCGGCGGCATGTCGATGTCGCCGGCGTCGGGCGACAGATCGCCGGCGATCGCGGCCAGCAGCGTCGACTTGCCGCTGCCGTTGTCGCCGATGAGCGCGATCCGCTCGCCGGGCGCGATGATCGCGTCGGCGGACTCCAGCAGCGTGCGGGGTCCGCGCCCCAGCGTCAGGCCCCGGATGCGGATCACGGCAGCGCGTCGCGCTCCAGCAGCACGATCCGGTCGTCGCCGCCCTCGGTGGGCAGCCAGGTGTACTCGAGCCCGGGGAACGCCGCCTCGAAGTGGGTCGCCTCGTGCCCGATCTCGAGCACGAGCAGCCCGCGCGGCGACAGGTGGGCGCGGGCGCCGGCGACGATCCGCCGCACCAGGTCCATGCCGTCCGTGCCGCCGCCGAGCGCGCCCTGCGGCTCGGCGAGGTACTCGGCGGGCAGTGCGGCCATCGACCCCGAGTTCACGTACGGCGGATTGCAGACCACGAGATCGAAGCGTTCGCCGGCCGCGGCGGCCCAGAGGTCACCCTGGCGCAGGGTCACCC
>RPRK01000205.1 GCA_003818495.1 Burkholderiales bacterium
CGCTCGTCCATCTCGCTCGACGACCTGCAGAACATCGACGAGCCGAAGCGGCTCATCGAGCGCAACACCCGCCACTTCGTGCAGGGGCTGCCCGCCAACAACGTGCTGCTGACCGGGTCCCGCGGCACCGGCAAGTCCTCGCTGATCAAGGCCTGCCTGAACGCGCACGCGGCCGAGGGGCTGAGGCTGATCGAGGTCGACAAGGCCGACCTCGTCGATCTGCCCGACATCGTGGACCTGGTCGCCGACCGGCCCGAGAAGTTCGTCGTCTACTGCGACGACCTGTCGTTCGAGGAAGGCGAGGCCGGCTACAAGGCGCTCAAGACCGCGCTCGACGGCTCGGTGGCCGCGGCCTCGGACAACGTGCTGATCTACGCGACCAGCAATCGCCGGCACCTGATGCCGGAGAAGATGAGCGAGAACCTCGCGGCCAAGCACACCGAGGACGGCGAGATCCATCCGGGCGAGACCTCGGAGGAGAAGATCTCCCTGTCGGAGCGCTTCGGACTGTGGGTCGCGTTCTATCCGTTCCGGCAGGACGACTACCTCGTGGTGGTCGCGCACTGGCTGGGTCACTTCGGCTGCAGCCCCGCCCAGATCGAGGCGGCGCGCGGCGACGCGCTGCGCTGGGCGCTGGAGCGAGGCTCGCGCTCGGGCCGCGTCGCCTGGCAGTTCGCGCGCGACTGGGCGGGCGGCGAGGGGGACACCGAGCCACGGCCGCGATCGCGGGCGGCGAAGGCGCCGAAGCGCCCCGCCCGGACCGACACGAAGGCCGCCGCCAGGACCGTGGCGACGCGAGCCGCCCAGGGCGCCGGCGCGCGGGCTGCGAAGCCCGCGGCGGCCACGCCTCCGAAGCGCACGGCGCCCTCGGCCCCGGCCTCGCGCGCCGAGCCGGCGCCGGCGCCTGCGCGGCGTGCCGCGCGCGCCCGCGTGCGTTGAGCTCGACCCCGGCTCCGGTTCAGCGCGGCACGCACTCGCTGTCGTGAGCGTCGAGACCGTCGTCACGACACCCGCCGTCCCGGTCGTCGACGTTGCGGTCGGTGTCGTGCTGCGCGACGACGGCTCGGTGCTGCTCGCCCAGCGACCCGTCGGCAAGCCCTATGCGGGCTGGTGGGAGTTCCCGGGGGGCAAGCTCGAGGCAGGCGAGTCGGTCGCCGATGCGCTCGCCCGCGAGCTGCACGAGGAGCTCGGCCTGGAGGACGTCGTGTCCACGCCCTGGGTGGTACGCGGCCACGCCTACCCGCACGCGACCGTGCGCCTGTGGTTCCGGCGCGTGCGCCGCTGGCGGGGCGAGCCCCGTCCGCGCGAAGGGCAGGCGCTGGCATGGCGTGCGATGCACGCGATCGACCTCGACCCGCTGCTGCCGGCCTCGATCGCCCCGATCGGCTGGCTGCGGCTGCCGCCGCTCTACCGGATCTCGTGCGCGGCCGAGCTCGGCGTCGATGCGTTCGAGCGGGCGCTCGGACGCGGTCTCGAGGCCCTGGCCGATGCGCGCGCACCGGCCCCGCTGCTGCTGCAGCTGCGCGAGCCCGCGCTGCCCGAGTCCGATCTGCTGCGCCTGTTCGAGCGGCTGCGAGGATGGCGCGAGACGCGGCCGCTGCGGGTCGTCGTCAGCAGCCGCCACCCGGCCGCGTTCGCCCATGCGGTCGACGGCGTGCATCTGACCGCCCG
The DNA here is from genome assembly GCA_003818495.1 of Burkholderiales bacterium. Taxonomy (GTDB): domain Bacteria; phylum Pseudomonadota; class Gammaproteobacteria; order Burkholderiales; family Burkholderiaceae_E; genus UBA4615. The sequence goes on from RPRK01000205.1 coordinate 1,672, forward strand.
TGACCTCGCCGCGGCAACGGTCCGTCCGCAGGGGCTGTGGGTCGGTGCGTCCTGCCACGCGGCGGGGGAGCTGGATCGCGCCGACGCGCTCGGATGCGACTTCGCCGTGCTCGGGCCGGTGAGCCCGACCGCGAGCCACCCGGGGGCGCCGACGCTCGGCTTGGATGGTCTGGCGCGCGAGATCGCGGCCACGCCGCTGCCGGTCTACGCGCTCGGCGGGCTCGGTGCGGAGGACCTCGCCGCCGCCGAGGCGGCGGGCGCGCACGGCGTCGCCTCGATGCGGGCTGCCTGGCGCTGATCGGCCGTTCAGCTGCGCGGCGGCGTGCCCGGCGGCGCGTCCGACGGCTGCTCGGGATCGGGCGGGTCGCCCGGAATCACGTAGCCGCCGGTCGCCCACTGCCCCAGGTCGATCAGCTTGCAGCGTTCCGAGCAGAACGGGCGCCAGCGGTTGGCCGGCGAGAACTCGGTCTTGCGGCTGCAGACGGGGCAGTCGACGATCGCGGTCACCTCGGCCCTCGACCGCTACAGGTTGCAGAGCGCGAGCTCGAACTCGACGTCGCCCTCGAACGGCTTGGGCCGCAGGTCGCCGTCCTGGGAGGTGAAGCGGATCCACAGCATGTACTTGTTCGCCGAGATCTCGGGGATCGCGCCGCTGGCGGGGTCCACGCGGATCTGCAGCATCTGGTACACCTTGCCGCCCAGCGTCTGCTGGTAGCTGCCCTTGTGGGTCGCGACGACCGCGCGCTGTGCCGACTCGCGCAGCAGCTGCAGCACGATCACCAGGGCGTCCCGCAACGCGCGGAACGGCGAGGACCACATCGCGATGTCACGCAGGCGGGCGTCCGGCGATCGGTTCAGCCAGGCGTGGTACGACGGCAGATCGAACTCGCAGGTGCCGCCCGCGATGATGGCGCGGCTGCGGATGCTCATCAGCCATTCGTTGTCGCGCAGGTGCTGGCCGGTCTTGCCGGTCGCGCTGTTGAGCAGCTGCGAGGCACCGTCGATGTCCGACAGCACCCGCTCCAGCGCGGCGAGCGAGACGTTCGGATTGTCGCGGAACGCGATCAGCGTCTGGCGCTGGCGCTCGAGTTCCTGCAGCAGGTCGGACTTCAGGTCCGCGCGGGAGGCCACCTCGAGGATCTCGAACAGCGTGGTCAACGCGACGTGGTGCTCGAGCGCGCCCGGCTGTTCCGCGAAGTGGTCGAATCGCGTGAACAGGTCCTCGAGCCGCAGCAGGGTCCGGATCCGTTCGTTGAGCGGGTATTCGTAGAGAGTCAACGCGGGGACGATCCTGTGCCGATCCGTCGAGGGGGTCGACCCATTTTGAATCATTCGACTGACCTTGACAAACCAGCGTACGCCGCATGGAGCCGGGTCACCTGCGCATCGAGCGCGGCCGGCGCGCCGCCGTTGTCGATCACGTCGTCCGCGGCCGCCAGCCGCTGCGCCCGCGTGGCCTGCGCCGCGAGGATCGCGTCGACCTGCGCACGCGGCAGCGCGCTGCGCGCCATGACCCGCTCGACCTGGACCTCGGGCGGGCAGTCGACGACGAGCACGCGGTCGTACCGGCCACGCCAGTCGCCCGATTCGACCAGCAGCGGCACGGCCACGATGACGTAGGGCGCGCCGTCGCGGACCGAGGCCTCGATGCCCGCCTGGGTCCGCGCCCGGATCATCGGATGCAGGATGGCCTCGAGGCGCTTGCGCGCACCCGGGTCGGAGAAGGCGATCGCGCGCATCGCCGCGCGGTCCATGCGGCCGTCGGCGGCGACGACGCCGTCGCCGAACGCGGCGCGGATCGGCGCGATCGCGTCGCCGCCGGGGGCAGTGAGCGCATGGGCGATCGCGTCGGTGTCGACGAGCGCGGCGCCGAGCGCGACCAGGCGGTCGGCGACCGTGCTCTTGCCGCTGCCGATGCCGCCCGTGAGGCCGATCACCGGCACGCCGCGCGCGCCGGCCTCAGGCAAGGCCGAAGAGCGCGCCGAGCGGACGCGCGAAGTAGAGCGCGAGCAGGCCCGCGCCGGCGAGATACGGTCCGAACGGGATCGGCACCTCGCGGCGGTGCCGGGCGAAGACGATCATCGCGATGCCCACCGTGGCGCCCACGGCCGATGCGAGCAGGATGATCGCGGGGATCGCGGTCCAGCCGAACCACGCACCGAGCGCGGCCAGCAGCTTGAAGTCCCCATAGCCCATCCCTTCCTTGCCGGTGGCCAGCTTGAACGCCCAGAAGATCGTCCAGAGGATGCCATAGCCGACCATCGCGCCCAGCACCGCGTCCCCGATCGGCACGAAGGTGCCGCCCAGGTTGAAGACCAGCCCGAGCCACAGCAGCGGCAGCGTCAGGTCGTCGGGCAGCAGCTGCGTGTCGAGGTCGATGAACGCGAGCGCGACCAGGAAGAAGGTCAGCAGCATCGCGCCCAGGCCGGCCGCGGTCGGCCCGTGCACGGCGATGGCGCAGCCTGCCAGCACGCCCGTCAGCAGCTCGACGAACGGGTAGCGGGCCGGGATCGGCGCGGCGCAGTGGCCGCACTTGCCCCGCAGCAGCAGCCACGAGAGGACCGGCACGTTCTGCAGCGCGGTGATCTGGGTGCCGCAGTGCGGGCAGGCCGAGCGCGGCACCACCAGGTTGTAGCGGGGCCGCTCGACCGCCGCCTCGCCGCGCAGCTCGGCGGCCTGGGCGGCCCAGTCGGCCTCCATCATCTTCGGCATCCGGTGGATGACGACGTTGAGGAAGCTGCCGACGAGCAGTCCGAACACGGTCGCGAGGGCGACGATGGCGGGCGGCGGGAGCTCCGCGAGCAGTGCGAAGGGGGCGCTGATCATGATGGCTTCGATGGTAGCCGACCGCGCGCGCGTCGCCACCGGCCGTCCGGCGCGAGGTCCTGTCCGCGTGTCGTCCGGCCCGGCCCGATCGGCGGGTGCCGGCGCGCCGGGGCCGTCAGCCGGGGCCGTCAGCCGGATGAGGGCTCGCCGTCCGGACTCAGGCCCTCGGACAGGCGGACCAGCTCGGGCAGGGTGGTCGCGCCCATCTTGCGCATGACGGACGCCCGGTCCGCCTTCACCGTCCGCTCGCTCACGCCGAGCTCCCATGCGATCTGCTTGGTGAGCGCGCCCTCGACGACCCGGCGAAGCACCGTGCGTTCGCGCGCATCGAGCGACCCGAAACGCGTGCGTGCCTCGCGGCGGCGCTCGCGCGCGGCGCGCCGCGGGGCGTCGGCCTCGAGCGCCGCCCGGACGGCTTCGAGCAGCACCTCGCTGCGGACCGGCTTGGTCAGGAAGTCGCTGGCGCCGGCCTTCAGCGCGCGGACGCTGCTGGGGATGTCGCCGCGCCCGGTCAGGAACACGGTCGGCACCGTCCAGCCGCGCTGGCGCAGCGCGTCGTGCAGCGCGAGGCCGTCGGGCCCGGGCATGTGCAGGTCGAGCACCAGGCAGCCGTCGGGCTCGGTGCCCGTCGCGATCAGGAAGGCCCCGGCCGAGCCGTACGCATGGGTCGTGTAGCCGGCCGCGGTGAACAGCCGCGTCAGCGCGACGCGGATCGCCTCGTCGTCGTCGACGAGATGGACGACGCCGCGGGCGCCCTCTGTGCTCATCGGGCCGCCATCGACACGACCGGCCGTGCCGCGGCCGGCCGGGCCTCGTCCGCCGTGCGCGGCCGCGGCAGCCGCACGCGTGCGACGGTGCCGCCACCGTCGCGCGGCAGGAGGGCGACGCTGCCGCCGTGCGCCTCGACGATCGCCCGCACGATCGGCAGTCCCAGGCCCAGGCCGTGCGGCTTCGTCGTCTGGAAGGACTCGAACATCGACTCGTGCCGACCGGGCGGGATGCCCGAGCCCCGATCGGCGACCGTCAGCTCGAGCCCGTCCGCGCGGTCCGCGGTCGAGATCGACAGGCGACGCTCGGCCAGCGGCGTGTGCTCCATCGCATCCATCGCGTTGATCGCGAGATTGAGCAGCACCTGCTGCAGCTGGATCGCGTCGCCGTGAAGCGGGTCGTCCGCCGCGTCGAGCGCCGTCTCGAGCGCGACGCCGCGCCGGCGCGCCTCCGGCTCGATCAGCGCGATCGCCTCGCGAAGCGCCGGATGCAGGCGCAGCGGGGCATGGCTGACCTCGTGCTTCTCCAGGAGGGCGCGCAGCCGTCGGATCACCTCGTGCGCGCGAAGGTCGTCCCGGCGGATGTCGGCGAGGATCTCGAGCAGGGCCTCGCGTGAGGCATCGCCGGACCGCAGCATCATCTGCGCCGCATCGGCGTTGCTCAGGATCGCGCCCAGCGGCTGGTTGATCTCGTGCGCGATCGAGGCGGTCAGCTCGCCCATCGCCGCGAAGCGCATGGCCCGCGCGAGCTCGATCCGGCGCTGGCCCGCCTCGGTCTCGGCCTGGCGCCGCCGACGGCGCTGGACCAGCAGGCCGCCGATCGTCAGCGCCTGCGCGGCGACGACGGCCGCGGCGGTCAGCACGAAGGCGCGGTACTCGGTCCACAGGCTGCGCGGCGCGTTGATCGTGTCGCACTGCGCGGGCAGCGCCGCGGCGCCGATCCCGTGCCGCGCGAGCCGGCCGAGGTCGGCGATGCAGCGCGTCGTCGCCCCCGGCGACGTGGCCGGCGGCGACGTGCCCTCGAGGAGCGCGATCGCGAGCGCCGCGGTATGGTGGCCGGCGGCCTCGAAGTCCACGACGCTGCCGGCGGCGAGGCCGCGGCCGACGAAGCTGCCGAACACGCCGTAGACCGGCGCGCCCGAGGCCTCGGCGATCTGCGGCAGCGCCTCGGCGGGGAACGTGGTGCGACCGTTCGCATCGCGGCTCATGTTCGCGAAGAACAGCGCGGTGTCGGGCCCGAGTCCCGCGACCCGTTCGAGCAGGACCTCGATCGGCAGGCCGGACCAGGGTTCGACCCGCCACAGTCCGCGCGTCTCGGCGAGCGCGGCCGCCCGCGCGGCGAGCGAGCGGTCGGCGTCCGCGTCACCGCTCACGACCACCAGCCGGGTGGCCGCCGGCTGCAGCCGCTCGATCAGCGCGAGCGTGCCGTCGACGTCGAGCTGCCAGAACGACTGCAGCGCGCCGACCGGCACGCGGGCCCGCTCGACGGTCGGCTCGTCGAGACCCGCGAGGACCACGGGCACGCCGGGCCACAGCGCGTCGCGCTGCTCGCGCACGGCATCGATCGCGCGTTCGCCGATGCCGACCACGAGGTCCACCGGCTGCCCCGCGTACTTCCTGCGCTGCAGGGCCAGGAACTCCGGCGCGAGCTCGCGGTAGTCGAAGCGGTAGGTGTCGAGCGTGTCGGTGAAGAAGGTGGCGCCTGCCGGCGCGGCCGCCTGTAGCGTGCGCCGGAACGACCGGTCGATCTCGTGCATCGCCGGCAGGCCGGGGTCGCTGCCCAACAGGATCGCCACCCGCCAGGGGACGGTCGGATTCGACGACGCCGCCGCCGCCGCCGCGCCCGAGTTCAGGCCGATGGCGAGCGACGCGAGAACCGGGCCGAGTCGGCGTTTCAAGGCAGCGAGCCAGACAGGAGCGGAGCGGCCATGGTAGCCGAACCTCCGCACGCCGCACGACCCGTTGCGCCAGCGACCGCTCCGGTCGGGCCAGGCGCCTCGCAAGGTGTCCGGAACGTCTCGGCGCCCTCAGCGGCCCTCGAACGCGAAGACCCGGCGCCAGTCGCGCTTCATGTCGACGACCGTCCAGCCGCGTTCGGCGGCCACGCGCAGGCCCGCGTCCAGACGTCCGACGCGGGAGACCCGGTCGTAGGCCCATTCCCGCTCGGCGTCGGTGTGATGGACGAGCGCCGCCAGTCGCGCGCCCGGCCCGGCGGCGGTCCACTGCAGCATCTGCAGATCGCCGTCGGAGTTGCCGAACGCGGCGATCGGGCGGCGCCCGATGTGCCGCAGGATGCCCACGGGCTTGCCGGCCTTGTCGTCGACGAAGTCGATCTCCGGCAGTCGCACCAGCACCGGCTGCCCGTCGCGCAGCTCGAACTTCGTGCGGATGGTGCTGCCGATCACCTGCTCGGGCGGGATGCCGTAGACGCGCTCGGTCCAGGGCCGCATGAACTCGATGCCGCCTCCGGAGACGATGAAGGTCTTGAAGCCGTTCTCGCGCAGGTACGCCAGCAGCTCGATCATCGGCTGGTAGACCATCTCGGTATACGGCCGTCCCGTCTTCGGATGGCGGGCCGTGGCCAGCCAGTCCTCGACGATCCTGGTGAAGGCGTCGGAGCTCATGCCCGCGTGGGTCGTCATCGCGAGCTGCGCGATCGCGCGTTCGCCCCCGGCGGCGAGCGCCTTCAGGTCGCCGCGCAGCAGCGAGGCATACGGCTCCTTCGTCTTCCACTCCGGCCGCGTGGCGCTCATCGCCCGGATGCGATCGGCGATGAACAGGCCCTGGACATAGACCGGCTGCTCGGCCCACAGCGTGCCGTCGTTGTCGAACACCGCGATCCGCTCGGGTACCGGCACGAAGTCGCGGCCACCGGGCTCCGTGACCGCCTTCACGAACGCGAGGATGCGCGCCCGGGCGGCACCGTCCTGCCAGGACGGCAGCGGCTCGGCGGTGGGCGCGGACTGCGCCCGGGCCAGGCCGGACAGCGACGAGGCCGCGATCAGCGCGACGATGCGGCGGCGGTGCGAGGAAGTCATGGTCGGTTCCTGTGGGGGGAAGGCGGGTGGGTGCCGTGCGGGGCCTTCATGGCGCGAGGGCCGCCGTCCGGTCGTGGACGGCGGCCCCCGCGGGCAGGCTCGTGAGCCGAGGCTCAGCGGCCGCTGGCGCCGCCGCCCTGCGTGACGGCCTCCATCACGCGATCGAGGTTGAAGCTGCCCGGCTTCTGGCGCGGCGGGAA
>RPRK01000206.1 GCA_003818495.1 Burkholderiales bacterium
GATGCCGGACAGCACCACGCCGTCGTCGCCGCAGACCAGCGCCTGCAGCAGCACGTCCTTCTTGTCGAGCTCGACCAGCATCGAGCCGCGGCCGCCGTTCTTCAGCACCCTCAGCTCGTCGACACCGAAGACCAGCATCCGCGGCCGATCGCCGGCTCCGGCCAGGCAGACCACGTGCGCCTGCCCCGGCGAGAACACCGCCGGGCGGATCGGGGCGTCGCCGTCGTCCAGGGTGATGACCTGACGACCGGCCTTGTTCCGGCCGACGAGATCGCCCGCCTGGCACAGGAAACCGTTGCCGCCCCGGGTGGACAGCAGGACGCCGGCCTCGGCCCGGGCGGCGAAGGCATGCTCGACCCGGGTGCCCGGCTCGAGCTCGACCAGCGACGTGACCGGCACGCCGTCCCCGCGCGCCGACGGCAGCGACGCCACCGCCACCGAATGCACGCGCCCGGTCGAGCCGAGCACGAAGAACTGATCGGTCGTCATGACCTCGAACGCGCCGTAGAACGCGTCGCCGGCCTTGAACGAGAACTGCGCCCAGTCGTGGCCGTGGCCCTGGCGCGCCCGGACCCAGCCCTTGACCGACATGATGACCGTCACCGGCTCCTCGGCGATCTTCACCTCGGCGACCGTGCGGGCGGCCTCTTCGATGAGCGTGCGCCGCGGATCGCCGTAGAGCTTCGCATCGGCCTCGATCTCGCGGATCAGCTGGCGACGCTGTGCGCCCTCGCTGTCGAGGAGCGCGGCGAGCTGCTCGCGCTCGGTGCGCAGGCCGCCGAGCTCCTGCTCGATCTTGATCGCCTCGAGCCGTGCCAGCTGGCGCAGCCGGATCTCGAGGATGTCCTCGGCCTGGCGGTCCGACAGGCCGAAGGCGGCGATCAGCGCGGGCTTGGGCTCGTCGGACTCGCGGATGATGCGGATGACCTCGTCGATGTTCAGCAGCACCAGCTGCCGGCCCTCGAGGATGTGGATGCGGTCGTCGACCTTGCCCAGCCGGTGGCGGGTCCGGCGCACGATCGTCTCGATCCGGAAGGCGACCCACTCGCCCAGGATCATCGTCAGCGACTTCTGCTGCGGCCGGCCGTCACGGCCGATCATCACCAGGTTGACCGGCACGCCCGCCTCGAGGCTGGTGTGGGCGAGCAGCGTCGACAGCAGCTCCTGCTGGCCGACCTTGGCAGTGCGCGGCTCGAACACGATCCGCACCGCCGCCTCGCGGCCGGACTCGTCGCGCACGGCGTCGAGCACGCCGAGCACCGTCTGCTTGAGCTGCAGCTGCTCCGGACTCAGCGCCTTCTTGCCGACCCGGACCTTCGGATTGGTGAGCTCCTCGATCTCCTCGAGCACCTTCGCCGCGGACACGCCGTGGGGCAGTTCGGTGATCACGAGCTGCCACTGGCCGCGCGCCATCTCCTCGATGACGTGCCGCGCGCGCAGCTTGATCGAGCCCCGGCCGCCCGCGTAGACCTCGCGGATCTCGGCCGGCGACGAGATGATGCGGCCGCCGCCGGGGAAGTCCGGGCCGGGCATCAGGGCCAGCACCGCGTCGAGGTCGGCCTTCGGGTCGCGCACCAGCGCGACCGCGGCGGCCGCCACCTCGCGCAGGTTGTGCGGCGGGATCTCGGTGGCCATGCCGACCGCGATGCCCGAGGCGCCGTTGAGCAGCACCATCGGCAGGCGCGCGGGCAGCAGCGCCGGCTCCTGGGCCGAGCCGTCGTAGTTCGGCACGAACTCGACCGTGCCCTGGTCGATCTCGTCGAGCAGCAGCCGGGCGTACGGCGTGAGCCGGGCCTCGGTGTAGCGCATCGCGGCCGCACCGTCGCCGTCGCGCGAGCCGAAGTTGCCCTGACCGTCGACCAGCGGGTAGCGCAGCGTGAACGACTGCGCCATGCGCACCAGCGCATCGTAGGCCGCGGTATCGCCGTGCGGATGGAAGCGGCCGAGCACGTCGCCGACGACCCGGGCCGATTTCACCGGCTTCGCGGTGGGGCCCAGCCCCATCTCGTTCATCGCGTACAGGATGCGGCGCTGCACCGGCTTCTGGCCGTCGCAGACGTCGGGCAGCGCGCGGCCCTTGACCACCGAGACCGCGTAGTCGAGGTAGGCGCGCTCGGCGTAGCGGGCGAGCGTCAGCGCACCGTCCTCCTCCGGAGGCGGGGCGGGCGGTTCGGGAAACAGCGTCGGTTGATCGTCCATGGACTCGGGTGCGTCGTCGTCGTGGTGGCAGGGAGATCGGGCGTCCTCAGACGTCGACCTCGACCTCGTTGCCGTGTTCCTCGAGCCAGCCGCGACGCGCGGCCGCCTCGCCCTTGCCCATCAGCATCGTGAAGCGCAGCGTGGTCGCGGCCGCGTCGGTGTCCCCGAAGGACACCCGCAGCAGCCGCCGGGTGTCGGGCTTGAGGGTGGTCTCCCAGAGCTGCTCGGCGGTCATCTCGCCCAGCCCCTTGAAGCGCGAGATGCTCCACGAGCCCTCGCGCAGACCGTCCTTGCGCAGCTTGTCCTCGGCATGGCGCAGCTCGCCCTCGTCGAGGCAGTAGACCTTGCGCAGCGGCCGCTTGCCCTGCGCCGGCACGTCGATGCGGAACAGCGGCGGGCGCGCGACGTAGACGTTGCCCGCCTCGATCAGCCGGGGGAAATGTCGGAAGAAGAGGGTCAGCAGCAGCACCTGGATGTGCGCGCCGTCGACGTCGGCGTCGGACAGGATGCAGATCTTGCCGTAGCGCAGGTTCGACAGGTCCGGCGTGTCGGCCGGCCCGTGCGGGTCGACGCCGATGGCCACCGCGATGTCGTGGATCTCGGTGTTGGCGAACAGCCGGTCGCGGTCGGTCTCCCAGGTGTTGAGCACCTTGCCGCGCAGCGGCAGGATCGCCTGGTACTCCTTCTCGCGGCCCATCTTGGCCGAGCCGCCCGCCGAATCGCCCTCGACGAGGAACACCTCGTTGCGCGACAGGTCGGTGCTCTCGCAGTCGGTGAGCTTGCCCGGCAGCACCGCGACACCCGAGCTCTTGCGCTTCTCGACCTTCTGCGCCGAGCGCTGGCGCGCCTGCGCCTGGCGGATGACGAGGTCGGCGAGCTTGCGGCCCCAGTCGACGTGCTGGTTCAGCCAGAGCTCGAACTGCCCCTTGGCGAAGCCCGACACCAGCCGCAGCGCGTCGCGCGAGTTCAGGCGCTCCTTGATCTGGCCCTGGAACTGGGGATCGAGCACCTTCGCCGACAGCACGAAGCTGGCACGCGCGAACGCGTCCTCGGGCATCAGCTTCACGCCCTTGGGCAGCAGCGAGTGCAGTTCGACGAAGCCCTTGATGGCGGCGAACAACCCCTCGCGCAGGCCGGACTCGTGCGTGCCCCCGGCCGGCGTCGGGATCAGGTTCACGTACGACTCGCGCACCAGCGGCCCCGACTCGGTCCAGGCGACGACCCACTGCGCGCCCTCGCCTTCGGCGAAGGTCTCGTGGCCGGCCTCGGCGTACTGCTGCCCCTCGAAGAGCGGCACGACCGGGCCGCCCTCCCCGGGCTGCGGGCCCGCGCCCTCCGAGGCCAGCGACTCGGACAGGTAGCCGCGCAGGCCTTCGGCGTACTGCCAGACGCGGACCTGCCCGGTCTTCTCGGTGGTCATCGTGACCTTGACGCCGGGCAGCAGGACCGCCTTCGAGCGCAGCAGCCGCTCGAGGTCGCCCATCGGCAGCACCTGGCTGTCGAAGTACTTCGGATCGGGCCAGACCTCGACGCGCGTGCCGCTGCGCCGCTCGCCCTTGTCGGCCATCCGGGAGGCCAGCTTCTGCACGACCTCGCCGCCGCCGAAGACGATGGTGTGCACCCCCTGGCCGCGATCGTCGGGACGCCAGACGGTGACCTTGAGCGTGGTGGACAGCGCGTTGGTGACCGAGACGCCGACGCCGTGCAGGCCGCCGGAGAAGCTGTACGCGCCGCCGGCCTGCTTGTCGAACTTGCCGCCGGCATGCAGCCGGGTGAAGACGATCTCGACGGTGGGCACGCCCTCGTCCGGATGCAGACCGACCGGGATGCCGCGCCCGTCGTCCTCGATCGCGACCCCGCCGTCCGCCAGCAGGGTGACGGCGATGTGCTTCGCGTGGCCGCCCAGCGCCTCGTCGGCGGCGTTGTCGATCACCTCCTGCACGATGTGCAGCGGGTTGTCGGTCCGGGTGTACATGCCCGGCCGCTGTCTGACGGGCTCGAGGCCCTTCAGGACGCGGATCGAGGCTTCGGTGTAGTCGTTCTTGCGGGTCGCCATCCGTCGATTATCGCGCGATGCGGTCGGCGCCCCGGCCGTGCCCGTCCGCGCAGCCTGTCCCGGGGCCTGCCCGGGCGACTTCGGACGGGCCGGGAGCGAGCCGGCCGGATACTGTGTTTCCATACAGCGATGATACACGCCGCCCAGCGCACCCCCATCGCAACGGGGCGGCTGTTCAGCGCAGTCCGCACCACTGCATGAAGGTGCCGACGTCCAGCATCAGGTCCGGCCCGAGGTACAGGCGGAAGGTGCCGGCGAGCGCCGCGACCACCCCGATGGCGAGCCCGATCCGCGCGAGGCGGTGCGCGCCGCGGCGAGCGCGGCCGGATCCGGCAGGAAGCCCCTGGGTGTCCATCCGCCGATTCTAGCGGCGCTCGCTACACTGCACGACCGCGCCCGGCATCCGGCCGGGCCCGATCCGCACCGAGGCCCGAGTGTCCAGCCCCACCCTGCCGTCCCTCGAGGACATCGAATCCGCCGCCGCCGTCGTCGCGGGCGCGATGCCACCGACCCCCCAGTACGCCTGGCCGCTGATCGCCCGCCGCCTGGGCACCGAGGCGTGGATCAAGCACGAGAACCACACGCCGACGGGTGCCTTCAAGGTCCGCGGCGGCCTGGTGTACCTCGATGGCCTGAAGCGCACGCAGCCCGCCTGTCCCGGCATCGTGTCGGCCACGCGCGGCAACCACGGCCAGTCGCTCGCCTTCGCGGCCCGCCGCGTCGGCATCCCGGTGACCATCGTCGTGCCCCGCGGCAACAGCCTCGAGAAGAACGCCGCGATGCGCGCCTTCGGCGCCGAGCTCGTCGAGCACGGCGACGACTTCTCCGAGTCCGCCGAGCACGCCACGCGACTCTCGGTCGAGCGCGGCCTGCATCGGGTGCCTTCCTTCCATGCCGACCTGGTGCGCGGCGTCGCCACCTACTGGCTCGAGTTCTTCCGCGCCGTGCCGGCGCTCGACCTCGTCTTCGTCCCGATCGGCCTCGGCTCGGGCCTGTGCGGCGCGCTCGCGGCCCGCGCCGCGCTGGGGCGACGCGGGCGGCTCAAGATCGTGGGCGTCGTGTCGGCGCACGCCCGCGCCTACGCGCTCTCGATCGCCGCCGGGCGGACCGTCGACGCCCCGGTGTCGACCCGCCTGGCCGACGGCATGGCGGTCCGGGTCGCCGATCCGGCGGCGCTGGCGCTGATGCTCGGCGAGGTCGACGGCGTGGTCGAGGTCGACGACGACGCGGTGGCCCGCGCGATGAAGGCGCTCTATGTCGACACCCACAACGTCGCCGAGGGCGCCGGCGCCGCATCGCTCGCCGCCGCGATGCAGTGGGCGCGCGAGCGGCCCGGGGGCCTCGGCGGACAGCGGGTCGGCCTGACGCTGTGCGGCGCCAACGTGGACCACGACGCGTTCGCCGCGGTGCTGCGCGACACCCGCCTGGACTGAGCGGCGGGCCGGACCCGCCGCGCTCAGACCGCGACCTGCGACCCGAGCTCGATGACGCGGTTCGGCGGCAGGCGGAAGTAGTTCGCCGCGCTGGGGCTGTTCTGCATCATCCAGCCGAACAGCGAGCGCCGCCAGCCGAACACGCCGCGGCGCGACACCGACACGATCACCGGCTTGCTGGTGAAGAACGAGGTGTCGTCGAGGTCGAGCTCGAGCCCCTTGCGGCGCGCCAGCTTCAGCACCCGCGCGATGTCCGGATCCTCGCGGAACCCGAAATGCGCGACCAGGCGCAGCACGCCGCTGTTGCCGCGCTGGAGCTCGACCCGCTCGTCGTCGAGCACGCGCGGCGTGTCGTCGAACTCGACGGTCATGAAGACCGTCTGCTCGTGGACGACCTTGTTGTGCTTGAGGTTGTGCAGGAAGCTGCCCGGATAGCCGAAGCGGCTCGAGCTGAAGAAGACGGCCGCGCCCGGCACCCGTGGGATGTCGGACAGGTCGAGGTTCAGCTCGTCGCGCGCCACCCGCGGCAGCGCGTCCTTGCGCGAGCGCATGATCTCGATGCCGCGACGCCACGTGGTCAGGATGGTGAACATGACGCTCGCCACCATCAGCGGGAACCAGCCGCCCTCCTCGATCTTGCCGATGTTGGCCGAGAAGAACCCGATCTCGAGCACGAGGAAGACCGCGAGCAGCGGCAGCAGCAGCTTGCTGCGCCGCGACGGCATCAGCAGCACCGCGAAGGTCAGCAGCACGCTGCCGATGAGCAGGTCGCCCGAGACGGCGATGCCGTAGGCCGCGGCGAGGTTCGACGAGCTGCGGAAGGTCACCACCAGCAGCAGCACCGACACCAGCAGCAGCCAGTTGACCACCGGGATGTAGACCTGCCCACGCGACGTGTCCGAGGTGTAGAGCACCTTCAGGCGAGGCAGGTAGTTCAGTCGCGACGCCTGCTGGGTCACCGAGAACGCGCCCGAGATCGTCGCCTGGGATGCGATCACGGTCGCCAGCGTGGCCAGCATCACCAGCGGCACCAGCAGCGGCTCGGGGGCGAGCAGGAAGAACGGGTTGCGGACCGCCTCCGGCTCGCGCAGGACGAGCGCGCCCTGGCCGAAGTAGTTCAGCATCAGGCAGGGGAACACCAGCGAGAACCAGCCGATGCGGATCGGCGTGCGGCCGAAGTGCCCGAGGTCCGCATACAGCGCCTCGGCACCGGTCATGGACAGGAAGACCGCGCTCAGCGCGATGAACGTCCATTCCGGATGCACGAACGCGAAGGCCAGCGCATGCCGCGGATCGAGCGCCCCGAGGATCTCCGGCGTCTGCGCGATGCTCGCCACCCCGAGGGCGGCCAGCACGAGGAACCAGACCACCATCACCGGGCCGAACAGCGCGCCGACCTTGGCGGTGCCATTGCGCTGGATCACGAACAGTCCGACCAGGATGACCAGCGCGATGGGCACCACGAAGCGCGCGAGCGCCGGCTCGACCACGCTGATGCCCTCGACCGCCGACAGCACCGAGATGGCCGGCGTGATCACCGCGTCGCCGAAGAAGAGCGCCGCCGCGAAGATCCCGAGCACGCTGACCACCCAGGAGAGGCGCGGCCGGTCCTTCACCAGCGCGAGGACGTTGGACAGCAGCGCGAGCACCCCGCCCTCGCCGCGATGGTCGAATCGCAGCATCACGGTCACGTACTTGATCGACACGATCACCGTGACCGCCCAGAAGATCATCGACAGCACCGGAAAGATCTTCTCCGGGGTCAGGGGCAGGCCGGTCGGCTCGAGAAACGCCTCCTTGAAGGCGTACAGCGGACTGGTGCCGATGTCGCCGAAGACGACGCCCAGCGCTGCGAGCACCAGCGGCGGCATGCGCTGCGACGAAGGGGCGGTCATTAAGGCGGGGAGTGTCGCGCGGAGCGACAGCCGATCGGTATGGCGCGGATGCTAGCACCGCGAAGCGGGCCGCGCTCGGCTTCGAGGCGGGGCCGCGACCGCTTGCGCGGTCGCGGCGAGACACTCTGGCGGAGGGTGGGGGATTCGAACCCCCGAAGGGCTATAAACCCTTACACGCTTTCCAGGCGTGCGACTTCAACCGCTCATCCAACCCTCCGGAACCCTCGATTGTACCGCAGCCGGCGCGGCGTCCAGCCCGCGCGAGGCCATGGGTGCGGCGCCGTTCAGCCGCCGAGCAGCAGCGCCAGGGTGCGGCGGCGGACCTCGGGCCCGAGCGCGGTCTGGGCGTGGTAGCCGTCCCACGGCGAGCCGTCGAGATCCTCGGCCAGCTCGCCCAGCCTCGGAAACGGATGGAGCACGGTCGCGCCCCGGCGCAGCACCCGCCGGGCACGGGCGAGGTCCATCGACAGCACGTCGCCGTGCCGGGCATCCGGGGTGTTCCAGTACTGGACCGGCGTCATGTAGACGAAGTCGGCGCAGGCGAGCACGTCGTCGACGGTCTCGGCATCGCTCGCCTCGACCTGCCTCGCCCGCTCGGGGAGGAAGCGCGCCGGAAGCTCGAGGCCGGGCGGGGAGACGAGCACCAGGTTCACGTCCTGGCGCGCGAGCAGTTTCGCGAGCGAGTGGTGGACGCGATGGTCCCGCAGGTTGCCCATCAGCAGCACGGTACGTCCCTCGAGCCCGACCCCGCGCATCGCGGCGACGTCGACCAGCGCCTGCGTCGGATGCTCGTTGCTGCCGTCGCCGGCATTGACCACGGGCGCC
>RPRK01000207.1 GCA_003818495.1 Burkholderiales bacterium
CGGGTGGTGATCGCGGACCTGCTCGCGCGCGGGGCGACGGTCTGTGTCTACGACCCGGTGGCGATGCACGAGGCGCATCGGCTGCTGGGCGACTCGGCGGGCGTGGCCTACGCCGACAGCCCGATGCAGGCGCTGGACGGCGCGGATGCGCTGGTCATCGTCACCGAGTGGAAGGAGTTCCGCAGCCCGGACTTCGATGCGATCCGGGCGGCGCTCAAGTCGCCGGTGATCATCGACGGCCGCAACATGTTCCTGCCGGCGCTGCCGCGCGCGGCGGGCCTGGAGTACCTGTCGATCGGTCGGCTCTGAGGCGCGCCATGAGGGTCCTGGTCACCGGCACGGCCGGCTTCATCGGCATGCACGTCGCGCAGCGGCTGCTCGCGGACGGCTGCGACGTGGTGGGCGTCGACTCGCTCGACGCCTACTACGACCCGGCGCTCAAGGCCGCGCGGCTCGCCCGGCTCGAGGCGACGCGGGGCTTCTCGTTCGAGCGGCTCGACGTGGCGGACCCGTCGGCGACGGCGGCGCTGTTCTCGTCGGGCGGCTTCGATCGGGTGGTGCACCTGGCGGCGCAGGCGGGGGTGAGGCATTCGCTGGAGAACCCGCAGGCCTACGCGCAGTCGAACCTGGTGGGGTTCGTGAACGTGCTGGAAGGCTGTCGTCACGCGCGTGTCGGGCACCTGGTCTATGCGTCGTCGTCGAGCGTCTACGGCGGCAACGTGAAGATGCCGTTCTCGGAGGACGACCGGGTCGATCACCCGGTCAGCCTGTACGCCGCGACGAAGAAGGCCAACGAGCTGATGGCGCACGCGTACAGCCATCTCTTCGGGCTGCCGACGACGGGGCTGCGCTTCTTCACGGTCTACGGACCGTGGGGGCGGCCGGACATGGCGGCCTTCCTGTTCGTCGACGCGATCCTGTCGGGGCGTCCGATCGACGTCTTCAACCACGGCGACATGAAGCGCGACTTCACGTACGTGGACGACATCGTGGAGGGCGTGGTGCGGGTGCTCGGCTGCGTGCCGTCGCCCTACCGGGTGCTGAACATCGGCAACTCGGACCCGGTGGCGCTCGGGGACTTCATCGCGGCGATCGAGGCGGCGCTCGGGATGACGGCGCAGCGGCGGCTGCTGCCGATGCAGCCCGGCGATGTGCCGGCGACCTGTGCGGATGCCTCGGCGCTGACGGCGCTGATCGGCTTCACGCCGCGCACGGATGTGCGCGACGGCGTGCGGCGCTTCGTGGACTGGTACCGGGCGTACTACGGCCGCTGACGGGCCGCGGTCGGATGCGGTGGGGTTACCGGGCCGTCGCGGCGGCCACCCGGACCTTGCCCAGGTCCACGTCGACCAGATGCTCGACGTCGCTCAATCGGGGATCGGAGGCGAGTCGCTCGAGGCATCGGGTGCGGCCGATCGCGAGCCGCTGCGCGCTGGAGGTGGACGCCAGCGCGCGGCGCCCCAGCGTCTCGAACTCGAAGCCGGGGCGCTCGCGACGCAGCGCCTCGAGCTGCGCGAGGGTGTCGTCGCTGCTGCCGCACTCGACGACCAGCCAGCGCACCCGCTCGAACGCCGACAGCGCATCGGCGGTCCGATCGACCGCGGCCCGCAGGGTGGCGGCGCAGTCGGAGGCGACGGCGAAGCACAGCACGGTGCCGCTCCGGCGGGCGGTGTCGGGGGCTGCGACCGGCGGCCTCGGTGCGGCGCTCTGGGGGGCGTGCAGGGCGAACTGCAGGGTCATCGTGGGGGAGGGCCGGGTTCGGAGCGTGGACGGGGCGGATGCCAGGCGGTTCGCGCGAGCGGCGGGTTCCGTCGCGCGCGGGACCGCTGCAACTGCTCAACGCACTGTGGGCACGAGTCGCCGACCGCGATAGGAACTGTGTCACCCCGTTCAGGATTGCCCGGGGACGGCGTCGGGCCCACACTGCGCGCTCCGATGAACGCGACCCCCCTTCCTCCGATCCAGCCCGCGGCCGCTCGCTCGGGCGTCGATCCGGGCGTCGATGCGGGCGTCGCCCGCCGGCGGCTGCTCGCCGCGGGGGCGGCGCTCGCCGCCGCCTGGCCGGGGCGCTCTGCACGGGCGCTGATGGCCGGCCTGCCGCCGGACAGCCCTGCCGCTCGGGTCGACGGGAACCTGCGGGCCTCGCCCTGGGCGGGGGTGGTGAGCGTGCGCATCGACGGCGGGGTGTACAGCGGCGCCCTGGTGCACCGCAGGCTGATCCTCACGGCGGCGCATGTGGCGGCCGGGCATCCGCCCTCGGCGATCTCGGTGCAGCTCAATGCCGGCGAGCCGCAGCCGCTGGGCGTGGCGCGCGTGCACGTGCATCCGGGCTGGAAGGGCTTCACCAAGCCGTTCGCCTTCGACGACGTGGCGCTGCTCGAGCTCGACGCCGACGCGCCCGACGGGGTGCCGGTCTACACGCCCTACTACGGGCCGATGCGGCAGGGCACGCCGATGACCTTCGTGGGCTACGGCGCGAGCGGGCACGGCGACCGGGCGCCGAGCGTCGGCGCGGACCCGGCGGTCAAGCGGGTCGGCGCCAACCGCGTCGATCGGCTGGTCGCGCGGCCCGAGCTGCCCGGCGTCCCGGCGCTCTTCCTTTACGACTTCGACGGGCCGGACGCCTCGAGCGATGCCTTCGGCGGCCCCTCGCTCGGCAATGCGGTGGAGACCTCGGCGGCGGGGGGCGACTCGGGTGCGCCGGCCTTCGTGCGCCGGGGCGAGTTCCCGCGGATCGCCGCGGTGCTGAGCTTCGTGGCCGACTTCAACAAGGCCGGCACGCCGCACTCGACCTTCGGTGCCTCGGGCGGCGGCGTGCTGCTGTCGGGGGTGCGGGCCTGGCTCGAGGAGCGCTTGGCGGCGGTCTGAGCGCTGCCGCGGCGGCAAGCGAAACGGCCACCCGAAGGTGGCCGTCCGATGCCTGCCGGTTGCCGGAACTCAGGCGGCAGCGCCCATCGGCAGGGTGGCCGACGGCGCTTCGCGGCGACGCCGCGCGGCCCAGGCCACCAGGCCGAGGCCGGCGAGCATCATCGCCCACTCGTGCGGCTCGGGGACGGCGGCGACCGAGATGTTGTCGAGGGCGGGACCGAAATTCGAGGCGGGGCCCGTCGCGGCGAACATGATGCTCGCGGACATGCTGGGGCCGGCCGTGAAGGAGTAGGTCCCGTTCACGAAGTTGGCGGTCCCGTTGGAGAAGGGGCCGGACGAGGCGCCGTTCACGCTGACGGTGAAGCCGGGGGAGGTCGCGGCGCCGCCGCCGATGTTCGCGGCGTACTGGAAGCTGACCTGGTACTCCTGGCCGGGCGTCAGGTTGCCGATGTACCGGGTGATCGTGCCGGCCGAGGCGGTGCCGTTCAGGTCGAGCCAGTAGTTGCCCTGCTGCGCCACGCTGCCGATGCCGGGACCCGTGGTGTTGACGACGTCGACGGTGGTCGAGCCGCCGATGAGCCAGTTCGGCGCGAAGCTGCCGATCGGGGTCAGGGCACCGGAGAACTCGGTGTAGTTGCTCGTGGTCGTGTAGTTCTCGAAGTCCTCGATGAAGATCGCGGCGTGCGCCGCGGTGGCGGACATCAGCGAGGCGGCGATCGCGAGGCGCAGGGTGTGGCGGGTCAAGGCAGGCTCCGAAGCGTGCGAGTGCTTTCCCGAATGGGTCGGACTCTTGCGCAGAGTGTACCGATTGAGCGGAGCAATCTCCAATTCCAGAATGCCGTCGGGGCCGCATTCGCGTGCCGGATCGGGCAAAAGTGACCAACTGACACACTCGCGCGTCGGCGTCGGGTTCGGGGGACTAAGCCCCCGGACGTGAGAACGCCCGCTGTCGCGGGCGTTCCGGGGCTCGGGCGGACGGGCCGACCCGTCAGGCGAACTCCGCCAGCGCGCCCTTCATCGTCTTCATCGCCTTCGCCTCGATCTGGCGGATCCGCTCGGCGGAGACGCCGAACTCGTCGGCCAGCTCGTGCAGGGTCATCGTGCCGCCGTCGTCCTCGTCCTTCAGCCAGCGGGCCTCGATGATCCGGCGGCTGCGGGCGTCCAGGGCGTCGAGCGCCTTGCGGATGCCCTCGCCGTGCAGCCGGTCGGTCTGGCGGGCCTCGAGCTGCTGGGTCGGCTCGGCGCTCGGCGCCTGCAGGTAGGCGATCGGCCCCCAGGCCTCGTCGCCGTCGTCGGGCGCCGGGTCGAGGACGACGTCGCCCCCGCCCATGCGGGTCTCCATCTCGACGACGTCCTGGGTGCGGACGTTCAGTTCCTTCGCGATGGCCTCGACCGCGTCGGGGCTCAGCGTGTGCTGGTCGGGCTTGTGCGAGCGCAGGTTGAAGAACAGCTTGCGCTGGGCCTTGGTGGTGGCCACCTTCACCAGCCGCCAGTTCTTCAGGATGTACTCGTGGATCTCGGCCTTGATCCAGTGCATGGCGAACGACACCAGCCGCACGCCGCGCTCGGGGTCGAAGCGCTTGACCGCCTTCATCAGGCCGATGTTGCCTTCCTGGATCAGGTCGGCGTGCGGCAGGCCGTAGCCCAGGTACTGCCGGGCGATGGACACGACCAGGCGCAGGTGCGAGACGATCGGCTGGCGGGCGCTCTCGAGGTCGCCGGAATCGCGCAGCCGGCGCGCGAGCGCGGTCTCCTCGTCGGCGGACAGCATCGGCAGCCGGTTGACGGCCGAGATGTACGCGTCGATGTTGCCGACGGCCGGAACCGCCAGCCCGACACCGAAGGTGTGCGAGGGAGTCACCAGAGCAGTCGAGGAAACGGTCATCCGATCTTCCTTTCTCGGGGCGACACGCCCCTGTGGAGAATGATGCTAGCACTCGGAAGTCGTGAGTGCTAATTGATCCTGACAATCGGCCCGATCGGCGGAATAAATTGGGGTCAGATCAAGTCCGGGCTGCGCCGGGACCGGAAATGCCAGGAGCATCAACGGCTTGGCCGAATCTGTCTGTGAGGCAGTTGGCGTGCCTAGCGCTCCCGCATGCCCTGTCCGGCCCGGTTCAGCGGCTTGAGCAGGTACTGGAGCACGGTCTTGTGGCCGGCGAGCATCTCCACCGTGGCGGTCATGCCGGGCAGGATCGGCAGCTCGCTGCCGTCGGGCGCCCGCAGGCCGGTGGCCGGCGTGCGCACCAGGACGCGGTAGAAGGCGCCGGTCTCGTCGGGGTCGGGGGCGCCGGCGCCGGCGAGCGCGCCGCGGCGCTCGTCGCGCAGGGTGTCGGGGCTGATGAACTCGACGGTGCCGTCGAGGCCGCCGTAGATGGCGTAGTCGTAGGCCGAGAGCTTGACGACCGCTTTCTGGCCGGGGCGCAGGAAGGCGACGTCGGCGGGCTTGACGAAGGCCTCGACCACCAGCGTGTCCTCGATCGGGACGATCTGCATCAGCTCCTGCCCCTGCGAGATGACGCCGCCGATGGTGGTCACGCGAATGCTCTTGACGGTGCCCTTCATCGGCGAGCGCAGTTCGGTGCGCCGGTACGAGTCGGCCCGCGCGTTGGCGGTCTCGCGGGTCTGGGCGAGTTCGGCCTCGACCTTGTTCAGCTCGCCGGCGGCGTCGGCCCGGTAGCGGTTCTGGCGGTCGGCGAGCTGCAGCGCGAGGTCGTTGCGCTGGCGCTTCAGGCGCAGGGCCTCGACCTCGGACACCAGGCCGCGCGAGACCAGCGGGTCGACGATCTCGATCTCTCGGTCCAGCAGCGCGATGCCGCGCCTGAGCGAGTCGGCGCCCTCGTCGAGCGCCTTGCGCCGGGCGTTGAAGGTCTCGGTCTCGCGGCGGACCAGGGCCGGCAGCGCGTTGGCCTCGGCGGGGAACTTCAGCGCCTCGCCGTAGGCCTCGGCGCGCAGCCGGGCGGCCTGCGCCGAGAGGGCCGCGACCTTGCCCTGCAGCTCGCGGAACAGCGCGGAGGCGCGGGTGTCGTCCATGCGGATCAGCACCTGGCCGCGCTCGACGCGGTCGCCTTCCTTCACCAGCAGTCCGGTCAGCACGCCGGGCTCGAGGCTCTGGATGACCTGCTCCTTGCTCGACGGGATCACCCGGCCGTTGCCGCGGGTGACCTCCTCGAGCCGCGCCTGCGAGGCCCACAGCAGGAAGCCGCCGACCACCGCGGCCAGCAGCGAGACCGACATGAACGCGAGCCACGGCCGGCGCGGCGGCGGGGGCGCCAGGCGCGGCGGGGCGAGCGTGACGGTCTGGCCGGGCGGGGGCATCGGGACGGGCAGGCCGGCGGGGTCCGGCGCGGCATCGTCCTGCTCAACCCTGTACACGGGGCACCTCGCGGACGTCGGCCAGCGGCACGGTGATGCCGCGGGCGAGCTGCTCGAGGGCGGCCGCGCGCGGCGCGTCGAGCACGATGCGGCCGGCCTCGATGACGACGATGCGGTCGACCAGCTCGAGAGCGGCCGGCCGGTGGGTCGCCACCACCAGCGTGCGGTCGCGCGCCCACTCGCCGATCGCCGTGATCACCTGCTTCTCGCTGTTCTGGTCGAGGCCGCTGGTGGGCTCGTCGAGCAGCACGATGCGCGGGTCGCGCAGCAGCAGCCGCGTGAGCGCGACGAGCTGGCGCTGCCCGCCCGACAGGCCCGCGCCGTCCTCGCCGAGCTGCAGGTCCAGGCCGCGCGGGTGCCGGGCGATCATCGCGTCGAGCCCGAGCGCGCGCAGGGCCCACACCAGGCGCGCGTCGTCGGGTCCGCGGTCGCTGCGCGCGAGTTCGAGGTTCTCGCGCAGCGAGCCGAGGAAGAGTCGTGGCTGCTGGGGCACGAGGCCGACGACGCCGCGCAGCTCGGCGGGGTCGAGCTGGCGGGCCTCGATGCCGTCGATGCGCAGCATGCCCGCGGTCGGCGTGTACAGGCCCGCGGCCAGCCGCAGCAGCGTGGACTTGCCGCTGCCGGTGCGCCCGAGCAGCGCGACCTTCTCGCCGGCACGCAGGTGCAGGTCGAAGCCGCGGAAGAGCGTCGGGCCGTTGCGGTCGTGGCTGAAGTCCACGCTCGAGAACGACAGGTCGCCGCGCGGCGCCACCAGGGCGAGGTAGCTGCGGTCGGGCTCGCGCTCGGCCGGCCGGTCGATGAGCGCCTGCAGGCCCTCGAAGGCGCTGCGCGCCTGCTGCAGCCGCACCGCGAGCGAGGCCACCTGGCCGAGCGGGCCGATCGCCCGGCCCGACAGGATCACCACGCCGATCAGGCCGCCGAGCGACAGCTCGCCCGCGTGGATCAGCGTCACGCCCCAGACGACCGTCACGATCGTGACGAGCTGGCTGACCGTCATCGTGAAGTTCACCACCAGCGCCGACAGGTTGCGCGAGCGCATCGACGTGCCGGCCACCGCCTCGGTGTACCACTGCCAGCGCTGCTGGGCGAAGCGGTAGGCGTTGTTGACCTTGAGCGTCTCCAGCCCCTCGACCGACTCGACCGCCAGGCCCTGGCGCTGCGAGCCGTCCTTCATCGAGCTGCGGATGCTGCGGGCCAGCGGCGCCTGCACGGCGAGGCCGGCGATCAGCACCAGCCCGATCGCCACCAGCGGCACGATCGCCAGCGGCGGCGCGATCATGAAGATCACCGCGAGGAAGAGCACGACGAAGGGCAGGTCGATCAGCGCGGTGAGCGTGGCCGAGGTCAGCACGTCGCGGATGGACTCGAAGTCGCGCAGGTTGCTCACGAAGGCGCCCGAGGAGGCCGGCTTGGCCTCCAGGCGGATCGACAGCAGCCGCGCGAAGAGCCCGGAGGAGATCTCGAGATCGGCGCGCTTGCCGGCCGAGTCGATCAGCCAGCCGCGCAGCGTGCGGGCGGCGAACTCGAAGCCCAGCGCCATCAGCGTGCCCACGGTCAGCACCCACAGCGTCTCGTACGTGCGGTTGGGCACGACGCGGTCGTACACGTTCATCACGTACAGCGAGATCGCGATCGACAGCAGGTTGATCACGAAGGTGGCGATCGCCACGTGCACGTAATGGCCCTTGAGCTTCCAGAGGACCGTCCAGAACCAGGCGCGGGCGCTGCGGATCGACGGGATGCCCGAGCGCATGTCGGCGCCGGGCACCACGGTCAGGCGCACGCACCAGCCGGCCTGCGCGCTGCCCAGCGCCGGATCCGAGGCCTGCGTGGTGTCGGTGAGCAGCGCGAAGCGGCCGTCGGACAGCGCCACCAGCGCGGGCAGCTCGTCGGCGTGCAGGGCCTCGGGGCGGCGCGACTCGCGCACGGCCAGCAGGCCGAACCCGTCGAGCGCGCGCAGCAGGCCCTCCCAGTCGATCGTGCCGTCGCGCGAGGCCACGAGCTGCGACTGCAGCGCCGCGGTCGAGATCGGCCGGCCCAGCCGGGCGGCCAGCGCGACCAGCGCGTCGACGAGGGGCAGGGGCGTCATCGCGGGGCGGGGGCGGCGGGGTCGCCGGGCAGGGCCGGGGCGGGCGGGGTGGACCTGATGGATCC
>RPRK01000208.1 GCA_003818495.1 Burkholderiales bacterium
ATCTTCTGGGCGAATCCGCTGGTCGGCGTGCTGACGACGCTGGCCCTGGTGATGCTCGTGTGGCCGCTGGTCGGTCGGGTCAAGGCGATGATGGCGGCCCCCGTGGCGCGCCCGGTCTAGGGAAGGAACGAGACGGTGAAGATCGCAGTCGTCGGCGCAGGCGCCATCGGCGGGTACCTCGGGGCGAAGCTCTCGCTCGCGGGAGAAGAGGTCACGGTGGTCGCGCGCAACCGCAACCTCGAGGCCATCTCGGCCAACGGCCTGAAGCTGATCCTCGAGGACGGCACCGAGCAGCACGCGCCCGACGTGCGGGCCGTGCAGGTGCCGGCCGACGCGGGTCCGCAGGATGCCGTGCTGCTGGCGGTGAAGGCCCACCAGGTCGTCGACCTGCTGCCGGCGATGCGGGGCCTGTTCGGGCCGCAGACCATGGTGGTCACGCTGATCAACGGCGTGCCCTGGTGGTACTTCCACAAGCTCGCCGGTCCCTGGGAGGGACGGGTGCTCGAGAGCGTCGACCCGGGCGGGCGAATCGCCGCCCAGATCGAGCCCGAGCGGATCATCGGCAGCGTGGTCTACCCGGCCTCCGAGCTGGTCGCGCCCGGCGTGATCCGGCTGATCGAGGGCAACCGATTCACGCTGGGCGAGCTCGACGGCTCGCGCAGCGAGCGGATCGACGGACTGTCGAAGGCCATGATCGCTGCCGGCTTCAAGGCGCCGGTCTCCAAGGACATCCGCAGCGAGATCTGGGTCAAGCTCTGGGGCAACCTGAGCTTCAACCCGATCTCGGCGCTCACGCACGCGACGCTCGAGGACATCTGCCGCTTCGCGCCGACCCGTGCGCTCGCCGCGGCGATGATGACCGAGGCCCAGGCGGTGGGCGAGGCGCTCGGCGTCGAGTTCAAGGTCTCGCTCGACAAGCGGATCGCGGGTGCCGAGGCGGTCGGCGCGCACAAGACGTCCATGCTGCAGGACGTCGAGCACGGCCGCGCGATCGAGCTCGAGGCACTGGTCGGCTCGGTGATCGAACTCGGTCGCATCGTCGGCCGGCCGACGCCGACCATCGACGCGGTCTACGCGATGGCCAGCCTGCTGAACCGCACGCTCGCCGCCCAGAAGGGGCGGCTGGCGGTCCAGGCGGGCTGATCAGGCCGGTGCGCCGCCGTACACGTTCGACAGGGTGCCGATCCCGTCGATCGTGACCTCCACGCGGGCACCGGGCTTCATCGGCAGCACGCCGACCGAGGTGCCGCACAGGATCACGTCGCCCGGCTCCAGGGTGACGTCGTGCGAGAGCCGGGCGACCAGCTCGTGCGGCGTGAAGAACATGTCCGCGAGCGGATAGTTCTGGCGCTCGCGGCCGTCGACGGTCGTGCGCACGCTGGCTGTCGAGACATCGAACTGCGTCTCCACGACCGGTCCGACGACGCCGAAGCCGTCGAAGCCCTTGGCCCGGCACCACTGCGGGAACGACGGGTCGCGGTTGAGCAGCTCGATCGCGGTGACGTCGTTCGCGCAGCTGTAGCCGAGCACGTGGGCGGCGGCATCGGCCGCCTCGATGCGGCGGGCCCGGCGGCCGATCACGATGGCGAGCTCGCCCTCGTAGGCGACGCGCCCGACGTCACCCGGCGGCACCGGCACCGGGTCGAGGTGGCCGGCGAGGCTGCTCGCCGCCTTCAGGAACCACAGCGGTTCGGCGGGACGGGTCCAGCCGTTCTTCGCCGCGGCCGCCCCGAAGTTGTTCCACAGCGCGAGGATCTTGCCGGGGCGTGTCGGCGGCAGCCACTCGAGCTCGGTGACGGCGAGCCGGCGCCCGGTCCGGGCGTGCTCGCCGAACGGTGTGCCGTCGACGGTCTCGACGTGCTCGCCCTCGAGCAGGGCCCAGGTCTCGGCGCCGCGGTCGCGGCAGCGCAGCCATTTCATCGCAGGATCTCCCCGCGCGCACCGTGCGCGCGGGCGCATCCTACCGTGCGCGGGGCTCCGGGCGTCTCGGACGATCGGCTGCGGGGAATGCGGGGGATGCGGGGGATGCGGGAGATGCGGGAGATGCGGGGGGCTGCGGAGCGCGCGGGCGTCGCCGCCCGGCGCACCGGCGAGGCTCAGAAGCGGACGGCGTTCGGGTTGCGCGGCGGGGGCGGCGCCTCGGCGCGGGGCAGGGCGGCGGGTCGGGCGCGGGGGCGCTGTCCGTCGGCGGCGGCGCGTTCGGCGCCTTCGCCCGTGCCCGCGGCAGGACGATCGCTGTCGGCAGCGGCCAGCGCCCGGGCCGGCGTCTGCTTGAACGACGGCGGCAGCACCGAGGTCTTGGGATAGCCGGCGGCGTCCAGCAGGCGATTCCAGTCGCCCACTTCGAAGCCGACCGAGCGCTCGCGGCCGACCGAGACGGCCGGGAACGAGTTTTCGGCGAACCCCGCCTTCCGGAACTGATCGGCGTCGCCGGAGCTGGAGACGGTGCGCTCGACGAACGGCACGCCGCGCTTGGACAGGTGCGAGCGCGCCTGCTGGCAGGGCGTGCAGTCGGTGGTGGTGTACAGCACCACCGGGTATTTGGCGGTCGCCTCGCGCAGTGCCGCGGGCACGCCGCTCTCGTCGCCGCGGGCCACGGGGCTCGCGCCCAGCGCGTGCCCCTGGACGCCCGGGGGCGGCGGCTGGTCGCTGTAGGTGACCGCACCGTTGGGCGCGATCCACTTGTACTGGGCCGCGGCCGGCGAGGCCGCGACCATCAGGGTCGGGAAAGCTAGAACGAGGGCGAGTTCACGCGGTCGCATGGGAGGTCTCCTGGACCATCCCATTGTGTCGGAGCAGTGCGTCGATGCTGGGGTCCCGACCTCTGAACGCTCTGAACGAGTCGATGGCCGGTCGGCTGCCGCCCACCGACAGGATCTCGTCGAGGAAGCGTCGCCCGGTGTCCGGGTTGAAGACGCCTTCCTCCTCGAACGCCGCGTAGCAGTCGGCCGACAGCACCTCGGCCCACTTGTAGCTGTAGTAGCCCGCCGCGTAGCCGCCCGCGAAGATGTGCGAGAAGCTGTTCTGGAAGCGGTTGAACTCCGGCGGGACGAGCACGGCCACCTCGCCGCGCACCTCGTCGAGCAGCTGCTGCACGGTGCGCCCCCGCGCGCCGTCGCCTTCGACGAACTCCGAGTGCAGGCGCATGTCGAACAGCGCGAACTCGACCTGGCGCAGCGTCTGCATGCCGCTCTGGAAGTTCTTGGCCGCCAGCATCCGGTCGAAGAGGGCGCGCGGCAGCGCCGCGCCGGTGTCGACGTGGGCGGTCATCGCGCCGACGATGTCCCACTCCCAGCAGAAGTTCTCCATGAACTGGCTCGGCAGCTCGACCGCATCCCATTCCACGCCCGAGATCCCCGAGACACCGAGCTCGTCGACGCGGGTCAGCATGTGGTGCAGGCCGTGGCCGAACTCGTGGAAGAGCGTGATCACGTCGTCGTGCGTGAGCAGCGCGGGCTTGTCGCCGACCGGCGACTGCACGTTGCACACCAGGTAGGCGACCGGCGTCTGGGCGCCGCCCTGCAGGCGCTTGCGGCCGCGCGCGTCGTTCATCCACGCACCGGGGCGCTTGCTCGGGCGCGCGTACATGTCGAGGTAGAACTGGCCGATCAGCTGGCCGGCCCGCTCGATGCGGTAGAAGCGCACGTCCGGATGCCAGGTCTCGGCGGTGTCGACCGAGAGCTTCACGTCGAAGAGCCGCTCGATCAGCCCGAACAGGCCGTCGAGCACGCGCGGCAGCTGGAAGTACTGCTTCACCTCGTTGTCGGAGAAGGCGTAGCGGGCCTCCTTGAGCTTCTCGCTCGCGAACGGGATGTCCCAGGCCGCGAGCGGATCGAGGCCGAGGGTGTCCTTCGCGAACGCGCGCAGCTCGGTCATGTCGCGCTGCGCCGAGGGCCGGGCGCGGGCGGCGAGGTCGCGCAGGAACTCGACGACCTGTTTTGGCGAGTCGGCCATCTTCGCGACCAGCGAGACATCGGCGAAGCTCGCGTAGCCGAGCAGGCGCGCCTCCTCGGCGCGCAGCGCCAGCGTCTCGTCGATGATCGGACCGTTGTCCTGGGCCGGATCGGCGCCCAGCTCGGAGGCGCGGGTCACGTAGGCGCGGTACAGCGCCTCGCGCAGCGTCCGGTCCTCGCCGTACTGCATCACCGGGAAGTAGGACGGGAACTGCAGCGAGAAGCGCCAGCCGGCCACGCCGGCGCGCTCGGCGTCCTGGCGGGCGGCCTGCTTCGCGTCGTCGGGCAGGCCCGCGAGGCGGGCCTCGTCGGTGACGTCGAGCGTGAACGCCTTGGTCGCGTCGAGCACGTTCTCGCCGAACTTCTGGTTGAGCGCCGCGCCGCGTTCCTGGATCTCGGCGAAGCGCTCGCGGGCCGGCGACACCAGCTCGGCGCCGCCGAGGCGAAAGCCGCGGATCGCGTGCTCGACGATGCGCCGCTGCGCCGGCGACAGGGTCGCGAACTCGGCCGACGCCTGCAGCGCCTTGTACTTCGCGAACAGCGCGGTGTTCTGGCCGAGCGCGGTCCAGAACTCGGTCGCGCGCGGCAGGTTCTCGTTGTAGACCGCCCGCAGCTCGGGCGTGTCGGCCACCGAGTTCAGGTGACCCACGACGCCCCAGACCCGGCCGAGGCGCTCGGTCGCGTCCTCGAGCGGCTGGACGAAGTCGGTCCAGGTCGCCGGGGTCGACGTCGCCTCGGCGTGTTCCACCGCGGCGCGTGCCTCGGCGAGGGCCACGTCCAGCGCGGGCGTGACCAGGCCGGGCTCGAACGCGGCGAAGCGCGGCAGTCCGGAGAAGTCGAGCAGCGGGTTGACGGCGGCGGTGCGTGCGGTGTCGGTCATGGGGGTCTGTCGGGTGCGGGCGTCGGACATGACGCGGATTGTCGCGCGGCTCGCGAGGCCGTGCTTCGATCGGGGTTTCAGGGGCGGCCGCGCCGGCCGGCCGGAGCCGACCGGCGGCGGGCCGCCGGACGGCCCCGTGCTGCCGGATCGGGGGACGGGCCGGTCCGCGTGCAGCGCGCGCGGACCGGCCGTCGACGGCCTCAGCGCACGGAGCGCTCGGCCGCCTCGATCGTGTTGACCAGCAGCATGGCGCGGGTCATCGGGCCGACGCCGCCCGGCACCGGCGTGATCGCGCCGGCCACGCGGCTGACGCCCGCGAAGTCCACGTCGCCGCACAGCTTGCCGTCGGCGCCCCGGTTCATGCCGACGTCGATCACCGTCGCCCCCGGCTTGACCATGTCGGCCGTGACCAGGTTCGGGCGCCCGACCGCGGCCACCAGCACGTCGGCGCGGCGCGTGTGCGCGGCCAGGTCCTTCGTGCGGCTGTGGCAGACCGTGACCGTCGCACCGGCCGCCAGCAGCATCAGCGCCTGCGGCTTGCCGACGATGTTGCTGCGGCCGATCACCACCGCCTCGGCGCCGTCGAGCGTCGTGCCCGCGTGCTCGAGCATCTTCATCACGCCATAGGGCGTGCAGGGCCGGAACAGCGGCTGGCCGACGACGAGCTGCCCGACGTTGCTGACGTGGAAGCCGTCGGCGTCCTTGGCGGGCGAGATCGACTCGATCACGCGGTGCTCGTCGATGTGCTTGGGCAGCGGCAGCTGGACCAGGATGCCGTGGACCGCCGGATCGGCGTTGAGCGCCGCGATGCGCGCGAGCAGCGCCGCTTCGGTGGTGTCCGCGGGCAGCCGGTCGAGCGTCGAGACGATGCCGACCTCGGCGCAGTCCTTGACCTTGTTGCGGACGTAGACCGACGAGGCGGGGTCCTCGCCGACCAGCACGACGGCCAGACCGGGCGTGACGCCCCGAGCGGACAGGGCGGCGACACGGCGGGCCACGTCGTCGCGGATGGAGCGGGCAAGCGCGTTGCCGTCGATGAGTCGTGCGGTCATGGGCGGGGGCGGCTCGCTGGGGGTCGCGGAGGGCGTGGGCGCGGAGCGGAGCGCCTCGGCGCGGAGGTTAGCACGCCCGTCTGCTACCCTCCGGCGGCATGAATCGGACTCTGCGCAGGCTCTTCGTGTCGCTCCGCGCCGCCCTGGTGGCGGGCGGCCCGTTCGTGCTGATCGCCGTCGGCCTCCTGGTGCTCGCCTACCGCGTGCTGCAGCCGAATCCGCCGCGCCACGTCGTGATGGTGACCGGCCCCGAGCAGAGCGCGTTCGATGCGTTCGGCGAGCAGTACCGTCAGGCGCTGGCCCGTCAGGGCATCGTGCTGGAGCTGCGCCAGACCGGCGGGGCGGTCGCCAACCTCGCCGCGCTGAACGATCCCGACGGCGACGTCGCGTTCGGCTTCGTGCAGGGCGGGCTCACGTCGCGGGACGAGGCGACACGAGAGGGGCTGAGCACCCTCGGCAGCCTGTTCTACGAGCCGGTCTGGATCTTCCACAAGCGCACCCTGCCCAAGGGACGGCCCGTGCGGCTGGTCGACCTCGGTGGCTGGCGGGTCAACGTCGGCAGCCCCGAGTCCGGCACGCCCGAGCTGTTCACCCGCCTGCTCGAGGCCAATCGGATCGACCCGTCCCGGCTCAGGCGTTCGGAACTCGGCGACACCGAGGCGGTGATCGAGCTGCTCGAGGATCGGCTCGATGCCGTGGTGTTCGTGTCCGCCCCCGAGTCGCAGCTCGTGCAGATGCTGCTGCAGACCCCGGGGGTCGGGCTGCTCGATTTCCCGCAGGCCGAGGCGTACGCGCGCCGCTATCCGTTCCTGTCGCCGGTGACGCTGCCCCGCGGCATCGTGTCCATCGACCGGGACATCCCGCTGCGCAACCACCCGCTGGTGGCCACCACCACCTCGCTGGTCGTGCGCGACGGCACCCATCCGGCGCTGGTGCAGCTCATGGTGCAGGCCGCCGACCGGATCCACGGCGGTCCGGGATGGTTCCGCCGCAGCGGCGAGTTCCCGACGCCGCGTGCGGCCGAGCTGCCGGTCGCCAACGAGGCCGCGCGCTTCTACGCCGACGGCGAGCCCTTCCTGCAGCGCTACATGCCCTGGTGGGTGGCGAACCTGCTCGACCGCATGTGGCTCGCGCTGGCCGCCATCGTGGCCGTGCTGCTGCCGCTGTCACGGATCGTCCCGCCCATCTACGAATTCCGCGTGCGCTCGCGGGTCTTCCGCTGGTACGCCCAGCTGCGCACCATCGAGGACGAGCTGGCCGAGCAGCCCGAACCCGAGGCGAAGCAGGCACTGCGCGAGCGCCTGGACGAGCTGGACGCACGGGTCGAGAAGGTCGCGGTGCCGCTGTCGTATGCCGACGAGCTGTACGCGCTGCGCAGCAACATCGGCATGGTGCGGGCACGGCTCGGCTGAGTGGCTCGGCCGACTCAGGTACACTCCGGCCTCGCTGTTCAGGCGGTCGCGGTCCACCCGACCTCGACTTGCACGGTCAGTGACCCGTCGCTATAATGGCGGGCTTACGTCGGGGGTATAGCTCAGCTGGGAGAGCGCTTGCATGGCATGCAAGAGGTCAGCGGTTCGATCCCGCTTACCTCCACCACGGATCCGCTTCACCGTCAGTCGTCTCAGCAGTTCGATCCAGTTTCAACGCTGCCGCCCGGCAGCGTCGCAGTTCAGCAGCACCTGCCTCGTCCCGTTCGTCTAGAGGCCTAGGACACTACCCTTTCACGGTAGTTACAGGGGTTCGAATCCCCTACGGGACGCCAGCACCTCCCCGGTGCCGGCCACAGGTCGAAGCCCCGCTCGGGCTCCCCGCATCCACAGCGTCAGTCGTCTCCTCGGTCTCTCCGGTGGGCCGTCCGCGCACATCGGCGTGCTCGTCGCGCGTGCCCCGTCGAACGCCGCGATCGCTTGCCGAACCCGAATCGCCTCTTGCTTCGCAAGCCGCCCGGCGGCAGCGCTCCCACCGTCCGGCGGACCGCATCCGCCCTCCGCGCCCGGCTTCGATCCGTTCGTCGCCGTCGCTCGGACACTGCGCCCCCATCGGACCACGCCGGTCCGGAGGAAGGTGGGCGAGCGATGGTCAGGACGAAGACGAGGACGTACGGGCTGCTGGTGGCGATGCTGGCGGGCACGCTGATCGCGGGCTGCGGGGGCGGTGAATCGCCGTCCGACGTGCCGGCCTCCGAACCTGCCGCCGCAGCCTCGCCGATCGCCGAAGCGCCGATCGCCGAGGCCCCGCCGGTCTCCGGCGGACCCGACGCGGCCCCCGAACCCACGCCCGAGGAACAGACCGCGCTCGACGTCGCCGCCGCCACGGCCGCGCCCGCGGAGAAGCAGATCGTGGTGGCGCCGGCGGACCGTCGCGTGCCGGGGCAGTACATCGTCACGCTGCGCGAGGACGCCGGGGCGACCGGCAAGTCGATCGACGACAAGGCGGACCGCAGTCTCAAGCGGGCCGGCGGTGGCAT
>RPRK01000209.1 GCA_003818495.1 Burkholderiales bacterium
CGCGGCCAGCCCGCCCGAGATGCCGGCGAAGAAGGCCGAGGCGATCAGCACCAGATAGCGCACCCGCTGGGTGTTGTAGCCCAGGAACTCGGCGCGCTCGGGATTGTCGCGGACGGCGTTGGAGATTCTCCCCAGCGGGGTGTGCGAGAACGCGAACATCGCGATCATCGAGACGAAGCACCAGATCGCGATCAGGTAGTAGACCTCGATCGCCGGTCCGTAGCTGATGCCGAGGAACGGCTCGCCGACCACCCGGTTGCTCGAGATGCCGCCCTCGCCCCCGAAGAAGCCCGGGAACATCAGCGAGGCGGCGAACACCATCTCGCCCAGGCCGAGCGTGATCATCGCGAACGGCGTTCCTGCCTTCTTGGTGGTCACGTAGCCGAACAGCACGCCGAACAGCGCGCCGAACAGGCCGCCGACCAGCGGGATCAGCGACATCGGCAGCGGCAGCGTCCCCGCGCCCACCCAGTTCATCGCATGGATGGCGAAGAACGCGCCCAGGCCCGAATAGACGGCGTGGCCGAAGGACAGCATGCCGCCCTGGCCGAAGATCATGTTGTAGGACAGCGCGAACACGATCAGGATGCCCATCTGCGAAAGCAGCGTGATCGCGAAGCCCGACTTGAAGATCATCGGGATGACCGCGAACAGGATCGCGGTCAGGCCCCAGACCAGCCAGCGGCCGATGTTGAGCGGCTGGAAGCGCAGCACGCGCCCGGCGCGCACGGGGGAGGACGTCGTCGACATCGCCTCAGCCCTCCCGCGTGCCCATCAGGCCCTTCGGCCTGAAGATCAGGATCAGCACCAGCAGCAGGTAGGGCAGCACCGGTGCGACCTGCGAGACGGTGAGCTGGAACAGGGAGTAGAACGGCGTGGCGGGCGTCACGGCGAATCCGATGTCCTGGGCGAGCTTGATGCCGGAGTAGTCGACGGCGATCGCGAAGCTCTGCATCACGCCGATCAGCAGCGAGGCGATGAAGGCCCCGGCCAGCGAGCCCATGCCGCCGACCACCGTGACCACGAAGATGATCGAGCCGACCAGCGCCGCCATCGAGGGCTCGGTGACGAAGGCGTTGCCGCCGATCACCCCGGCCAGGCCCGCGAGCGCGGTGCCGCCGGCGAAGGTCAGCATGAACACGCGCGGCACGTTGTGGCCGAGGGCCTCGACCGTCTCGGGGTGGGTCAGCGAGGCCTGGATGACCAGCCCGATGCGCGTGCGGGTCAGCATCAGCCAGATGGCGACGAGCATCAGCACCGCCACCAGCATCATGAAGCCGCGGTACTTCGGGAACGAGGTGGTGAACAGCGTGAACAGCGGTCCCTGCAGCTCGGCCGGCACCTGGTAGGGCACCGCCGCCCGCCCCCAGATGATCTGGACCAGCTCGACCACGATGTACGACAGGCCGAAGGTGAACAGGAGCTCGGGGACGTGCCCCCACTTGTGCACCCGGCGCAGCCCGTACTTCTCGATCAGCGCGCCGAGCACGCCCACCAGCAGCGGCGCGACCACCAGCGCCGGCCAGAAGCCGATCCAGGTGCTGATCTGGTACGCGAAGTACGCGCCGATCATGTAGAAGGACGCGTGTGCGAAGTTCAGCACGCCCATCATGCTGAAGATCAGCGTCAGGCCCGAGGCGAGCATGAACAGCAGCAGCCCGTAGCTGACGCCGTTCAGCAGCGAGATCAGGAAGAATTCCACGGCCGGGAGGAGTCGCGGTTGGGAGGCGGAGGCGGGTCCGCGGGAGGATCGCGATGGCGCCCGGCGCAGAGCCGGGCGCGCTTCATCTCATCGGCGCGCGGTGCGACCGCACGCCGTCGGGCTCAGGGCTTGGCCGGCCGCTTCATCTGGCAGGAGGTGGGCTGCGAGGCGACGTACGAGTCCAGGCGAGACTCCGTCCTCCAGCCGTAGCCGGTGTTCTCCTGATCGTACTTGACCGATTTGCCGTCGACCTTCGACCAGGTGGCGATGTAGACCGGCTGCTGGAGCTGGTGGTCGGTGGCCCGCATCTCGACGTCGCCGTTCAGCGACGTGAACTTCAGACCTTCCATCGCGTAGGCGACCTTCAGCGGTTCGGTCGACTTGGCCTTCTTCATGCCCTCGCCGAGCATCCTGAACGCCGTGTAGGTGGCCATCGTGTAGTAGTCGTCGTTGAACTTCTTCTTGAAGCCCTCGACGATGTCCTGGCCCTTGGCCTGCGGATCGTTCGGATGCCAGTAGGCCACCATCCGGACGCGGTCCGCACCCGATGCGCCCATCGCGGTCGGAACACCCGTGGTACCGGCGTAGTACGTGTAGAAGTTGGCCTTCAGGCCGGCATCGTTGGCGGCCTTGACCATCAGCGCGAGGTCGGCGCCCCAGTTGCCGGTGATGATCGTGTCGGCACCGGCGGCCTTGATCTTCGCCACGTACGGCGCGAAGTCGCGCACCTGGGCCAGCGGGTGGCGGTCCTTGCCGACGATCTGGATGTCCGGGCGCTTGACCTTCAGGTACTCCTCGGCGGCCTTCTCGACCGAGTGGCCGAACGCGTAGTCCTGGTTGATCAGGTAGACCTTCTTGATGCCCGGCTGCTTGGCCATGTAGGCCGTCAGGGCTTCCATCTTCATGTCGGCGTTGATGTCGAGCCGGAAGTGCCAGAAGCTGCACCGCTCGTTGGTCAGCGAGGGGTCGACCGCGGCGTAGTTCAGGAAGACGATCTCCTTGCCGGGGTTGCGCTCGTTGTGCTTCTGGATCGCGTCGGCCAGCGCGATCGCGACGCCGGAGCCGTTGCCCTGCGCGACGTAGCGGATGCCCTGGTCGATGATCGACTTGAGCACCGTCAGGCTTTCCTGCGGGCTCAGCTTGTTGTCGAAGGGAACGACCTCGAACTTCACGTCGCCGGCCCATTTCTGCTGGTTGGCGAGGTCGGCCGCGTACTGCCAGCTGCGCACCATGTTCTGGCCGAGCGGCGCCATCATGCCGGAGAGGGGATCGATCCAGGCGACCTTGACGGTGCCCGTCTGGGCGAATGCAGCGCTCGAGGCGAAGGCGGCTGCGAGCGCGAACGAGATCGCGGTACGGGTACCCATCGTCATGTCTCCTGTGTATTGGCAACGCCGGGCCGCTGTCCACTGCAGCGGCGGCGCCCGATGATAACCGGAATCAGACGCCCGGCAAGCGGTAGTCCTTGAAGGTCTCGCGCAGCTTCGTCTTGAGGATCTTGCCCGTCGCGCCCAGCGGAATCGCCTCGACGAACTGCACGTCGTCGGGCGTCCACCACTTCGCGATCTTGCCGTCGTAGAACCTGATGAGCTCGTCCTTCGTGACCTCGGCACCCGGCTTCTTCACCACCACCAGCAGCGGGCGCTCGTCCCACTTCGGGTGAGCGATGCCGATGACCGCGGCTTGCGCGACGGCGGGATGCGCGACCGCCAGGTTCTCGAGGTCGATCGAGCTGATCCATTCGCCGCCGGACTTGATGACGTCCTTGCTGCGATCGGTGATCTGCATGTAGCCGTCGGCGTCGATGGTGGCGACGTCGCCGGTGGGGAACCAGCCGCGGCCTTCGCCGTCGTACTCGAGCGGGTCGCCGCCCTCCCCCTTGAAGTACTCCTTCACGACCCAGGGCCCGCGCACCAGCAGGTCGCCGTAGGTCTTGCCGTCCCAGGGCAGGTCGTTCCGGGCATCCCCGACGATCTTCATGTCGATGCCGTAGATGACATGGCCCTGCTTCTCGAGCACCTTCTGGCGATCGGCCTCGGGCAGGTCGAGATGCTTGTTCTGCAGGCGCGACAGCGTGCCCAGCGGCGACAGCTCGGTCATGCCCCAGGCATGGATCACCTCGACGTCGTACTGATCCTGGAAGGTCCGGATCATCGCGGGCGGGCAGGCCGAGCCGCCGATCACCGTGCGCCGGAAGGTCGAGAACTTCAGGCCGTTCGAGGCGACGTAGGCGAGCAGGCCCTGCCAGACGGTCGGGACACCCGCCGAGTAGGTGACGCGCTCGCTCTCGAGCAGCTCGTAGATCGACTTGCCGTCGAGCGCCGGACCGGGGAACACCAGCTTGGCCCCGGTGAGGGGCGCGATGTACGGGAGGCCCCACGCGTTGACGTGGAACATCGGCACGACCGGCAGGATCGAGTCGCGGGCGGAGCAGCCCATCGCATCCGGCAGCGCCGCCGCATAGGCATGCAGCGTCGTCGAGCGATGGCTGTAGAGCGCGCCCTTCGGGTTGCCGGTCGTCCCCGACGTGTAGCACAGCCCGCAGGCCGAGCGCTCGTCGAGCTCGGGCCAGACGTAGCGGTCGTCGCCCTCGGCCAGGACGTCCTCGTAGCAGAGCAGGTTCGGCACCTTCGCCGAGGCCGGCAGGCGGTCGCGATCGCACATCGCGATCCAGCCGCGCACGTTCGGGCAGAGCGCGGCGATGGCCTCGACGATCGGCAGGAAGGTCAGGTCGAACGAGAGGTACTGGTCGTTCGCGTGGTTGACGATCCAGGCGATCTGCTCGGGATGCAGGCGCGGGTTGACGGTGTGGATCACGCCGCCCATGCCGGCCACGGCGTAGTAGATCTCCATGTGCCGGTAGCCGTTCCAGGCGAGCGTCGCGATGCGGTCGCCGACATGCACGCCGCGGCGCGTCAGCGCGTCCGCGAGGCGGGCGGCCCGGGCGTGGCAGTCCTTGTAGGTGTACCGGTGCAGGTCCCCCTCGACCCGACGCGAGACGATCTCGACGTCGGGAAAGTGACGGGCGGCGTGTCGCAGAAGGTTGGACACGAGCAGCGGCATGTCCATCATCAGGGCCTGCATGGGGCGTCTCCTTGGAGGATGTCCGTCGGCGCGGAGGAGCGCGGCGCGCGCGGGGCGTGCCGTCGAGGCGGCGATGTTGGCGAGGGCAAGCCCGCCCGTCAAGCAGGGTCATGGGCCGGTCGCGGCGGTCCGCGCGGGCCTCGCCGTAGAATGCGCGCAGCCCGTGGTGGATCCGGGCGGCCCGTCCGCCCCCACCCGGCCTCCGCGCACGCAGCGCCGGCCGCACCGTCCCGAGCCCCTCCATGAAGCTGCTGTTCGACTTCTTTCCGATCCTGCTGTTCTTCGCGGCGTTCAAGCTCGCGGACATCTACGTCGCCACGGGCGTGGCGATCGTCGCCACGATCGGCCAGATCGCCTGGCTCAAGTTCCGCCGCAAAGCGGTCGAGCCGATGCAGTGGGCGAGCCTCGGCATCATCGTGGTCTTCGGCGGCATGACGCTGCTGTTCCACGACGAGACGTTCATCAAGTGGAAGCCGACCGTCCTGTACGGCCTGTTTGCAGCCGGGCTGCTGGTGGCGCCCCGCTTCACCGGCAAGAACCCGCTGCGCTCGATCATGGGCGCCCAGGTCCAGCTGCCCGATCCGGTCTGGCAGCGGCTGACGCTGGCCTGGGTGGTGTTCTTCGCCTGCATGGGCGTGCTGAACCTGGTGGTCGCCTACCGGTTCCCGCTGGAGGTCTGGGTCAACTTCAAGGTGTTCGGCACGCTCGCGCTGACGGTCATCTTCGTCGTGCTCCAGGCGCTCTGGATCGGACGCCACGCCGAGGACCCGCAGGCATGACGCGGCCCGGCCTGGACGAGCTGCGGGCGCGCTTCGCGGCGGCCTTCCCCGAAGCGGCGAGCCTAGAGCTGCAGGACGACAGCCACCTGCACGCCGGCCATGCCGGCTCGGCGGGCGGCGCCGGCCACTACACGGTGCGGATCGTCTCCTCGCGCTTCGACGGCGCCTCGACCGTGGCCCGACATCGCCTCGTGTATGATGCCGTCCGGGATTGGATGCCTCACCGGGTCCACGCGCTCGTGATCGTCGCCCGGTCGCCTGCCGAGTCCGCAGGCCGCTCCTGACCCGACCCGGCATCCCTGCCCGCCTCCACCGGCCCCACCCGACGCACCGCGATCCGGTCGCCGCCTCCGGTTCCATCCCCGATCCCTCCCCCGCCTTCCTCCATCCGAAGCATTCCATGGCCATGAACGCATCAGTCCGTCGCGCCCTGCCCGCCGTGTTCGTCGCGCTCTCGCTCGCCGCCGGTGCCGCGCACGCGCAGAACGCCGCGATCGTCAACGGCAAGGCGATCCCGAAGGCGAAGCTCGACGAGTTCGTCGCAGCGCTCACCCAGCAGGGCCGTCCCGACACGCCCGAGCTGCGCAACGCCGTGCGCGACGAGCTCATCGCACGGGAGATCTTCTCCCAGGAAGCCGAGAAGAAGGGCCTCGCGCGCAATCCCGAGGTTCAGCGCCAGCTCGAGCAGACCCGCCAGGACATCCTGATCCGAGCGGTCATCCGCGATCACCTGAAGAACAACCCGGTGACCGATGCCGAGGTCAAGGCCGAGTACGACAAGCTGACCAAGGGCGCGGGCGGCGGCGACAAGGAATATCGTGCGCGGCACATCCTCGTCGAGAGCGAGGCCGAGGCGAAGGCGATCATCGACCAGCTCAAGAAGGGCGGGAAGTTCGAGGAGCTGGCCAAGAAGTCGAAGGACCCGGGTTCGGCCGACAAGGGCGGCGACCTCGACTGGAACGGCCCGGAGACCTTCGTCAAGCCGTTCTCGGAGGCGATGGTCAAGCTCGACAAGGGACAGTTCACCGACATGCCGATCAAGACGGATTTCGGCTGGCACGTGATCCGCCTCGACGACGTGCGCGAGCCCGCGCCGCCGCCGATGGAGCAGGTCTCCCCTCAGATCAAGCAGGAGCTCGAGCGTCGGCGCGTGCAGACGCTCCAGACCGACCTGAAGGCGAAGGCGCGCGTCCAGTAGCCTCCGGTCACCCCGCCGCCTCCAGACGCCCCGCCCTCGTGCGGGGCGTTTGCATGGGCGGGTACGCTCAGTCCGAGGCGCGAGTCGACGGGGCGCCGGGGTCGTCGGAGCGCGGGGGTTCGGAACTCGGCGTCCGACCCGCCGGGTCGTCGGACAGGATCTCCCGGGCGGTCGCGAGACGGCGGCGCGACCGTGCGAGCGCACGGCGTTCGGCGAAGAACGCCTGAAGCGTCGCGGCGCATTCGGCGGCCATCACGCCGCCGACCGATCGCGCATGGTGATTCAGGCGGGGTTCGGCGAACAGGTCCACCACGCTGCCGCATGCGCCGGTCTTCGGATCGGCGGCTCCCCAGACGATCCGTGCGATGCGGGCGTGCTGGATCGCTCCGGCGCACATCGCGCAGGGCTCGAGCGTCACGTAGAGCTCGCAGCCGGGGAGGCGGTAGTTGCCGAGCCGCGCGGCGGCATCGCGCAGCGCACCGATCTCGGCGTGGGCGGTCGGGTCGTGACGGCCGATCGGCTGGTTCCAGCCGCGACCGACGATCTCGCCGCCGCGCACGACGACCGCGCCGACCGGCACCTCCCCCGAGGCGGCCGCGTGTGCGGCCTCGTCGAGCGCGGCACGCATGAAGCGCAGGTCGTCTGCGTCGCTCATTCCGGAAGCGAGGCATAGCGCCGCGCCAGCGCGTCGAACTCGCCGAGCTGCGGATCGACCCCGGTCTCGGCGTGCAGCAGGGCGGCGACCCTCGGGGCGACCGCCGCGGCGGCGCGTGCGTCGAGAAAGAGCAGGCGGGAGCGGCGCGCGAGCATGTCCTCGACGGTGCGGGCCCATTCGTGGCGCGCCGCGAACCGCACCATCGCCTCGGTCAGGCCGGGCGCCAGCACGGTGTCCGCGCCGGGCAGCGCGCCGACGGCCCCGGCGTCGCTGCCGTACAGATGGAGACCGGCCGGTGCCGCGATCGCGTGGGTGACCGGCGTTGCAGGCGCGCCGGCCAGCCGCAAGGTGGCGGTGGCGCCTCCCGCACGACGCTCGACGAGCCCGGCCGCGGCGGCCTGCTCGAGCACGTCCTCGGCCATCGCGCGGTAGGTGGTCCACTTGCCGCCGGTGACGGTGACCAGGCCGGAGGGGCTGATGGCGACCACGTGCTCGCGACTGAGCCGCTTGGTGTTGCCGCCGTCGTCGCCGCTCGGTCGCACCAGGGGCCGCAGCCCGACCCAGGCGCTCGTGACGTCCTCCCGACGCGGAGCGCGGGCCAGGTACCGGCCGGCCTCCCGCAGGATGAACGCCACCTCCTCGGCGAACGGTTCGGGCTCGAGGGCGAGGTCGCTGCGCGGCGTGTCGGTCGTTCCCAGGATCGTGTGTCCGAGCCATGGCACGGCGAACAGCACACGGCCGTCGGCGGTCGACGGCACCAGCAGCGCACGGTCCCCGGGAAGGAAGGCGCGGTCCACGACCAGATGAACGCCCTGGCTCGGCGCGACGATCGGCGCGGCCGTCCGTCCGAGCGCCTCGCCGTCGCGGGCC
>RPRK01000210.1 GCA_003818495.1 Burkholderiales bacterium
CTCGGCGCCGCACTGCTGACGGTGGGTCTGGTCGCTGAGCCGGTCCATGCCCAGGCGGGCCCGGACGGCACCGGCACCGTCACGCCCCGGCAGCGCAGCGGCACCGGCTTCGTCGTGGCCTCCGACGGGCGCCTGCTGACCAACGCGCACGTCGTCGCCGACTGCGCCCGGATCGACGTCCTCTACGCCGACGGCCGCCGGGCGAGCGGACGCGTCGGCGCGCGCGACGCGCGGGCCGATCTCGCGCTGATCGAGGGACTCCCGTCGGCGCCTGCGGTCGCGGCCTTCGGGCGCGCCGACGCCCGTGCCGGCGACGACGTGATCGCGCTCGGCTATCCGCTGCGGGGCCTGCTGGCGGTGGAGGCGAACGTGTCGACCGGCATCGTGAGCGCGACCGCCGGGCTCAGGGACGACCCGACCCGGCTGCAGGTCTCGGCACCGATCCAGCCCGGGCATTCGGGCGGCCCGCTGCTCGACGAGACCGGGGCGGTGATCGGCGTGGTCGTCTCGAAGCTGAACGCGCTGCGCGTGGCGCGCATGACCGGCGACGTGCCGCAGAACGTGAACTTCGCCATCAAGGCGGGCGTGGCGCAGGCCTTCCTGCGTGTCCACGGCATCGAACCGGCCATGGCCGACCCGGCCGCGCAGCGGCAGAGGACCGCCGACGTCGTCCAGGCCGCGCGCGCGTTCACCGCGCTGGTGGAATGCGCGCCGCAGCCGGCCGAACGGACGGCGGCGACATCCCCGGCATCGTCACCCTCACCGGCACCGGCACCTGCTGCGACGCCCGCTGCCACAGCGCCACGCTTCGATCTGCCGGTCCGATGCGCGATCGGCGACGAATGCGCGCCGCTCGACTTCTTCGACCACGGCGACCAGCGCGACTTCGCCTGCGGGATCCGCACCGTCGCGCGCAGCGTCTACACCCGGTTCACGCTGCTGGGCGAACACATGGCACGGCGGGACGTCGCCATCGTGGCGGCCGCCGACGGCCGCGTGGTGGCGCGTGGCGAGAACG
Organism: Burkholderiales bacterium; assembly: GCA_003818495.1. Lineage (GTDB taxonomy): Bacteria > Pseudomonadota > Gammaproteobacteria > Burkholderiales > Burkholderiaceae_E > UBA4615. The sequence continues at coordinate 1,019 of RPRK01000210.1, forward strand.
GCCTGACCCTCGATCACGGCTCGGGCTGGCGAACCGTCTACCGCTTCGACACCGCGACCGCCGAGGTGCCGATCGGGCGGGCGGTCGGCCGCGGCGAGGTCGTCGGCCGGCTCACCCCGTTCCGATGGGGCACGAACACCGCGGCGCTGATGGGCTTCGCCGTCGTGCGCGACGGGCGTGCGCTCGACCCGTTCCGTCCCGAGACGTCCCGCCCCGAGGCCGCCGGCGCCTGCGGTGCCACGAGCGATACCCGCTGGTCGCCGGACGCGCTCGCGGCGCTCGGCTACATGGCTACCGGTGTGCTCGATGCCGGGTTCGCCGCCAAGGACCTCGATGCGGCGGGGCTGCAGGCGGGCGACCTGCCGCCGGTCACCCGCGAGTCGCCCCATCTGTCCTTCTGGGTGCGCCGCGTCGGCGTGCGGCCGGGCGACCGCGAGCTGATGCGGGTGTTCGACCCGGACGGACGTCCGGTCAGCCGCCACGAGTTCGTCGCCGACATCCCCCGGCCGGCCGGGCTGCTGCAGCTCGCACGGCGCGCGCCGTCGGGCGCCTGGGCACCCGGCACCTATCGCGCCCTCTACACGCTGACCCGCGACGGCACCGAGCTGGTCAGCACGTCGCGCGAGATGACGGTGCGCTGAGACGCCGGGGGCCCGGCCGCTCAGCGGCGGAACGGGCTCCCGAACTTCGGGTCGGCGGTGAAGGCGGTGTCGGTCAGCGTGCCCATGAAGGCCACCAGCGCCTGCTTGTCGGCGACGCTCAGGTTCAGCCGACGCGGCGGACCGCCATTGCCCTGGCGCAGCCGGTTGTCGAGCGCCGGTCCGGCCTGCACGCCTGCGTCGTAGTGGTCGACGACCTGCGCGAGGCTCGAGAAGCGGCCGTCGTGCATGAAGGCCGTGCCGAGTGCGACGTTCTTCAGCGACGGCGACTTGAAGATCACCGTCTCGCCGGCGTCGAGGCCGTTGCTGCGCGAGTTCCGATCGAGCGCGAAGGTCGGCGGAACGTGGCAGCCGGCGCAGCCGAGCCCGCCCTGCTGCGGCCCGTTGATGAACAGCACCCGCCCGCGCTCCTGCTCCGCGCTGAAGCCGCGCGCCGGCAGCGACAGGCCGCGGTCCGCGAGCGCCGGGTCGTAGTTGAGCGCATAGGCGGTGTCCCAGGCGCTGCCCGCCGAGACCATCGCCCGCTCGAAGTGCGCCAGCGCCCGCTGGATGCGCGCCTCGGTGATGGCGGCATCGCCGAACGCGAACTCGAACAGCTCCGGGTAGTACGGCAGCGCGTTCATCTTCGCGACGAGCGCGGCCAGGCCGCCCGCGGCCGCGTCGAACCCCATCTCGACCGGATGCTGGATCGGCTGCGTGGCCTGCGTCTCGAGGCTGGCGGCACGACGGTCCCAGAACATCGTCCCCGGACGCCAGTAGCGCACGTTGCCCAGGCGCATCGCGTGGGCACTCGTGAACTGGGTGCCCGAGACGCCCGCGCTCAATCGCGCCGGATCGTCGAAGCCGACCGCCTGCTGGTGACACGACGCACACGAGACCGTGTCGTTCACGCTGAGGCGGCGGTCGTTGAACAGCACGCGGCCGAGGGTGGCCAGCCGGTTGGAGACCGGGTCCGCGACGGGCGTGCTGTCCATCCCGCTGGCGCGTGCGTCGTAGTGGGCGGGCAGCGTCGGCGACGCGTAGTTCGCGAGCTGCAGCAGGTCGAGGTCGAGCCAGCTCGCCGCGGTGACCGAGAGCGCCTTGACGCCGGTCAGCGACGTGGCGACCGGATCGGGTGTCGTGGCGGTGGTCTCGGTCGCGACGGAGTCGGTCGTGGTGGCGTCGGTCGCGGTCGTGTCCGCGGGCGCCGCCGCGGCGGCGGCCGGAGCCGCCGAGGGGCCGCCGCCGCCGCCGCAGCCGCCGAGCGTCAGCGCCAGGAGCAGCCCGCAGGCCGCGGCCCGCAGGCCAGGAAGGTCGGAATGTCGAAGTGGGGTCATGGCAGATCCGCCCCGCCGGGGCGCCGGTGATCGCCGCCGGGTTCGTGGCGACAGCCCGGACGCTAGGGGCCGAATGTGGAGGAACCGTGCACGACGGCTCGGGTGGCCACCGCCGGGCGCCCGGCGGTGGTCCGGATGCCGGGAGCGGGTCATCGAACGACCGTCACCCCCTCCCGGTACGATGGACAGGATGGCGGCGGGCATCGTGTCCGCCGAGGTCCCCTGGAGGTCACGATGGGCTGGTTCTCGAAATCCGATCCGACATTCTTCCTCGCCACCGTCGTGCCGAGCAGCGGCGGTGCGCAGGTCGGCGCGTGGCTGGGCGTGGTCAACGGCGAGGCCATCATCGGCGCCAACATCTTTCGCGACCTGTTCTCGTCGGTGCGCGACGTGGTCGGCGGGCGGGCGGGCGGCTACGAACGCGCGCTCGCCGGCGCACGCGAGGCCGCGATCGAGGACATGAAGGCCGCGGCGATCGAGCTCGGCGCCGACGGAGTCGTCGGCATCGACTTCGACTACGAGGTGCTCGGCGAGGCGAACGGCATGATGATGGTCACCGTGAGCGGCACGGCGGTGAAGATGGCCTGATGCGCCGAGGGGCCCGGCGCGGCAGCGGCGCCGGCCGCCCCGCTCAGCGCGGCAGCAGCCGCTGCGCCTGCATGCGCCCGAGCCAGTGCAGCACGCAGTCCTCGGTGTCGATCACGCCGTGGAAGCCGTGCTGGTGCAGCTTGATGCCGCTCAGCACCGAGTCCGCCGGGTTCGCGACGCCCTGCGCGAACGCCCGGTCGGTGAACTGCCACGAGCTGCCCACCAGGCCCTCGAGGCTCACGTCCCGCAGACCGTGGCGCGCGACCACCCGGCGCCAGGTGTCGCCGTGCGCGGGCATCTCGCGCGTGAGGTTCATCGGCGCGTCGGGACCGGTCGACATGCCGAAGTGCGCGGCGACCGATCCCCAGAGGTCCTGCCAGAGCAGCGCGTCGCCGTTGACGACGTTGTAGGTCTCGTTGGCCGCGATCTCGTGGGTCGCGGCCCATTCCGCGACCTGCGCGATCAGCCGGCTGTCGCTGCCGCCGTTGATGTAGCGCCCGCCCCCCGGCCAGGCCAGCGGGCGGCCGAGCTCGCGCATCACCGCGGCATAGGCGCCGATCGCGGCGACGATGTTCATCGGGCTGGAGACCGCGTAGCCGAAGACGATCTGTGGCCGCAGCACGGTGAAGACCCAGGCGGCGCGCGGCTGGCGCTCGCGCAGCAGGTCCTCCTGCAGCCAGTAGAAGTTCTCGTGGTCGTGCCTCGGCCAGCGTTCCTTGGCCGGCACCGGCGCGGGCGTGACGTGGCCGCCGTAGGCCTTGGTGCCCTGCATCAGCGACACATGGCGCAGGCCGGGGGCCGATGCCTCGAGCGCATCGAGCAGGTTGCGCAGCATCGCGAGGTTGACCGCCATCTGCTCGGGGTCGCGCCAGCCGGCGATCAGGTCCGGCTTCTCGTAGAGCGCGGCGAACATCAGGTGCGTGACGCGCGACAGCGCGGCGCCCGCGGCGCGGCAGGCCGCGGCATCGGTCAGGTCGAGCGACACGTGGGTCACGCCCTCGGGCAGCTCGGGCGGGCGGCGACGCGACACCGCGATCACCTCCCAGTCGGGCAGCGCGGCGAAATGCTCGACGGCGGCCGCGCCGACGACGCCGCCGGCTCCGGCCACCAGCATGGTGTGGCGGGCCCTCGGTGCGGCGAATGTGTTCATTGAATGGGACCTCCGTGTCCGGTGTCGGGCGCCGCTTCAGAAGCCGTGAAGAAACCGTAGCGAGCAGGCCCGAGCCGGCGCCGAGAAGCGCAGCCGTACGTGATGTACGGCGAGCATCGCAGGCGTCGGATCGGGACGCGCAGTAGGTTTATTCGCGGCGTCTCAGGCGGGCTCGGGCAGGTTCTTCAGCAGCGGCACCAGCGAGTCGGGCACCTCGATCTCGAAGCCGAGGACCGCGGCCGACAGGGCCTTGCCGTAGTTGTCGAGGCACAGGCTGCGCGAGACGCCGCCGCCCAGCGCGCCGTGGCAGACGAAGTTGATCGCGTGCAGCGCATCCACCGGATAGCGCAGCACCTCGCCCTTGATCGCGCCCGAGTAGAAGGCCTTGAAGCGCTCGGCGCTCAGCTGCTCCACCAGCAGCGGATAGAGCTCCGGGGCGTACGCGAAGACCGCGATGTTGGACGTGTCGCCCTTGTCGCCCGAGCGGGCGTGCGCGACGTGCTGCAGCTTCACCTTCATGGTCTCAGCTCTCGAAGTAGACGACGGACGCGGGGACCTGCTCGCGCGGCACCAGCGCGGACCACACGCCGATCACCTCGCGCGTGCGGTCCTGGTGCGGCACGCGCTTGCCGGTGTGCGCGATGCCGGAGACGGCCATGCCGTCGACCTCGCGGCCGACCTTGACCGCCTCCTCGCGCGTCTTCGTGCGGGCCGCGACCCGCACCGCGATCTCGTAGGGCTCCGGCGCGTCGGCGGACGTGGCCGCGCCGTGGATGGCGTTCAGGCCCAGGAAGTCGATGCGCACGTCCTCGGCCTGCAGGCCGACGATGCGGAAGCGCTCCTCGAGGATCCGCTTGGCGAGCTGGGCGCGGCGCAGCGCACCCGGCCCCGCGTAGAAGAACATGTCCTCGCCGATGAAGCCCTCGGTGCAGCCGATCGAGACCTTCAGCGTCGGCGTGCGCGGCTTGCCCGAGATGCCCGAGACGCGCACCCGGTCGGCCGACAGCAGCTCGAGGCGCGCGGTGGTGAAGTCGACGACGACGTCGGGCGTGATGTAGTTCGCCGGATCGTGGACCTCGTAGAGCATCTGCTCCTTGACGGTCTGCAGCGTCACCGCGCCGCCGCTGCCGGCCACCTTCGTGATGACCACGCTGCCGTCCTCGGACACCTCGGCGATCGGGAACGCGAGGTTCCACGGCTCGGGAACGTCCTTGAAGCCCGGGTCGGGGAAGTAGCCGCCGGTGACCTGCGCGCCGCACTCGAGCAGGTGGCCGATGCCGTTGCCCATGCCGAGCTTCGCGTGGTCCAGCGGGTCCCAGCCGAACTCGTGCATCAGCGGCGCCATGAAGATCGACGGATCGGCGACGCGGCCGGTGACCACGATGTGCGCGCCCGCCCGCAGCGCCTCGACGATCGGTTCCGCGCCGAGGTAGGCCTCGGCGGAGATCAGCGTGGGCGCGAGCGTCGAGGTCGGCTGCCCGTTCTCGAGGATGCGGTCGGTGAGCTCGAGCACCCGGTCGGTGATCAGGCTGCCGTTGACCGCGGCGACCTTCACGCCGGTGTGGCCCATCTCGCGCAGCAGCTCGACGATGCGGCGCGCGGCGCCCTCGGGGTTGATCCAGCCCTGGTTGCTGACGATCTTCGTGCCCTGGCGCATGCAGGCCGGCAGCACCGCGCGCATGCGCTCGTCGAGGTAGGTGTCGTAGCCGGGGAACGAGGGATCGCGCCGTGCGCGCACCTGCGCCGCCGACACGGTCGCTTCGGCCATGGTCTCGAAGCACAGGTAGTCGAGCGCGCCCTGCTCGGCGTTCAGCCGCGCCGGCTCGACGCGGTCGCCCCACCAGGCCGAGCCGGAACCGACCCTGATCGTCTTGCCCATGTTCACTCCACCTTCACGTTCGCGCGCTGCACGACGCGGCGCCACTTGTCGATCTCGCGCCCGACGAAGGCGCCGAACTCGGCCGGCGTGCCGCTGCCGACGATCGCGCCGTCGGCGGCGAAGCGCTGCCGGATCTCGGGCTCGGCCAGCACCTGGGCGACGCTCTTCGCGAGCATCGCGGCCACCTCGGGCGGTGTGCCGGCCGGCGCGAACAGCCCGTTCCAGGCGGTCGCCTCGTAGCCGGCGAGCCCGGCCGCCTCGGCCACCGTCGGCACGTCGGGCGCCGAGGGTGCGCGCATCGCGCTGGTCACCGCGACCGCGCGGAGCCGGCCGGCCTTCACCTGCGGCATCGCCGACAGCATCGTGTCGAACATCAGCGCGACCTGGCCGCCGGCGAGGTCGACCAGCGCGGGCGCGCTGCCCTTGTACGGCACGTGCGTCATCGGCGCGCCGGCCATCGAGGCGAACATCTCGGCCGCGAGGTGGGTCGACTGGCCGTTGCCCGACGAGGCGTAGGCGAGACCGCCGGCCTTGGACTTCGCCATCGCGACGACGTCGGCGACGGTGGCGGCCTGCGAGGCGGCGGGCACCACCAGCACCAGCGGGATGCTGGTCAGCAGCGCGACGGGCACGAAGTCCTTGCGGATGTCGTAGCCGAGGGCGGGGAACAGGCTGGGGTTGATCGCATGGGCGGTGGTGCCGAGCAGCAGCGTGTAGCCGTCGGCCGGCGCCTTGGCGGCCGCCTCGGCACCGAGGTTGCCGCCCGCGCCCGCCCGGTTCTCGATCACGAACGGCTGCCGGAGCTTCTCGGAGAGGCGCTGGCCGACGACCCGCGCGACGATGTCGGTCGGGCCGCCCGGCGGGTAGGGCACGACGATGCGCACGGGCTTCGACGGCCAGGCCTGCGCGTGGGCGGCCGGCGCCGCGGCGGCGAGCGCGGCGGCGGCGAGCGCGGCGAGCGCGGTTCTTCGGGAGGGGTGCATGCGGGGGGCTCCGGGGAGAGGCGGGGTCACAGGGCGACGGCGCGGTAGACGAGCGCGTCGACCGCGACGCAGCCCTCGCCGCGTGCGCCGACGATCACGGGATTCACGTCGAGGCTGGCGATCCCCGCCGCCGGGTCGGCGATCAGCGCGCCGACCGCGGCCGCGGCGGCGCAGAACGCCGCGACGTCCATCGGCGGCTCGCCACGTACGCCGTCGAGCAGCGGCGCGATGCGCAGCCGGCGCAGCGCGCGCTCGATGCGCTCGGGCGTGAAGGGCGCCAGCACGGTGACCGCGTCGGGCATCGCCTCGACGTACTTGCCGCCGTCGCCGACCACCAGCACCGGGCCGAAGGTCGGATCGAGGTGCGCGCCGACCATCAGCTCGCGCAGGCCGCGGGCCATCGTCGCGACGATCACGCCGTCGAGCGTCTGGCCGACGCGGCCGGCGGCGGCGACGATCTCGCGATACGCGGTCTCGACGCCCTCGGCCGAGTCGATGCCGACCTTGACGATGCCGAGCTCGGACTTGTGCGCGATGGCGGCCGAGCAGCCCTTGACGACGACGCGCCCGCCGCCGAGCGCGGCATGGGCGGTGCGCGCCCCGCCGGCGCTCGCGCAGACCCGGTGCGCCACGACGGGCACGCCGCGGGCGGCGAGCAGGTCCAGGCTGGCGGCCTCGTCGAGCATGCGCGTC
>RPRK01000211.1 GCA_003818495.1 Burkholderiales bacterium
CGGCAGTCGTTGCGCGAGCAGATCGCCCAGGCCCGACAGAGCATCGAGCAGGGCCTGTCCGAGTCCGAGACGCTCCAGCAGCGCTTGGCAGAGCTGTCCGATGCGGCGGCCCGCGCCGGCCTCCAGGATGCGCTCGACCGTCGCGTCCGCGCCGAGCAGGGCCTGGCCGAAGTCCGCGCGCGGCTCGATGCGCTCACGTCCGCGATGCGCGAGCTCGACGAGACGCGCCTCGGCCACGAACGCGCCCAGGAGCCGCTTCGTGCGCGCCTGACCGAGCTCCAGCTCAAGGAGCAGGCGGCCCGCATCGGCGCCGAACAGTTCGCCGAGCAGCTCGCGCAGGCCGAGGTCGACGAGGCCGCGGTGCGCGCCCGCTTCGAGCAGACGCCGAGGCCTTCCTGGCTGCAGGGCGAGGTCACGCGGCTCGCCAATTCGATCGCCGCGCTCGGTGCCGTGAACCTCGCCGCGCTCGACGAGCTGACGGCGTCGCGGGAGCGGTTCGACTTCCTGACCGCCCAGTCCGCCGACCTGAACGAGGCGATCAACACGCTCGAGGACGCGATCCGCAAGATCGACCGCGAGACGCGCTCGCTGCTGCAGGACACGTTCGACACGGTCAACGGCCACTTCGGCGCGCTGTTCCCGGAGCTCTTCGGCGGGGGCGAGGCGCGTCTCGTGCTGACCGGCGAGGAGATCCTCGATTCCGGGGTCTCGGTCGTCGCGCAGCCTCCCGGCAAGCGCAACCAGTCCGTGCACCTGCTGTCCGGCGGCGAGAAGGCGCTGACCGCGATCGCGCTGGTGTTCGCGATGTTCCAGCTCAACCCCGCGCCGTTCTGCCTGCTCGACGAGGTCGATGCGCCGCTCGACGACGCCAACACCGAGCGCTACGTGTCGATGGTGAGGCGCATGTCCGATCAGACCCAGTTCCTTTTCATCACCCACAACAAGATCGCGATGGAACTGGCCCAGCAGCTGGTCGGCGTGACCATGCAGGAACGGGGCGTCTCCCGGATCGTCGCGGTCGATCTGCAGGCGGCGGCCGGCTTCGCGGAGGCTGCATGATGGATACGCTCTGGGCCAGCCTGATCGGGCTGTTCGTCATCGCGCTGGCGGTGGTGCTGGGCTTCAACCTGCTGCAGGGTCGGCAGACCCGGCTGCGCGATGCCTGGCGGGACAGGCTGGCCGGAGGCGGGAAATCTACGTCGCCTGCCGCGCCCAGGGGCGAGCCGAGCGTGGGCGGCGGTCATCGCGCCCCGGCCGGAGCGGGTGGGGCTGGCGCACGCGTCGAGCCGACCTTCGGGCCGGCAGGCGTCGCCGGAACCGACGGCTCGGAGCCGCCGCAGGGTCGGGGAGGGGCCACGGCCCCGATCCATGGACGCCACGACGGGATGGAGATCGGACGCCGCGACGACGCCTCGTCCGATCCGGACCACCACGGGAACGGGACCGACGCCGACCGCGCCGAGGCGGCGTATGCCGAAGCGCAGCCGGAGCCCGCACCGGCGCAGCCGTCGCACGTGCGCGAGGCGCAGGTGCAGGTGCAGGCTCCTGACCGCGACACCGCGGTGGGGCCGATCCTCGACCCGCGGCTGGACTGCATCGTGGTGCTCGGTGTCACCGCACCCGTGGCCGCCGAACGCCTCCTCGCGGCCGCTTCGACCCTGCGGCGGGCCGGTTCCAAGCCGATCGCGGTCGAGGCCGACGATGGCGACGGCCGCTGGACCGTTCCGCATGCGTCCCTCGCCGCGGTGCGGCGTGTCCGTGCCGGTGTGCTGCTGGCCAACCGTCACGGCCCGCTCAACGCGATGGAGTTCTCGGAGTTCACCACCGCCATGCAGTCGCTCGGCCGCGCGATCGGCGCCGGCGGTGCGATCGTTCCCGACATGGCGCCGGTGCTCGAGCACGCCCGCCAGCTCGACGAGGCCTGCGCGCAGTTCGACGCGGTGCTCGGACTGAACGTCGAGACTCCCACCGCGCTGTCGCCGGGAGAGCTCGCGGCCCTCGCCGCCGGCCTCGGCCTGCAGGAACGGGGCAACAACCGGTTCACCGAGGTCGGCGACGGCGGCGAGGCGCTGTTCTCGCTGGCGCTCGGCGAGCGGGCCGAACAGCTCACCCTGCTGCTCGACGTGCCGCGCGCACCGCAGGCCGCGGAGCCGTGGGCCCGGATGCTGCAGGCCGCCCATCTGTGCGCCGAGCGCACCGGGGGAAGGGTGGTCGACGATGCCGGTCAGCCGATGACCGAAGCCGCCTCGGCGGGGGTCGCGAGGCAGCTCGCGCGGTGCTACCGCTCGCTGCAGGAGGCCGGGCTGGACGCCGGATCGCCCGCGGCCCTGCGGGTGTTCAACTGAGCCGTGACACCGTGTCACCCGATCAGGACGACACCGCACCGCAGGTCCGCATCGAGCGGCTGCGCACCGAGCTCGAACGGCACAACCACGCCTACTACGTGCTCGACGCACCGACGGTGCCCGATGCGGAGTACGACCGGCTGTTCCTAGAGCTGCAGCGCCTCGAGGCGGCCCATCCGGCGCTCGCGTCCCCGGACTCGCCCACCCGGCGGGTCGGCGGCGCGGTCGCCAGCGGCTTCGGTCAGGTCCGCCATGCGCTGCCGATGCTGTCGCTCCAGAACGCGTTCGAAGAGGACGACGTGCTCGGCTTCGACCGGCGGGTGCGGGAAGCCGCCACCGCCGCGGGCCTCGATGCGAGCGCGCTGCGCTATTGCGGCGAGCTCAAGTTCGACGGCCTGGCGATCAGCCTGCGCTACGAGTCGGGACGGTTCGTCCAGGGGGCGACGCGCGGCGACGGCGCGGTCGGCGAGGACGTGACCGCCAACCTGCGCACCGTGCGGGCGATTCCGCTGCGCCTGGACGGACCCGTACCGCGCCGACTCGAGATCCGCGGCGAGGTGCTGATGTTCCGCCGCGATTTCGAGCGGATGAACGACGCCCAGCGGGCCCGCGGCGAGAAGCCCTTCGTCAATCCGCGCAACGCCGCCGCCGGCAGCCTGCGCCAGCTCGACCCGGCGCTCACCGCCCAACGGCCGCTGCGCTTCTTCGCATACGGCCTGGGCGACGTGTCCGACGACCTGGCGGTGCCGGCCTCGCATGCTGCGCTGCTGGACTGGTTCGGTTCGCTGGGGCTGCCGGTCGGCAGCCATCGCTGCACGGTGCCCGACGTCGAGGGTCTGCTGCGCTTCTACCGCGAGACGGGCGCCCGGCGGGCCGCGCTGCCCTACGACATCGACGGTGTCGTCTACAAGGTCGACCAGCGCGAGTGGCACGAAGCGATCGGCTACGTCGCCCGGGCGCCGCGCTTCGCGATCGCCCACAAGTTCCCGGCCGAGGAGGCGCTGACCGAGCTCCTCGACATCGACGTGCAGGTCGGACGCACCGGCGTGCTGACGCCGGTGGCCCGGCTCAGGGCGGTGTTCGTCGGCGGCGTGACCGTCACCAACGCGACCCTCCACAACGAGGACGAGCTCGCCCGCAAGGACCTGATGATCGGCGACACCGTCATCGTGCGCCGGGCCGGCGACGTCATTCCCGAGGTCGTGCGGGCCGTGCCCGAGGCGCGCCCGGCGCAGGCGCGCCGGTTCACGATGCCGTCGCGCTGTCCGGTGTGCGGCTCCGCCGCCGTGCGCGAGGAGGGCGAGGTCGCCTGGCGGTGCGTGGGCGGGCTCTACTGCAAGGCGCAGCGCAAGCAGGCCCTGCTGCATTTCGCGCAGCGTCGGGCGATGGACATCGACGGGCTGGGCGAGAAGATCGTCGAACAGCTGGTCGAGCGCGATCTCGTCCAGACGCCGGCGGACCTGTACCGGCTCGACGCGGCGACACTGGCCGGCCTGGACCGCATGGGCGAGAAGTCGGCCGCCAACCTGGCCGCCGCGATCGCCGGGTCCCGTACGGTCGCGCTCGAGCGCTTCCTCTTCGCGCTCGGCATCCGTCACGTCGGCGAGGAGATCGCCCGGATCCTCGCGGTCGAGTTCGGCGGGGTCGACGAGACCCTCGACGCCGACTGGGCCGCCCTGATCGAGGCCAAGGCGAGCGTCCAGAAGCACAACGCGCGCGCCCGCCCGAAGGGCGAGCCGCTGCTGCCGGTGCCGCTCGAGGGCGTGGGCCCCGAGATCATGCGCGCCATCCAGGCCTTCGCCGCCGAGCCGCACAACAGGGAGGTCATCGCCGGGCTGCGCGCCGCGGGCATCGAGCCGGCACCGCCGCCGCGCCGACGCAACGGCGCGGACGCCTCCGAGGGGGTCGGCACCGGCCACGTGTCGGTCCCGGCAGCCGGTGGTGTCCTGGAAGGTCGCATCATCGTCGTGACGGGGACGCTTCCCGGAATGGCTCGGGACGAGGCCGAGGCACTGATCCGCCAGCACGGCGGCAGTGCCACCGGCTCTGTCTCGAAGCGCACCAGCTTCGTCCTTGCGGGTGAGAACCCGGGCAGCAAAATTGCCAAGGCTATCGAACTGGGCATTCCGGTGCTCGACCTCGAACACTTCTTTCGCATGATCGGACGAGATGGCCAAGAAAATTCGTAAGGCGGTCTTCCCCGTCGCCGGGCTCGGAACGCGGTTCCTTCCGGCCACCAAGGCATCTCCGAAGGAGATGCTCCCGGTGGTCGACAAGCCGCTGATCCAGTACGCCGTCGAGGAAGCCGCGGCGGCCGGGATCACCGAGATGATCTTCATCACCGGTCGCGGCAAGCGCAGCATCGAGGACCACTTCGACAAGGCCTACGAGCTGGAGGCCGAACTCACCGCGCGCGGCAAGACCGCGCTGCTCGAGGCGGTCAAGGATGCCGTGCCCAAGGGCATCAACTGCGTGTACATCCGGCAGGCCGAGCCGCTGGGCCTGGGCCACGCCGTGCTGTGTGCCCGCTCGGTCGTGGGCGAGGAACCCTTCGCGGTCCTGCTCGCGGACGACCTGATGCAGGCCGGTTCGAGCGGGCGGCCGGTGCTGGCCCAGATGGTCGAGGAGTACTCCAAGCATCACTCGAGCGTGCTCGCGGTGCAGGAGGTCTCCCGGGAGGAGACCTCGTCCTACGGCATCGTGTCCAGCTCGCCCTGGGGCGAGCGGACCGATCGCGTGACCGGCATCGTCGAGAAGCCGAAGCCCGATGTCGCGCCGTCGACGCTGGCTGTCGTCGGCCGGTACGTGCTGACGCCGCTGGTCTTCCGGCACCTCGCGGAGATCCGCCCGGGCGCCGGCGGCGAGATCCAGCTCACCGACGCCCTGGCCCGCCTGATCAGCGAGGAGCCGGTGCTCGCCTACCGCTTCGACGGCACCCGCTACGATTGCGGATCCAAGATCGGGTATCTTCAGGCAACGGTCGAGCTCGCCTTGCGGCACCCCGAGGTCGGCGCGGATTTCGCCGCGTTCCTCGAGCGTCGCCAGGGCCGCTGACCGGCCGACGCCCGACGCACCCCGCGTCGGGTCACCGTCACGACGGCGGCCCCGAAGCGGGCCGCGGAGTCCTCCACGCATGCATGCCATCATCGGCGGCAGCGGGCTCGCCAAGCTCGCCGACCTGAAGCTCGAACGTCGCGAGGTGGTGCGCACGCCCTTCGGCGACCCGTCCTGCGCGCTGTCCTTCGGCACCATCGACGGCGTCGACGTCGTGTTCCTGGCCCGGCACGGCTACGGTCACACCATCGCGCCCCATCAGATCAACTACCGCGCCAACCTCTGGGCGCTGCATCACGTCGGCGCGACCGAGGTGATGGCGGTGGCCACCGTCGGTGGCATCCGCCAGGACTGCGGCCCGGGAACGCTGGTCGTGCCCGACCAGATCGTCGACTACACCCACGGCCGCAAGAGCACCTTCTTCGAAGGGCCCGACAATCCCGTCACCCACGTCGACTTCACGCAGCCGTACGCCGAATCGATCCGTGCTCGGCTGCTGCGCGGCGCGGCAGCGGCCGGCGAGCCGGTGCTGGCAGGCGCCTGCTACGGCTGCACCCAGGGCCCCCGCCTCGAGACCGCCGCCGAGATCCGGAGGATGGAGCGCGACGGCTGTGACCTGGTCGGCATGACCGGGATGCCCGAGGCCGTGCTGGCCCGCGAGCTGTCGCTGCCGTACGCGGTGCTGGCGGTCGTGGCCAACCACGCCGCCGGGCTCGGCGACAGCCGGCAGGCGATCTCCATCGAAGCGATGGGCGCGGTCATGGAAGCGGCGATGGTGCGGACTCGGCGGGTGCTCGCCGCGAGCCTGCGCGACACCCTCCAGGGGGCGGCCGCCCGATGATCCACACCGTGCTGCGGATGGGCGATCCGCGCCTGCTGCGGGTCGCGCGGCCGGTGGAGCGCTTCGACACGCCCGAGCTGCACGCGCTCGTCGCCGACATGTTCGAGACGATGGCCGATCGCAACGGCGCGGGCCTCGCGGCGCCTCAGATCGGCGTGGACCTGCGGGTCGTGATCTTCGGCTTCGAGTCGAACCCGCGCTATCCCGAGGCCGAGCCGGTGCCGCCGACGGTGCTGGTGAATCCGCTGATCGAGGCGCTCGCACCCGACGAGGAGGAGGGCTGGGAGGGCTGCCTGTCCGTCCCCGGCCTGAGGGGCTGGGTGCCCCGGCTCGCCCGCATCCGCTACCGCGGCTTCGACGCGACCGGCGCCCCGATCGACCGGACCGCCACCGGCTTCCATGCCCGAGTGGTCCAGCACGAGTGCGACCACCTCGACGGCGTGCTCTATCCCACCCGCATCCGCGACCTGACCCGCTTCGGATTCGTCGAGGCGCTGTTCCCGGGCGAGGCCGTCCGGGACGACTGATCAGCCCTGCATCGCGTCGAGCAGCTCGCTCTCGAGCTGGATCTGGTGGCGGGCATTCGCGAGCGCCGGCCCGTCGATGAGGAAGACGTCCTCGGCACGTTCGCCCAGGGTCATGATCCGCGCCGCCTGCAGGTTGATGCCGTGGCGGGCGAGGGTACGGGCGATGCCGTAGAGCAGGCCCGTGCGGTCGCCGGCCACCACCGACAGCAGGTAGCGGTTGCCGCGCTCGTCCGGCCGCAGGTCGACCTTCGGCGCGATCGGGAAGTAGCGGGAACGGCGCGAGGCACGCCCGCGCACCGGCGACTCGAGCGGTCGGCGCTGCGCCAGCCGGTCGGCGAGCTCGACCTCGACCAGCGACAGGATGTCCCGATACTGCGAGGCGTGGTTCGGGTCCACCACCAGGAAGCTGTCGAGCGCCCGTCCGTGCCGGGTGGTGTGGATGCGGGCGTCGAGCACCGACAGGTTCTTGCTGTCGAAGTAGCCGCAGATCCGGGCGAACAGGTCGGGCTGGTCGGGCAGGTAGACCGCGACCTGGAAGCCCTCGCCGATCGGCGCCAGCCGCGTCCGGACCAGAGGGGTCTCGGTGTCCGGGTGCCGGTGCAGCACCCGCGTCTGCCAGGCGATGTCCTGCGCGTCGTTGCGCAGGAAATAGCCGAGATCGAGCTGCTTCCAGAAGGCTGCGTAGGCGTCGGGCGAGAGCCCGTGGAGATTGAGCAGCCGCACCGATTCCGCGCGCCGGGCGTCGAAGCGGGCATCGGCGCTCGCCGTCTCGCCGCCCAGCACGCGCTTGGTGGCGCGGAACAGGTCCTCGAGCAGCTTGCCCTTCCAGGCGTTCCAGACCTTCGGGCTGGTGCCGCGGATGTCGGCGACGGTCAGCAGGTACAGCGCGGTCAGGCGCCGCTCGGTGCCGACCCGCCGGGCGAAGGCGGAGATCACCTCCGGATCGCTCAGGTCCTGCTTCTGGGCGACGGAGGACATCGTCAGGTGGTGCTCGACCAGGAACTCGACCAGGTCGCGGTCCTCGTCGGACAGGCCGTGTTCCCGGCAGAAGCGCCGGGCGTCCTGCTTGCCGAGCGTGGAGTGGTCCCCGCCCCGGCCCTTGGCGATGTCGTGGAAGAGGGCGGCGACGTACAGCAGCCAGACCCGCTCGAAGCCCACCGCGAGCTGGCTGCAGAACGGGTACTCGTGGGCGTGCTCGGCCATCGAGAAGCGGCGCAGGTTGCGCACCACCATCAGGATGTGCTGGTCGACCGTGTACACGTGGAACAGGTCGTGCTGCATCCGACCGACGATCCGGCGGAAGGCGGGCAGGTACCGCCCCAGCACCGACCACTGGTTCATCCGGCGCAGCGCGCGCGTGACGCCCCGCGGCGCCTGCAGCAGCTCGAGGAAGGCGGCGCGATTCGCCGGATCCCGACGGAACGCGCCGTCGATCCGCGTGCGGGCCCGCCAGA
>RPRK01000212.1 GCA_003818495.1 Burkholderiales bacterium
CCTGCCGCCCCATCCACGAGGCCGAACGCGCCCGCGCTGACACCGCCGGCGCGCGTGGTCACGAAGGCCCTGACCGCGTTCGCGACGGGCCAGTCCGGCACGATGCCGGGCAGGGTCGCAGGTCCGATCACCGCGCGCTGCCGGCGAGGTCGACCGAGGGATCGGGCTCGGGCAGCCCGAGCGCGGCGAGCAAGGCGACCAGGTCCGCAGGCGCCGGGCTGGCGAAGCGCATCGGGACCTCGCGCGTCGGATGCACGAACTCCAGGCGCCAGGCGTGCAGCGCCTGGCGAGCGAAGCCGGCGCGCACGCGGCCGCCGTACGTGGTGTCGCCGACCAGCGCATGGCCGCGGCTCGCGAGGTGCACCCGGATCTGGTGGGTGCGGCCGGTCTCGAGGCGGCACTCGACCGTGGCGGCGCCCGAGGCGGCCGCCAGGCGCGTCACGTGCGTCACCGCACGCCGGCCGCGCTCGGGCTCGACGACCGCCATCCGCAGCCGCTCGCGCGGATCGCGTCCGATCGGGGCGTCGATGGTGAACTGCGCCAGCGGCGTGCCCTCCACCACCGCGAGGTAGCGACGTCCGATGGTGCGTGCGGCGAGGGCCGCCGTGAGCCGCTCGAACGCCCGCTCGCTGCGGGCGACCATCATCAGACCGCTGGTGTCCTTGTCGAGCCGATGGACGATGCCCGCGCGCGGCAGACCCGCCGAGTCGGGTCGGGCATGGAGCAGGCCGTTCATCAGCGTGCCCCGCCAGTTGCCCGGTGCCGGATGGACGACGAGGCCGGCGGGCTTCTCGACGATCATCAGGTCGGCGTCCTCGTGGACGATCCGCAGCGGGATGTCGTCGGGCTCGAAGGCACGCTCCGCCTCGTTCGGCAGCGGCCATGCATCCACCGCCTCGAGACCACGCAGCCGCCGGCTGGGCAGCGCGGGCACGCCATCGACCATCACCGCGCCGAGCGCGATCCAGCGCTGGATCCGGGTCCGCGAGACGCCTTCGATGCGGCTCGACAGGAACCGGTCGAGCCGTTCGCCAGCACCGATGCGGGCCTCGAAATGCAGCGGCGCGGGCAGCACGTGACCGCCGGCGGGCCCGTCGTCGTCGGGGGGGCCGGCGTCGGCCTGACCCCCTTCGCTATAATCGGCGGGATGATCTTGCATGGACGGGGATGAAGATGGCGATGAAGTTTCTCGCCGGGGTGCGGCGCGCCGCGGCCGCGGTCCTCGTGCTGACCACGATCGCCGGATGCGGCATCTTCGGGAAGGGCGACGTCGATCGTACCGCGAAGATGACGCCCGACGAAATCTATGCCGAATCGAAGGACGAGATGGCGTCCGGTCGCTACGGCGAGGCGATCAAGCTGCTGACCAAGCTCGAATCGCGCTATCCGTTCGGCGCATGGGCTCAGCAGGCCCAGCTCGACACGGCCTTCGCGTTCTACAAGGACGGCGACCGGACCCAGGCGCTGATCGCCATCGAGCGCTTCATCCGCCTCTACCCCACCAGCGACAAGCTGGACTACGCGTACTACCTGAAGGGCCTGATCAACTTCAACGACGAACAGGGCGTGATGGCGCGCCTCGGCGGCCAGGACCTCTCCGAGCGTGACCTGAAGGCGGCCCGCGAATCGTTCGAGGCCTTCCGCCAGGTCCTGGTCCGCTTTCCCGACAGCAAGTACGCCGAGGACGCCCGGCAGCGCATGCGCTATCTGGTCAACGCCATGGCGGGAGGCGAAGTCCACATCGCCCGCTACTACTACAGCCGCGGCGCGTTCCTCGCCGCGGTGAACCGGGCGCAGGGCGTGGTGGCGCAGTACCAGGGCTCGCCCGCGGTCGAGGAGGCGCTCTTCATCATGATGAAGTCGTACGAGCGCCTCGGCCTGGAGGAGCTCCGCGGCGATGCGGAGCGCATCCTGCGCCGCAACTTCCCGGAGTCCGAACTGTTCGCCACCGGACTGCGCTTCGACGACCGGTCGTGGTGGCAGGTCTGGCGCTGAGCCGGCGTCTCTCGATCAGCGTACGGCGGCCTCAGCGCCGGGCAGGAACGGCACCGCGTCCTGCCAGCGCTCCACCCGCCTGAACGGCGGCAGGCTGGCGATGAGCCGGCGACCGTAGCCGCGGGTCACGAGCCGCTCGTCGCACACCAGGAGCACGCCGCGGTCGCTCTCCGATCGGATGAGCCGCCCGGCCCCCTGCTTGAGCGCCATCGCGGCGGCAGGCAACTGCTCGTGAGAGAACGGATCGCGTCCGGCGCGGCGCAGCGCTTCGCCGCGGGCCTTGACCACCGGGTCGTCGGGCGGCGCGAACGGCAGCTTGTCGATCACCACCAGCGACAGCGCATCGCCGGCCACGTCGACGCCCTCCCAGAAGCTCGCACTCCCGATCAGCACGGCATTCGGCTCGCTCCGGAAGCGCTCGAGCAGCAGCGCGCGAGGGGCCTCCCCCTGCACCAGCCGGGTCAGGCCGATCCCCTCTGCCGCGTCGAGCTCGCCGAGCCGATCTGCGATCTCGCGCATCGCGCGCAGCGTCGTGCACAGGAAGAACGCACGCCCGCGATTCGCGACCAGCAGCGGCCAGGCCGCCTGCGCGACGCGCTGCGGGAAGCCCGGCGCCGACGCCTCGCCGATGCCCCGGGGGATCCAGAGCGCGGCCTGCCGGTCGAAGTCGAACGGACTGTCCCAGCGTTCGCAGCGCGCATCGTGCAGACCGAGTGCGTCGACGAAGTGCCCGAAGTCGCCGCCGACCGAAAGCGTCGCGGAGAGGAAGATCCAGGCGCGCGGGGTGCCGGCGCGATGCCGCTGGAACGAGGCCGCGACCGACAGCGGGGTGCGCCGCAGCGTCGCGTGCTGGGCGCCGGTCTCGGCCCAGACGACCGCGGGATCCTCGGCACCGGGCAGCGGCGGTGCAGCGCCCTCGGGCTCGACGACGATCACGCCGTCGCTCTCGTCGACGTCGAGGCCGCGCGGTGCGGGACG
This sequence comes from Burkholderiales bacterium, assembly GCA_003818495.1. Classification (GTDB taxonomy): domain Bacteria; phylum Pseudomonadota; class Gammaproteobacteria; order Burkholderiales; family Burkholderiaceae_E; genus UBA4615. The sequence continues at coordinate 2,974 of RPRK01000212.1, forward strand.
CCCGCCCCGTTCGTCGGCCGCGAGCGCCGCGCTCCAGCGCTGCAGCCGCTCGCCGATCTCGGTCGCGCGCAGCCCGCATCGATCGAGGTCCGGGCCGCGCCCTGCATTGACCGCGACGATCGCCGAGACGGAGACCAGATCGGCGAGCACCGCGTCGAGCGTGTCCTCCAGTTCGGGGAGCGTGCGCAGCTGCTCAGCGGTCCAGCGCCGCGACACGGCACCCCGGGCGCCCCCGCGCAGCGCACGACCGCGATCGTCGCCGGCCTCGAAGGCCAGCCGAAGCTCGCGGCTCGCATGCTCGAGCCGGTCGGCGAGCGCACGCCAGTCCGCGCCGTCGGGCGCCTGCACGACACCGGCTCGGACCAGATCACGGGAGAGCTCGAAGAGCTGACGCGTCGAGACCGCCTCGCCGAAGAACTCCGTGGCCGCCTCCGGCAGCTGGTGCGCCTCGTCGAAGACCACCGCATCGGCGGTCGGCAGCAGTTCTCCCAGCGAGTCCTCGCGCAGCGCGAGGTCGGCACAGAACAGGTGATGGTTGACCACGACCAGGTCGGCATTCATCGCCTCGCGACGGGCGCGGACGACGAAGCAGCGGGCCAGGTCCGGGCAGTCCTGGCCGAGGCAGTTCTCGCGGCTCGAGGTCGCGTACGCCCAGGCGGCGTCGTCCTCGGGGAGATCGGTGCACTCGGCGCGGTCGCCGCTCGCGCTGATGGCGGCGAAGCGGTGGATGCGCCTGAGCTTGCCGGGCGTGCCCGGATCGGGGAACCGCCCCTCCGACAGATGACGCTCGAGGTGATGGTGACAGACGTAGTTCGCGCGCCCCTTGAGCAGCGCGGTCTGCAGACCCGCGCCGAGCGCGGCACGCACCACCGGCAGGTCGCGCGCATGGAGCTGGTCCTGCAGCGGGCGGGTGCCGGTGGAGATCATCGCCTTGCCGCCCGCCAGCAGCAGCGGCACGAGGTAGGCGTAGGTCTTGCCGGTACCGGTGCCGGCCTCGGCCACCAGCGCCCCGCGTTCGACGATCGCACGCGCGATGCTGGCCGCCAGCGCCTGCTGGCCGGCTCGGGGTCGGAAGCCGGGCAGCGCCTTCGCCAGCGGCCCGCCCTCGGCGAGCGCGGCACGGGCGAACTCGGGCAGATCGGGGGCGACGGCGCCGGGCAGCGCCTCGTCGCCGCTCACGCGGGGACGTCCGGCGTCAGCTGCATCTGCAGCAGAACGATGGTGTCCTTGATCTGGAGCTTGCGTTTCTTGAGACGCCGGATCTGCATCTCGTCCGGCGGAATCGCCTCGGCCAGCCCGGCAATCGTGGCGTCGAGGCCACGGTGCTCGTTCTGAAGTTCAGCGATCCTGCGTTTCAGGGCCTCCGGATCTCGCATGCGTGACGGTCTCGATTCGTGCCGATGAGTGGTCGTTCCCGTCCCAGGGCGGGGGTGGAATCATAAGCCTCAGCATGAGCGCCGTCCAAGAGTCCCCGAACGTCTTCTCGATCGCCGCCTGCGCGGCGCAGCATCCGGGCGACCGGCCCGAGCAGCAGGACCGCGTGGCGATCCTGCGCGGCCGGCGCGCGCCGCGCTGTGTCCTCGGGCTGCTGGCCGACGGCGTGGGCGGACGCGCGGGCGGCTCGCTCGCATCCGAGCAGGTGATGACGACCGCCCAGCGCCTGTTCGACGAGCATGGCCCCGACGACTCGGCCGACCGCTTCTTCGAGGACCTCGTCTCCGAGGTGCACGTCGTCCTGCAGCTCGCGGGGGTGACGGCAGCCCTCGAGCCGCACTCGACCCTCGCGGCCGTCCTGGTCCAGCCGCATCGCGTCGACTGGTGCCACGTCGGCGACAGCCGCGTCTATCACGTCCGCGATGGTCGGATCGCCCATCGATCGCTGGACGACACCTATGGCGAGCAGCTGCGCCGGGAGGGTCGGATGAACGCGGACCGGGCGAGGCTGCATCCGTCGGCGGCCCGTCTGACCCAGGCGCTCGGCGGCAGCCGGGTGCCCTGCCCCACCGTCACCGGGATCCGCGAGCCGCGGCTCGGCGATGCGTTCCTGCTGTGCTCGGACGGTGCCTGGCGCGACCTCGACGACGAGGAGATCGCTGGGGCGATCGACGTCGGCGCGCCGCGCGAGGTGCTCGGCGATCTGATCGGTCGCGCACGCGGCCGCGCACAGGGCCACGGCGACAACTGCTCGATGGTGCTGCTCCGACTCGATCCCGCGCCCGGCGCCTGAGCGGCCCTGCGGCGACGCTCGCACCCTCCGGGACTCAGCGGCTGCCGCTCGCCGCGCCGGGAGCAGCCGGAGAAGGCGGGACGGTCGGCGGCACGCCGCCTCCAGGAGCCGCCGCCCCGCCCGGCGCCGTCGCACCGCCCGCCGGGGGACGCGCCCCGGGGCGGCGGGTCGAAGGCGGCGAGTCGGCCCGGCGACGCGCCGCTTCGTCGTTCCGCTCGCGGTCCGCACGGCGGGCATCCCGGCGCTCCTGTTCCCGGGCGTCGCCCGCCTCCCGGTCGAGACGACGCGCCTCGAGTTCGCGCGCACGGGCCGCCGCGTTCGGCGCATCCTGCTTCGCGCGCTGTTCGGCCTCCTGACGGCGGGCCGCATTCTCGGCTTCGCGCCGTGCGCGTTCGAGACGGTTGGCCTCCGCTCGGCGCGCCACCTCCGGCGCCTCGGCCTCGCGACGCGCCTGCTCGGCTTCGGCGGCCGCCTGCCTCGCCTCGTAGGCGCGCCGATTCTCGTCGCGCCGGGCGGTGTCCTCGGTCTCGGTCGCTCCGCGCCGTTCGAGATCGGCGGCGACACGCTCGTTGAGCTCGAAGGCCGCATGCTCGCGCAGCGCTCGGTTCGCCGCCACCTCGAGGCGGTCGAGGCGTGCCCGAACGAGTCGCTCGCGCCGCGCCACGTCGGAGAGGCAGGCGTTCACGAAGAACCGTCGATAGCAGTCGATGCGCTCGCGCAGGAGCGCGTCCGAGGTGTCCTCCCGGGTCAGGCGGACCGATTCCTGGAGGGCTCGTGCCTCGTCATCGCTCATCGCTCGATCCGGATCCACGCCGGCCAGCACCCGCAGCGGCTCGATCCGCGGCGGTCCGTCGCGCACCGGCGCCTCGCGCGACGGCGGCTCGGTCTGCCCCTCGCCCTGCGCCCGGGCCGCAGGCACGACGGCGAGCGCGCCCGCGACCGCGAGAACGACCGGGCCCCACAGCGCGCGCCACCGTCGCTCAGTCATGGCGGACGTCGCCGGTTCGGCTGCGCATGCCCGGCAGCGGGGTACCGGTGCCGGGGGTGGCCGAGATGTTCGGGAAGAACAGTCCGGTGAGGTTCCGGTCGTGCACCGGCGGGTCGATCTGCCCGTGCCGGCCGCCGTAGCGCCGCCAGTCGCGGACCCAGAACGTGTCGTCGACGACCGAGCGCATGCCCTGGGTCTCGCGGTCGCCGATCAGCACGCCCTGAACGCGCAGACCGAGTGCGGCGCGGGCCGCCTGCACCGCGGCCACCGTCTCGGCGGTGGGACCGAACTCGCCGTCGGACGCGATCAGCAGGTCGGCCTGACGCCAGCCGGCCTCGTGGATGCGTGCCAGGGCCCGCTCGATCGGCTCCACGACATCGGTCCCGCCATGGAAGCTCGCGGCGACGAATCCGGCGAGCCGCTGCAGCCCGTCGAGATCGGACGAGAGTTCGGATTCGACGACCTGGCGCGCACCGCTGAACGCGTACACGTAGCAGCGCCGATGCTCGGACGCGGCCGTCCGCAGCGCCTGCACGACGATCGCCTTGGCCACCCGCTCCGGTCCGCCGGACATCGAGGCGGAGGTGTCGACGCAGACCACGATCGGACCCGCCTCGAGCACCGGCCGGCGAATCGGGCGCGGCACGCGGCGGTTCCCGGGCTCCGACACCCAGGCGGGCTGCTCCCAGCGGTCGCGATGCTGCCAGGCGAGCAGCGACTGTTCCGCCAGGCGGGCCGCGAACAGCCGGCGCAGACGCCGCGCCCGGATCGGATCGAGCCGCTTCGAACGCCACAGCGCCTCGATCGGCAGCATCCGAGACGGATCGCCCGAGCGGCGCACGCCCTCCACCTCGACGGGCGTGCCGGGCAGCTCGACCTCGGCGCTGCGCAGGACCCACTGCGGCGGGCCGTCGGCGCCCGCCGAGTCGTCGAACGCGACGCGCTCCTCCTCGCGCGGCCGGGCGCGGCCGAGGCGACGGATCAGCGCAGCGAGCTGGGGCATCCGTTCCACCCGCTCGCGCGCCTCGAGGATGCCCTGCCACGAATCGGACCTGAGCAGCCCCTGGAGCTCGCTCCATCGGGCGAAATTGGCGACGCCGTCCGGGGACTCGACCAGCCGCATGACCTCGTGCAGCGCCTCGCCACGTTCGACCCATTCGGCCTGGAACGCGGCGACGACACGCTCGATCGCAACGGTCCGCGGCATCGCATCCGCGAGTCGGGCGATCTGGTCGAGGTGCCACAGCAGCGACCGGACGACCTGCTCGGCGATCGCCGGCTGGCCACGCGACAGACCGACGAGCCCGAGCCGATCGAACGCCGGCGCGAAGGCCTCGGCGAGTTCGGGAGGCAGCGCACGGTCCGGCACCGCGCAGAACGGCGACTCGCCCCCGATCAGCCGCTCCCGGGCCCGTGCGACCCAGGCGAGACGTTCGAACGGGTCGCCTTCGTTGTTGACGATCGCCGACAGCCAGAGCGTGCGCGGCAACGCATCGAGCGGTGCCAGGCGCGTCTCGAGCGCGTCAGGCCGAAACGGGTTCGGGGATCCGGCCATCGTCGGTCTCGGCGAGCGGCAGCTCGGCGAATGCACTGCGCGTGCCCTCGAGCCCGTCGCGGAGCGCGCGGACGGCGGCTTCGCCCTGCCCCAGGCGGTCGAGCACCTGTGCCGCGAACCCCTGTGCGACGAACAGGTTGCCGCGCAGGTCGGCATCGATGGCGTCGCGGTGGGCGCGGGCCCCGGCGAGCCACGCGTCGACCTCCGCGAGCAGCGCATCGAGCTGGGCGAGGCGGGCCCGGACATGACTCGCGCTAAAGCGGCGGCGACGGCTGAAGGCCGACATCCGGGGCGCGGCGTCGGACATCGTGCCGGCGTCGGC
>RPRK01000213.1 GCA_003818495.1 Burkholderiales bacterium
ACCAAGGCACTGATCGACTCCATCAACGTCGCCTACGACGAGCGCGAGTCCCGGGGCTTCGTGCGGCTGAACCTGATCGCGGTCGGGCTCACGCTCGCGCTCATCGTCTTCGTGCTGGTGGCGCTCGCGCTGGTCGCCGTGGTGCCGCTGGTGCTCGGGTGGATCGGCCTGGGGGAGGGGATGGCGTGGGCGCTGTCGCTGCTGCGCTGGCCGCTGCTGCTGCTGTTCCTGATGGGGGCGCTCGCGGTGCTCTACCGGTACGCGCCCGATCGCGACGAGCCGCGGTGGCGCTGGGTCAGTCCCGGCGCGGCGGGTGCGTCCGTGCTGTTCGTGGTCGGCTCGATCGGCTTCTCGCTCTACGTGTCGTACTCGGACAGCTACGACGCCACCTACGGCTCGCTCGGCGCGATCGCGGTCACGATGGTGTGGCTGTTCGTGGCGGCGTATTCGGTGCTCCTGGGCGCCCAGCTCAACGCCGAGACCGAGCGCCAGACGGTGCGTGACAGCACCGAGGGCCGGCCCGAGCCGCTGGGCCGGCGCGGCGCCCGTGCCGCCGATACCGTCGGCCCGACGTCGGAGGAGGGGGCCGGGAAGGAAGTCGGGAAGGGGGCCTCCCGTCGCCGCCCCGACTGACCCGCCGGCGTCGCGACCCCGCCGCCGCCCTCCGGCCCCCGTGGTGCGGACGCCGACCGCATGCGGTTCGTCGGCCCGCAGGCCGCCGTCCGTCGCCCAGCTCGGCCGTTGCGGGGGCTTCCTAAGGGTCGCCCCCTATCATCGACCCACTTAGTCCGTGTCAACGGGGGCCGTCGTGCTGGGTGGGTTGTTCAAGTCGCGTGAGATCGATGTCTTCGCGCAGGGGTTGTCCGAGGCGCTGGCGCCGAGCCTGTCGCCGGCCGCGCGTCCGCGCGTCGATTCGCCGGCGCTCGCCGGCCTGATCGACGAGGTCGAGGCCCGGGCGGTCGCGTATTCGCGCGAGCAGCGGCTGGGTGTCTACGGCAAGGCGCGCCTGTGCCGGACGCTCGGCGAGCGGCTCGCCGAGGCGGGCGCCGATCCGGCGGCCAGCCAGACGATCGTGCGGCGCTACCTCGGGCGCATCGCCCGGGCGAAGGCCTGAGCCATGGGCCTGAGAACGCTGCTGGGCCGGGTCCAGGAACGGCTCGAACGACGCGCCGAGACGCTCTCGAGCGTGGTGGTGCCGGCGCGCGTGGCGCCCGGACCGACGGCCGCGGACGAATCGCTGTTCCCGCTGCGGCGCGCGGTGGCGCTCGCCCCCGAGGACGCTCGCGCCAGCCTCGCGCTCGCGCACGGCCTGGAGCAGGCCGGACGCATCGAGGACGCCGCCCGGTCGGCCTGCTCGGCCGCCCACCTGGCCCGCCGGCGCGCCGACGCCGAGACCGAGCTCGAGGCCTGCCGCACGTGGGCACGGCTCGAGCCCGCGCCGCCGGAGCCCGCGATCGCGCTGGCCGCCGCGCTGGCCGCCGCCGGTCACGCGGCCGAGGCCGCCGAGGCCTACGAGCGCGTGATCGCCGCGCACGGCCCGCGGGTGGACCTGCTGGTCGCGCTCGGCGCGGTGAACGACGAGATGGGCCGCAGCGACGACGCCTTCCGCGCCTATGGGCGCGCCGTCGAGCTCGAGCCCGAGAACGCCGGCGCGCTGATCTACGCCGGGGTCGCCGCGCGCGACGCCGGCCGGGTCGCCGAAGGCGAGGCGTACCTCGAACGGGCGCTGCGGGTGGTGCCCGATTCGGCGCACGCGATCTTCAACCTCGGGCTGCTGCGGATGGACCGAGGCGGCCTCGATGCGGCCGCCCGCGACTTCGATGCGGCGCGCGCGCTGCGCCGCGGCGAGCCGTGGACCGACGCGGTCGTCGGGCAGCGGCTGGCGACCAGCCGCTGCGACCCGCGCGACATGGACTGGGGCTGCACGCGCTTCAAGCTCGAGCACGACATCGAGCAGCTCGGCTACCTGCGCGCCGCCGGGAAGATCGGAGCCGGCTACGACGCGGTGATCGCCGAGTACCGGCGCGCGCTCGGCGACCCGAGCTTGCCCGCCGATCCGTACAGCATGGTGCCGCTCGACCCGAGCCGCTATCCGACGCTCGCCGCCTCCTACAAGCGACCGCTGCACGTGCCGGCCATCGTGCTGCCGCAGGGGCCGATGATCAGCGAGTCGCTGCACTGGGGCGACATCGAGGCCCGGTACCTCGGGTCGGAACCGAACATGGTCAGCATCGACGGCCTGCTCGCGCCGGGCGCGCTCGAGGCGCTGCGCGTCTGGTGCCTGGAGGCGACGGTCTGGAACGACGTCAAGGCCGGCTACCTCGGTGCCTCGATGCACGACGGCTTCGCGAACCCGCTGCTGCTGCGGATCGCCGCGGAGCTGCGCGAGCGGATGCCGCGGGTGATCGGCGAGCGGCCGCTGCAGACGATGTGGGCCTTCAAGTACGACTCGCAGTACGGCGGCACCGGCGTGCACGCCCACGAGGCCGCGGTCAAGCTGAACTTCTGGGTCACGCCGGACGAGGCGAACCTCGACCCCGGCGGCGGCGGGCTGCTCGTGCATTCGCGCGAGGCGCCGCAGGACTGGGGCTTCAGGCGCTTCAACGTCGAGGCGGCCGAGATCCGCCGCTTCCTCGAGTCCTCGGGCAGCGAGGCGATCCGGGTGCCGTACCGGGCCAACCGGGCGATGCTGTTCGACTCGGGCCTCTTCCACGAGACCGACACCTTCCGCTTCAAGCCCGGCTACGAGAACCGGCGGGTCAACATCACGCTGCTCTACGGCACGCGCGACCGGTAGCCGCGACCGCGCATTCCCGGAACCCGCGGGCGGCCGCGATGGGCGATGCTCTCGCCTGTCCTGCCACCGCGCCGGGAGCGCACCGATGCCCGATCTCTTCAGCCCGCTCACGATCAAGGGCGTCACGCTGCGCAACCGCATCGCGATGTCGCCGATGACCCAGCACCGCGCGGTCGACGGCCGGGTCGGCGACTTCCACGTGATGCTGACCGGCTCGCGCGCGGCGGGTGGCTTCGGCCTGGTCTTCCCCGAACAGATCGCCATCACCCCCGACGGCCGCACCAGCGTGCACTGCGCGGGGCTCTGGGAGGACGGGCAGATCGAGGGCCTGGCCCGCATCACCCGGATCGTCAAGGAGATGGGCGCGGTGCCGGCGATCCAGCTCGGCCATACCGGCCGCAAGGGCAGCGAGTGCGCGCCGTGGCTGGGCCGCGTGCAGCTGCCCCCCGACCATCCCGACGGCTGGCAGGTGCGCGGGCCCTCCGACGTGCCCTACGGCGGCGTGCGGCCGTATCCGGTGCACCCGCTGTCGACCGAAGAGATCGCGGACATCCATCGCGCGTACGCGGCCGCGGCCCGCCGTGCGCTCGACGCCGGCTTCGAATGGATGGAGCTGCACTTCGCCCACGGCTACCTCGGGGCGAGCTTCCTCTCGCCGCTCGCCAACCAGCGGACCGATGGCTACGGCGGTCCGCTCGCGAATCGCGTGCGCTACCACCTCGAGGCGCTGGACGCGGTGCGCGCGGTGTGGCCCGAGCGTCTGCCGCTGACCATGCGCCTGGGCTCGGACGACCTGAACCCCGCGGGCCTGCAGTTCGACGACGCGCTGGCCGCGGTCGCGATGATGAAGGACCACGGCCTGGACCTCGCCGACCTGAGCATCGGCTTCAACACCGACGAGATGTCGCCCAAGCCCTTCGCCGACCTCGCCTTCATGGTCGAGCGTGCCGCCCGGGTGCGGCGCGAGGTCGGCATCCCGGTGGCCACGAGCTGGAACCTCGGTCTGCCCGCGGTCGCCGACCGCGTGATCCGCGAGGAGGCGATCGACCTGGTGATGCTCGGCCGGCCCGCGCTGTCGAATCCGCACTGGCCGGTGTGGGCGGCACGCGAGCTCGCGCACCCCGATCCGTTCTCGCTGGTCCCGGAGGACTGGGGCTGGTGGCTGCGCAACTTCCGGGCCCATCCCGACTGCATCGGCTGGCCTGCGCCACCGACCCCGATCGCGTGAGCGTCCGATACCGCACTGCGCCGCTCGGGCGCACACTGTCCGGATGAACGCACCCCCGCCGGGCAGCGGGCCGCCCGCCCCGCCGCCCGCCCCGCCGTTTCCGCCGCTGCTCGCCCTCGAGAGCATCCGCGATGCGTTCTACGTCGTCGATGCACACTGGCGGATCGTGTTCTTCAACGCCTGTGCCGAACGCCATTTCGGGCGTACCCGCGAGGAGGTCCTCGGACGGACCGTCTGGGAGGCCTTTCCGTCGGCCGCCGGTTCGCCGTTCGACGCACCCTTCGTCGCGGCGATGCGCGAGCGTGCCGTCGCGCGCGTCGAGGCCGAGTCGGTGCGGCGCGACGGCCGCTGGGTGGAGGTGGAGGCGTCGCCCTGCGGCGACGGCATGTGCCTGCAGGTGCGCGACATCACCGCGCGCAAGCACATCGAGCTGCAGCTGCTCGAGCGCGAAGCCCGACTGGCCGATGCGGACCGCAACAAGGACGAGTTCCTGGCGGTGCTGTCCCACGAGCTGCGCAACCCGCTCGCGCCCCTGACCAACGTGCTGCGGCTGCTCGCGCGCAGCGCGGCCCTCGGCACGGACGAACGCGCGCTGCTGGCGATGGCCGAGCGTCAGCGGGCGCGACTCGCCGCGCTGGTCGACGAACTGCTGGAGGTCACCCGGGTCAGCAGCGGCAAGATCGATCTGCGCTGCGAGCCGGTCTCGGTGGGATCCGCGGTGCGCGAGGCGCTCGAGTCGGTGGCGGCCGAGGTCGCGGCGCGCGGGCAGCGGGTCGAGCTCGCGATCCGGGCCGCCGAGGACGAGGTCCTCGCCGATCCGGTGCGCATCGCCCAGATGCTCGAGAACCTGCTGCACAACGCGGTGAAGTACACCCCGCGCGGCGGCGAGATCCGCGTGTCGGTCCGGGGAGCGGGCGCCGCCGTGGAGGTCGAGGTCGCCGACGACGGCATCGGCATCGCGCCGGACGACCTGCCGCGCATCTTCGAGCCGTTCGTGCAGCTCGAGGCCGGCCGCGGCCGCGCCGAGGGCGGGCTGGGCATCGGGCTGGCGCTGGTGCGGCGACTCGCCGCGCTGCACGGCGGCGCGATCGGCGTGCGCAGCGAGGGCGCCGGGCGCGGCGCAGCGTTCACGCTGCGCCTGCCCTACGGCGGGCCGGGCGCCGGCTGAGACGCCGGGGGCGAACCTCCTGCGCGTCCCGATCCCGCGGGCTCAGGGCTTGGGCGGGCGCTTCATCTGGCACGAGGTCGGCTGTGCGCTGACGTAGGCGTCGACCGCCGCCTCGACCCGAAAGCCGTAGCCGGTGTTCTCGGCGTCGTACTTCACGCGCTTGCCGTCCTGCTTGGCCCAGATGCCGAGGTACAGCGGCCCGAGCAGCTGGTGGTCGGTGCGGCGCATCTCGACCTCGCCCTGCGGGCTCTTGTACTTCATGCCCTCGAGCGCGTAGGCGACCCGGGTCGGATCGGTCGACTTCGCCTGCCGGAACGCCGCGTTCAGCATGTTCATGCTGTCCCAATGCGCCGCGAAGATGAAGTCCTCGCCGCTCTTCTTCTTGTAGTCGACGTAGATCTTCTCGAGCTCGGGCGTCGGCGCGTTGGTGACCCAGTTCCACACCACGCCGACCTTCTCGGCGCCGTAGTTGCCGAGCTGCGCCGGGCTGCCCGGATTGTTGGCGTTCAGCGTGTAGATGTACGTGTTCAGGCCGCCGTCCTTGGCCGCCTTGAACAGCAGCGTGAGGTCGCTGCCCCAGTTCGAGGTGATGACGGTGTCCGCGCCGGCCGCCTTGATCTTGGAGATGTAGGGCGCGAAGTCGCGGGTCTGCGCGATCGGCACGAAGTCCTCGCCGACGATCTTGATGTCGGGGCGCTTGCGGGCGAGGTACTCGCGCGAGGCGCGTGCCACCTGCTGGCCGTGCGTGTAGTTCTGGTTCAGCAGGTAGACGTTCTTGATGTCCTTCTTGCCGATCATGTAGGTGGTGAGCGCCTCGATGTTCATCTCGCTCGAGGGGAAGAACCGGAAGTGCCAGAAGCTGCACTTGTCGTTCGTCAGGCCGGGATCCATCGCCGAGTAGTTCAGGTAGACGATCGACTTGGACGGCTCGCGCTCGGCCAGCCGCGTGATCGCCTCGGACAGCGCGAACGCCACCCCCGAGCCGCCGCCCTGCGTGATGTAGCGGATGCCCTGGTCGGTGACCGTCTTGAGCACGGTCAGGCTCTCCTGGGGCGAGCCCTTGTTGTCGAAGGGCACCACCTCGAGCTTCGGTTCGTTGGCGCCCGCGCGCGCGTTGAGCTGCGCGACCACCTCCTTGAGCTGGCGCAGCGAGCCTTCGCCGGCGAGGGCGAACGGTCCGGACAGCACGTCGATGAACGCGATCTTCACGGTCTCGGCGGCGCCGGCGGCGCTCGCGAAGGCCAGCGTCGCGCCGGCCAGGGCGACGCGAAGGGTGCGCAGGGGGTGCATGGAGTCTCCTCGGGGGGCGACCGCTTCGAAGCGAGCGGATGTCCGATGGTGACCGGCGCCCCGCAACGTGTCCAGCCCGGCCGCAGCCGGCCCCCGACGGGCCCCGACGGGCCCCGCGATGCCCTCGACGGGCGCTGGACGGGCCGGCGGCGGGCCGGCGACGGGGCCGTGCCATGCCGCGCGGTTACACTCGGGCTCCTGAAGCGGGCGACCCGTCCTCCTGACTTCGTCCCCCTCCTTCACGCGCCGGAGCGCCTCCTCCTTGATCACCCTGAAGAACCTCGTCCTGCGCCGCGGCTCCAAGGTGCTGCTCGATCGTGCCTCGGTCGTCGTCGCGCCCGGCGAGCGGGTCGGGCTGGTCGGACGCAACGGCGTCGGCAAGTCCACGCTGTTCCGCCTGCTCGACGGCACGCTCCACGAGGACGCGGGCGAGTTCTCGTATCCCAAGCAGTGGCGGCTCGCGCAGGTCGCGCAGGACATGCCCGAGACCGACGAGAGCGCCACCGCGTTCGTCGTCGGCGGCGACACGCGGCTCGGTGCGCTGCGCGAGGCGCTCGCCATCGCCGAGCGCGACTTCGAGCGTGACCCCGACGATCCCGATGCCGGCATGGCGATCGCGCAGGCGCACGTCGACCTCGCCGACGCCGGCGAGCACGACGCGACCGCGCGCGCGCAGGCGCTGATCCTGGGCCTGGGGTTCGGCACCGACGAGCTCGAGCGCCCGGTCGACAGCTTCTCCGGCGGCTGGCGGATGCGCCTGCAGCTCGCGCGCGCGCTGATGTGCCCGAGCGACCTGCTGCTGCTCGACGAGCCCACCAACCACCTGGACCTCGATGCGCTGGTCTGGCTGGAGGCCTGGCTCAAGACCTACGCCGGCACGATGCTGGTGATCAGCCACGACCGCGAGTTCCTCGACTCCGTCACCGGCGTGACCGTGCACGTCGACAACGCGCAGCTCACGCGCTACGGCGGCAACTACAGCAAGTTCGAGGAGCTGCGCTCCGAGCAGCTGCTGCTGCAGCAGGCGGCCTTCGCCAAGCAGCAGGAGAAGATCGCCCACCTGCAGAAGTTCATCGACCGCTTCAAGGCCAAGGCGAGCAAGGCCAAGCAGGCGCAGAGCCGAGTCAAGGCGATCGAGCGGATGGAGAAGGTCGCGCCGATGCTGGCCAGCGCCGACTTCGAGTTCGAGTTCCGCGAGCCGCTCAACCTGCCGAACCCGATGCTGTCGATCAGCGGCGCCGACTTCGGCTACATCGTCGACGGCGAGCCGCGCGTGATCGTCGGTGGCGTGAGCCGCTCGGTGCTGGCCGGGCAGCGCATCGGCATCCTCGGCGCCAACGGGCAGGGCAAGTCCACCTTCGTGAAGACGGTGGCGCGCGACCTGAAGGCGCTCGGCGGCGAGATCACCGAGGGCAAGGGCCTGTCGATCGGCTACTTCGCGCAGCAGGAGCTCGACGTGCTGAGCCCGGCGGACACGCCGCTCGAGCACATGGTGCG
>RPRK01000214.1 GCA_003818495.1 Burkholderiales bacterium
CCGGCATCCCCGCGTTCCACTACATGGTGGCCGCCGCGGGCGGCCACGACGTGCGCTGCGCGCCGTACGCGACCTTCGGCACGCAGGCCCTGTCCGACCATGCGCTGGCCGCACTCGACGGTCGGCGGGCGTGCCTGCTGGCGCACCACGGGATGATCGCGGTCGGAGCCTCGCTCGAGGCGGCGCTCGCGCTCGCCGTCGAGCTCGAGTGGCTGGCCCGCACCTACGGCCTCGCGCTCGCGCTCGGCGAGCCCGACCTCCTGCCGGCCGACGAGATGGACCGCGTGCTCGAGAAGTTCGCCGACTACCGGCCCTGATGTGCCGACGCGGTCCGCTGGCTAGCGAGGCTGCGGTCTCGCGCCGCCGGGCGCCATGCGGGCCTTCAGCGATTCGCAGGGGTCCGAGCGCGGCGCGGCCACGGTCGTGACCACGCGATCGAAGGCCCCCGGAGGCATCGACGCGATCGTCGCCGGCTCGAGCAGTCCGATCGACAGCGCCCGACCGCGCATCTCCGCCGGCAGCCAGCGCGGCACGCCGAGGTCCCGTCGCGCGTGGCCGTTGCCGGTCAGCAGCACCACGCCGCGTGCCGCGTGCGGGGCGATGGCCGCCGCGAGCGCGGCGTCGCGGGCGAGCTGCGCGCGCGCCATCGGTGCGAGCATCGCCTGCGGCATCAGGCCGCAGTGCCCGACGTCGACCTCGCGCTCGTGCGCGGCCAGCAGGTCGGCCGGCACCGCATCGAGCCCGAGCGTGGCGCGGGCGGGGGCGTCGAACGCGGCACCGTAGCCTTCGCGGATCACCCGCGACGCATCGGCGCGCGACAGGTTCGCCGCGACGATCGGCAGGTCGTTGTCCAGCGCGAGCCGCAGGAACGGCCGGTACAGCGCCCAGTCCCAGCCGTCGCGGCCGGCGGCCTGCGCGATCAGCCAGTCGACGTCGCGGGGCCGTTCCCGGCGGGCCCGGTCGACGTCGGCCTGGCGCTCGCGGTCGAGCTGCTCGAAGGCGAGCGCCGGTCGTGCGCCGCCGGCGACGAGGCGCGCGAGCGCGTCCGCGCGCAGCGCGTGCTGCGCTGCGTTGTCGTGCACCTCGCCGAGCAGCACGACCGGCACGCCGCGCATCGCGTCGGCGAGCGCCTGCGGCTCGGCGGCCAGTGCCGTCGCGCCGGCCGAGGGCATTGCCGCGCGTGCGCCGGCCGGGGCGGCGGACCCGGGCGGGCCGCCGACCCCGGCGGTCGGAGCCGCCCCCGCGGCTGTCGCGGAAGGGGCGGGCGCCAGGGCGCAGCCGCCCGCCACGAGCGTCGCGCAGGCGAGCAGGATCAGGCGGGCGGCCGGCGAGGGCGTCGGGAGGCGTGGCGTCATGGCGGTCCGGCTGCGATGACCGCACCGGGACGGCGGCGGTCGCCCCCGAGGGTAGGCGATGCGTCGACGCCGTGCCAACCCGGGCAGGGCGCGTTGACTCGGGCCGCCCCGACCGCTACGGTCGGGCGACATGCACGCCTCCCCGTCGTTCCCGTACCTGCGCGAGATCCTGCTGTTCCTGGTGCTCGCGGGCGTCCTCATCCCGCTGCTGCGTCGCCTGCGCGTGAACCAGGTCGTCGGCTTCCTGGCCGCGGGCACGCTGCTCGGACCCTACGGTCTGGGCGCGCTGGCCGGAGGCTCGCCGTGGATCGCCGCGATCAGCTTCCCCGAACTGCAGGGCGTGGCCGCGCTGGCCGAGCTCGGCGTGCTGTTCCTGATGTTCATGATCGGCCTGGAGCTGTCGGCCGAGCGGCTGTGGGCGCTGCGACGCTGGGTGTTCGGAGCCGGCACGGCCCAGCTCGCCATCAGCGCGCTGGCGATCGGAGGCCTGGCGGCGTGGTTCGGCAACCCCTGGCCGGCCGCGGTGGTGCTGGGTGGCGTGCTCGCGCTGTCCTCGACCGCGGTGGCGCTGCAGCTCCTCGGCGAACGGCGCGCCCTCGGCACGCCGATGGGCCAGGCCTGCTTCTCGGTGCTGATGTTCCAGGACCTCGCGGTCGTGCCGCTGCTGGTGCTGGTGGGTGTGCTGGCCGACGTGCACCGTGCCGGCAGCGCCGACCTGGTCTCCGGGATCGGCGAGACCGCCGGGCGCATCGGCTGGGCCTTCGCCAAGGCGACGCTGGCGGTGGTCGCGATCGCGCTGATCGGCCGGCGGCTCATCCGCCCGCTCTTCCGGACCCTGGCCCGCGACCGCCAGCCCGACGTGTTCATGGCCCTGACGCTGCTCGCCACCCTCAGCATCGCCGGGCTCACCGCGGCCGCGGGCCTGTCGATGGCGCTGGGCGCGCTGCTCGCCGGACTGCTGCTGTCGGAGACCGAGTTCAGGCACGAGGTGGAGGTGACCATCGAGCCGTTCCGGGGCCTGCTGATGGGGCTGTTCTTCATGTCGGTGGGGATGGGCATCGATCCGCGCGCATTGCTCGCCGATCCGGTGCTGCTGCCGGCCGCCGTGCTCGGGCTGTTCGCCATCAAGGCGGCCGTGCTCGCCGCGGTGCTGCGCGTCGGCGGGCTGCCGACCGGGCGGGCGATCGAGGGCGGCCTGCTGCTCGGGCAGGGCGGCGAGTTCGCGTTCATCGTCGTGGGCGTGGCGATGCTCGAGGGTCTGGTGCCCGCGCCGGTCGGCCAGTTCATGCTGCTCGTGGTCGGGCTGTCGCTGGTGGCCACGCCGTTCGCCGCGCGACTCGGACGCGGGCTCGGCGACCGGCTCGAGCGCCGCGGCGAGCGGACGGCCGAGGGCGGCGCTGCGGGGGCGGTGCTGGCGGCGCCCGAGGGCGGGCACGTGGTGATCGCGGGCTACGGCCGGGTGGGCGAGTCGATCTCCCGGCTGCTCGATGCCCAGGGGGTGCGCTGGGTCGCACTCGAGAGCGACGCGGCGCGCGTCGCCGCGCTGCACGCGCGCGGCGCGCCGGTCTGGTTCGGCAACGCCACGCGCGCCGAGCTGCTGGCCCGGGTCCGGGCGGGCGATGCGGCGGCGGTGGTGCTCACCATGGACCAGCCCGCCTCCGCGCTGCATGCGCTGCGCGCGATCCGCCGCTCCTGCCCGACGGTGACCGTGGTCGCGCGCACGCGCGACGAGGCGCATGCAGCCGTGCTGCGCGACGAGGGCGCCGACGTGGTGATCCCCGAGACGCTCGAGGCGGGGCTGCAGATCTCGGCGGTGGTGCTCCAGGCCGCGGGCGTGCCCGAGTCGGTGGCGACCGCGCTGGTCGATGCCGAGCGCGAGCGCCGGATCGGCGCATTGCGCGGCTGAGGCGCGGGCGCAGTCGTGCCCGCTGCCGCTGCCGCTCTCACCCTCGCCCTCGCCCTCGCCCTCGCCCTCGCCCTCGCGCTTCCGCTCAGCCGCCCCGCAGCAGCCGCTCGATCGGTTCGGGCAGGCCCTGGTTCGGCTTGATCGGGGGCGGCGCGAAGCCGCCCGCCGCCGGCCGTCGCGTGCGCAGCGCCGCCAGCGTCTCGGCCTGTCGCACCGCGCTGGAGACGCCGTCGACCAGCGGCACCGGCACGCGGTCGCGGATCGCGCGTGCCAGGCCCGCGAGCGGCGCCCCGGCGATGATCACGACATCGGCGCCGTCCTCTTCGACCGCCTGCCGGCACAGCGCCTCGAGCGCGGCCTCGTGGTCGGCCTGCACGCTGCCCGGATCGCGCAGCGGCGTGTCGAGGAACCGGAAGCCCGCGAGCCGGTCCGACAGCCCGCAGGCCGCGACCGTGTCGCGGTACCAGCCGACGATGCGCCGGCTGATCGCCACGATCGAGAACCGCGCGCCCAGCAGGCAGGCGGTGGCCAGCGCCGATTCGGTCAGACCGACCACCGGCACCGGCACGGCCTCCCGCAGCGCCGGCATGCCCGGGTCGCCGAACGCGGCGACGATCACCGCATCGTGACCGCTCCAGTGCTCGCCCGCCAGGCAGGCGGCCGCGTAGCCCCCCACCAGCGCCTCGAAGCGCGTCTCGATGTAGGCGACGCCGAAGGCCGCCGTGACCGCGGTGAACTCGGTGCCGGGCGACGCCGCGCGCCGGGCCTCGGCCTCGATCAGCGCGGTGACGGACTCGGAGATGTTCGGGTTGATCAGCAGGATCTTCATGGGGCGTCCTCGTTCATCGCCGCGCGCAGGATGGCGTCGACGTCGTCCGGACCGGGCTTGGGCATGCGGGCGAGCACGCGGTGCTCGACATGCTCCAGGTGTCCGGCCATCGCTCGGATCGCGGCCGGTGCGTCGCGCCGGCGCAGCGCGCGCACCACCGCCTCGTGCTCGCCGACCGAGCAGCCGCCGGCCTCGGGCGACTCGAACAGCGCCACGAAGAGCTGGGTGCGCGCGATCAGCCCTCGCACCGATGCCGACAGCTCGGGGTTGTCGAACAGGTCCGCGAGCACGGCGTGGAAGTCGCCGGCCAGCCGTACCGCCTCGTCGCGCCGGCCCTCCCGCTGCGCGCGGCGCTCGCGCTCGAGCAGCACGTCGAGCGGCGCGAGGCGCACCCGGTCGATGCGCTCGGCGAGCATCGCCACCGCACCGCACTCCAGCACGCGACGCAGCTCGTAGACGCGACGCACGTCGTCGGCGGTGGGCGAGGGCACGAAGGCGCCGCGGTTCGGCCGCAGCTCCAGGCGGCCTTCCTCGCCGAGCCGCAGCAGCACCTTGCGGACGGCGCCGCGCGTCGTGCCGAAGGTCTCGGCGAGCTGCCGCTCGCGCAGCGCCGTGCCCGGTCGCAGCGCGCCCGACAGCAGGGCCTTGAGCACCGCCTCGCGGACCAGGGCCTCCGAGCGGCGCGTCGAGGGCGTGCCGGTACGGTCCGACGGCGGCGCGGCGCGGCCTGCGCGGGCGTCGACCCGGGCGCTCAGCGCCGGCGGCACGGGTGCCGCCGGCCGACCCGCCGCACGCTGGGCGGCCTTGCGCGGTGCGGCCGTACGCGGTGCGGGTGTGCGCGGCGCAGGCGCGCGTGGTGCAGGCTTGCGTGGTGCAGGCGTGCGCGCAGCAGGCGCGCGCGCTGCGGTCGTGCGCGGGGCGGATGGGGGCGGCGTGCGGGCGGCCATCGTCGGGCGGGATCCTGCGTCGGAGCGCGTCGTGTCCGGGATGCTAGCCGCTTTCGAGATCCGCGATTGCCTCGGTCGACCACGCGATGGTATTTTGGTCAACCAGAACGGGCCGTCGTGTCGACCGGTCCGTCCGCCACCCGCCCGGCCCTGCGACGTGAGCCTGCCTTCCGATCCGACCGCCACGACGCCCGCTGCCGGCGCCCGCGCGCCCAGTCCCGCGTCCCTGCACGTGTCCCTGCCCGTGTCCCTGCCGGCGAGGCTGGACCTGCTGCTCACCGGCGTCGACATCGTCACCGGCGAGGCCGGCCGGCCCGAACTGCGCGACGCGACGCTCGGTGTGCTCGACGGGCGCATCGCGTGGCTCGGCGACGCGCCGCCGCCCGGACTCCCCGTCGCGCAGACGCTGGACCTGCCGGGTCGCGTGGTCACGCCCGGCTTCGTGAACGTCCACAACCACGCGATCCTGACCATGGTCCGCGGCGTCGCCGCCGACCTCGGCTTCGCGCCGTCGTACACCCCCGGCATCCCGAAGGGCACCGACGTCACGCCCGCCCAGGCCCGCGCCTTCGCCCGGCTCGGCGCCTGCGAGATGCTGCTGTCGGGCTCGACGCTGGTCGGCGACAACTTCGTGCACGCCGACGTCACCACCGAGGCGATGGCCGAGCTCGGCCTGCGCCTGGCGCCGAGCTGGCGCGTGCACGACGTCGACTTCGCCCGCGTCGCACACGGCGAGTGGCGCTTCGATCCGGCGATCGGTCGCCGCACCCTCGACGGCGCGCTGGCGCTGGCCGAGCGCTGGCGCGGCCATTCCCGCATCACGCCCAACATCGGCGCGCATGCCGCCGACACCTGCAGCGAGGACTTCCTGCGCGAGATCGCGGCCGCGTCGGCCGCGCTCGACCTGCGCGTGAACACCCACCTCGGCCAGAGCGAGGTCGAGGTCGAGCGCGTGCGGGCGCGCACCGGCCGACGCTCGACGCAGGTGTTCGAGGACACCGGCCTGCTCGGCCCCAGGCTGATGGGCGGGCACTGCATCTATGTGGACGACGACGACATCGCGCGGATGGCCCGCGCCGGTGCCCACGCGATCCACATCCCGAAGTGCAACGCCGCGTCCGGGCGCCTGGCGCCGACGCCGAAGCTCGCCGCCGCCGGCGTCAACATCGCGCTCGCCACCGACACCCAGCACGGCGACATGGTCGAGCTGATGCGCTGGGCGCTCGCGACCGCACGCGTGCAGTGCGGCGGCGTCGACGACGTCTGGCAGCCGGCGCGGGTGTTCGAGATGGCGACGATGGGCGGTGCGCGCGCGCTGGGCCTGGCCGATTCGATCGGCAGCCTCGCGATCGGCAAGTGCGCCGACTTCGTCGTGTTCGATTTCCGGCGGCCCCATCTGGTGCCGCGCGTGGACCTGCTGGGCAACCTCGTGCACACCGCACAGGGCCGCGACGTCGAGCACGTCGCGGTCGACGGCGAGTGGCTGGTGCGCGATGCGCGCCCCACGAGGATCGATCTCGGGCGCGTCTGCGCCGAGGCCGAGCAGGCCGCGCGCGAGCTGTGGGGCGCCGCGGGCAGGTCCTATTGGGAGCCACGACGATGACACCCCTCCTCCGCCTCCGGCACCTCTCGGTCGCCGCCCTCCTCACCACCACCGCCCTGATCGCCGGCCCCGCCGTCGCGCAGGATGCGCCCTGGCCGAGCAAGCCCGTGCGCATCGTCGTGCCGTTCCCGCCGGGCGGTGCGGCGGACACCTTCGCGCGGCTGATCGCCGAGCAGGCCGGCAAGTCGATCGGCCAGCCGGTGCTCGCCGAGAACCGGCCCGGCGCCGGCGGCCAGATCGCGACCGACCATGTGGCCAAGGCCGCGCCCGACGGCCACACCTTCCTGATCGTCACCGTCGGCCATGCGGTGAACCCGAGCCTGTATCCGAAGCTGCCCTACGACACGCTCGGCGACCTCGCCCCCGTCGCCCGCGTCGCGGACCTGCCGAGCGTGCTGGTGGTGAACCCCGCAGTGCCCGCGACCAGCGTCCAGGAGCTGATCGGGCTGATGAAGGCCAAGCCCGACGGGCTGTCGTACGCCTCTTCCGGCAACGCCACCACCAGCCACGTCGCCGGAGCGATGCTGCTCGCGCAGGCCGGCGTGCAGGCGGTGCACGTGCCCTACAAGGGCTCGGCGCCCGCGGTGACCGACCTGATCGGCGGGCAGGTGCAGTGGATGATCGATCCGATCCTGTCCTCGCAGCAGCACGTCAAGAGCGGCAAGCTTCGCGCCCTCGCGATCAGCACCCCGAAGCGCTCGGCGCTCGCGCCCGGGCTGCCGACCGTCGCCGAGTCCGGCCTGCCCGGCTACGAGTTCGCCGCGTGGTTCGTGCTGCTCGCGCCCGCCAAGACGCCGGCGGCCGTCGTGCAGAAGATGCACGCCGAGGTCGAGCGGATCCTCGCGCAGCCCGAGGTCCGCGAGCGCTTCGCGCAGCTCGGCGCCGAGCCCGGCTCGGGCACCACCCAGCAGGTCGGCGCCTTCCTGGCCGCCGAGGTCAAGCGCTACGAGAAGGTGGTGCGCGACGCGAACATGAAGGCCGACTGAGATGGGCGCGTCGCCCGAGCGGCCGATGCCGCGCGACCTGCTCGGCTACGGCGCGACCCCGCCCGACCCGCGCTGGCCGGGCGGCGCGCGGGTCGCGGTGTCCTTCGTGCTCAACGTCGAGGAGGGCTCCGAGGTCTCGGTCGCCGAGGGCGACGAGCGCAACGAGGCGGTCTACGAGGTGATCGACCGCCTCGAGGGCATTCCCGATCCCTGCCTCGAGTCGCACTTCGACTACGGCACCCGCGCCGGCTGGTGGCGGATCATGAAGGCCTTCGACGACGCGGGCGCGCGCTGCACGGTCAGCGCCTGCGGCCGCGCGGTCGAGCGCACGCC
>RPRK01000215.1 GCA_003818495.1 Burkholderiales bacterium
CGCGCCCTGGGCGGCGCCGCGCGACGCGCCCGAGCCCGACGGGCCCCGGCCATGGGCGGGCGCCCCGCCCTGCGGACGACGCGAGTCGCCACGACGGCCTTGCGGCGGGCGCGGCGGACGGTCGTCGTCGAGCGTCGAGCGCTGCGACGGGGGCGGCGGCACGAAGTCGGCCGGCAGCGTCGCACGCGGGATCGCGCGCTTGATCAGCCGCTCGATGTCCGACAGGAACTTCGACTCCTCGCGATCGACCAGCGAGATCGCCGCGCCTTCGCTGCCGGCGCGGCCGGTGCGGCCGATCCGGTGGACGTAGTCCTCGGGAACGTTCGGCAGCTCGAAGTTCACCACATGGGGCAGCTGGTCGATGTCCAGACCGCGGGCGGCGATGTCGGTCGCCACCAGCACCTGCAGCGAGCTGTCCTTGAACGAGGCCAGTGCGCGCGTGCGCGCGTTCTGGCTC
Source organism: Burkholderiales bacterium (assembly GCA_003818495.1). Lineage (GTDB taxonomy): Bacteria > Pseudomonadota > Gammaproteobacteria > Burkholderiales > Burkholderiaceae_E > UBA4615. The sequence continues at coordinate 458 of RPRK01000215.1, forward strand.
TTGTTGCCGTGGATGGCGAGCGACTCGATGCCGTCCTTGCACAGCTGCTCGGCGAGACGGTTCGCGCCGTGCTTGGTCCGCGTGAACACCAGCACCTGGAACCAGTTGCCTTCCTTGATGAGGTGCGACAGCAGGTGGCGCTTGATGCCCTTCTCGACCATGTAGGCCGACTGCGTGACCAGCTCGGACGCGGTGTTGCGACGCGCGACCTCGACGCTCGCCGGGTCGTGCAGCATGCTGTCGGCGAGCTCGCGGATCTCGTCGGCGAAGGTGGCCGAGAACATCAGGTTCTGGCGCTGCTTCGGCAGGTGCGTGATGACCTTGCGGATGTCGCGGATGAAGCCCATGTCGAGCATTCGGTCCGCCTCGTCGAGCACCAGCACCTCGACGGCCGACAGGTCGACGGTGCGCTGGCCGAGGTGATCGAGCAGGCGGCCGGGCGTGGCCACCAGGATGTCGATCTTCCCGCGCATCGCGCTGATCTGCGGATTGATGTTGACGCCGCCGAAGACGACCAGCGAGGTCATCGACAGGTACTTGCCGTAGGTGCGGACCGACTCCTCGACCTGAGCGGCGAGCTCGCGGGTCGGGACCAGCACGAGGCAACGCGGCTTGCCGGCGCGCGACTGAGCGGGCTTGCCGTCGGGGCCCGGAGCGGACAGGCGCTGCAGGATCGGCAGCACGAAGCCGGCGGTCTTGCCGGTGCCGGTCTGCGCGGCGGCGCGCAGGTCGCGGCCGGTGAGCACGACCGGGATGGCCTGCAGCTGGATCGGGGTGGGGGTTTCGTAGCCGGCGTCTGCGATTGCGCGCAGCAGCGGCTGTGCGAGCCCGAGGCTCGCGAAGTTCGATTCGAGTGTCATGGTCTTCGGTTCCAGCGACAGCCTGCCGCTCTTGCCGAGTGACACCAATCTAGGCGGACGTCCGGGGGGATGGAGGGAACCCGGGAGGAAACCAGGCAGGACGCGCTGATTGGCTGCTCACGTCCAGGAGACCATGGTAGCACGCGACCTCCTCGGCCCCCGGACCGCCGGTCGGGCCGTGCCGCGTGTCTGTGGGTGCCTATACTTCGGCCCATGGACAAGACACTCGCCGACCTGCGCAAGAGCTACGAACGCGACGAGCTCGTCGAGGACCGCGCCGCGAACGCGCCGCTCGACCAGTTCGGGCGCTGGATGCAGCAGGCCCTCGACGCGAAGCTCGAGGAACCGAACGCGATGACGGTCGCCACCGTCGGTCCGGACGGTCGACCGTCGACGCGCATCGTGCTGATCAAGGGCTTCGATGCGCGCGGCATCGTCTGGTACACCAACTACGCGAGCCGCAAGGGCCGCGAGCTCGAGGCCCATGCCTTCGCCGCGCTGCAGTTCCACTGGGTCGCGCTCGAGCGCGTGGTCCGCATCGAGGGCCGGGTCGCACGCGTGGACGAGGCCGAATCCGACGAGTACTTCGCGTCGCGCCCGCTGTCCTCGCGGATCGGCGCGTGGGCGTCGGAGCAGAGCAGCCCGATCGCCTCGCGTGCGACGCTGGTCGCCCGCGCCGCCGAATACGGCCTGAAGTACGGCCTGCACCCGCCGCGACCGCCGCACTGGGGCGGCTACCGGCTCGAGCCGGACTACTGGGAGTTCTGGCAGGGGCGCCCGTCCCGCCTGCACGATCGCCTGGCCTACCGGCTGCGCGCCGACGGCGGCTGGGACCGGACCCGCCTGGCACCCTGAACGCCTGACGCCGCCCCCGGTCCGGGCGCGTCCGATGCGCCGCGGGCCGGCCCCGTCCGGCGGCTCACCCCAGCTCGAGTGCGTCCTGGATCGCGCCGATGCCGGCCTTGGCGCAGGCATCGTCCATGTCCCCGCCCGGCGCCCCCGACACGCCGATGCCGCCCACCAGGCTGCCGGCGGCCTGCAGCACCAGGCCGCCGCCGATCATCGCGACGTTGGGCAGATGACGGATCCCGCCGTTCGGTCCGCCCGGTGCGGTGAGGGTGACGAGCTCGGTGGTGCCGGAGCGGAAGCTCACCGCGGTCCAGGCCTTGCGCCAGGCGGTCTCCGGCGTGTGCATGCCCGCGAGCGGATCGCGCAGCGTCACCAGTTCGACGCCGGAGCGGTCGACGACCGTGACCGCGACCGTCGCGCCCCGCTTGCGGCAGTCGGCGAGCGCGGCCTGCGCGGCGACCAGCGCCGCCTCGACCGTGAGCGTGGGCACGCGAGCGACGGCCTTGAGGTCCTTGGGCTGCGCCGCGGCGGGCGCGACCGCGCCGGTGAACAGCGCCAGCGCGACCGTCAGTGCGCGAACGGATCCTTGGGTCATGAGTCTCTCCTCCTCGTGATGGACACCGGCACGGCCCGCTCTGTCGGCGGGACGGTTCGAGCTCGGGATCAGCGGACCGCCACCCGGCGCGCCGGGGTCGCGGCGCGCCGCGGCACCACGTCGGGCAGCGGCGCTTCGATCGCGACCTGCGTGCACACGCTGCGACACAGGGTGGCGACGAACTCGTTCTGCAGCCGGTAGTAGATCTGTATCCCTTCGCGCCGCTTGGCCAGCACGCCGCAGCGATACAGCGTGGACAGGTGCTGGGACATGTTCGGCTGCGTGGTCTGGATCTCGGCGAGGAGCTCGGAGACGCTCTTCTCCTGCTGGCAGACCGCGCTGATGATCTTCAGCCGGATCGGTGCGGACAGCACGCCGAAGAGTTCGGCCACCGTCTCGAAGACCCGGTCGTCGGGCGAGGCATCGTCCATGTTCGGATCGGCCTGTTGAGGGAGGATTCGATGAGTATATTCGACTGCACGGATCGATGCGGCCGGTGGGGGCTGTGCATCGTCTCCGTGCTCAGACCGGGGTGTCGGCGAGCCGTGCGAGCTCGAGCACGTCCTCGGCGAACATCTCGCCCGGAATCCGCTGCAGCAGCCGGCCGCGGCGATCGAAGGTGACGGTGGTCGGCGTGACCCGGCGCAGCGCGAAGCGCGTGCGCAAGGCTTCCGCGTCCATCGTCATCGGGAACGTGTAGCCCCGCTCCGCGACATGCCGCCGGACGACTTCCGGATCCCGGTCGAGGGCCGCGCCGAGCACCCGCATCGGCCGACCCGCGACCGCGCGGTGCAGCGCCTCGACACCCGGATTGTGCCGATGGCAGAACGGGCACCAGGTCGCCCAGATGACGAGGACCGCCGCCTGACCCTGCCACGACTCGGGGGTCCACAGCGTGCCGTCGAGCAGCCGGATCGGCGGCCACGCCTGCGGCGCGTCGGTGCCCGCCGCCGTCTGCGGTTCGGCGGCGCGCGCGGCCGCCCAGGGCGCGAGCGCCGACGCCGCGACGGTGCGCAGCACGCGGCGTCGCCGGGGGTTCGTGTCGTTCATCGGCCGGCCTCCTGTTCCATCAGCAGATACGTGTTGTACGCGTTGATGCGGTTGGCCAGCCCGAACAGCGGCAGCCGTTCGAAACGCGACCAGTCGGCCCGCGCGTACGCCTCCTCGAACAGCTCGAGCTCGCGCGCGGCGTCGCCCATCGCCCGCCGCAGATGCAGCAGGTAGTCGCGGGTGAGCTCCAGGTCCGGCACCGGCTCGCGCGACAGCGGCCCGTGCCCGGGCACCACCAGCGCCGGCCGCAGCGGGATCAACGCATCGAGCGCCGCGATCCAGCGGCGGCTGTCGGCCTGGCCGACGAAGGGGATGCGCGCGCGAAAGACGAGATCGCCGGCGAACAGCACCCGCAGCCGAGGCAGGAACACGACCACGTCCTCGGGCGTGTGCGAGGGTCCGGCATGGCGGATCTCGAAGCGCTCGCCGCCCAGCTCGAGCACGGTGTCGTCCTCGACCCAGCGGTCGGCCGCGACCAGACGCGTGTCCGCATCGATCCAGGGCGCGAGCTCGCGGCGGCTCGCCTCGAGCCGCAGTGCCGCGGTGTCGGAGTTCAGGTATTCGCGGCCGGCCGCGTGGGCGATCACCTGCGCACCGCGGGCCTTGAAGGCCTGCAGGCCGTAGACGTGATCGGCGTGGTAGTGCGTGACGATGACGTGGGTCACCGGCAGGCCGGTGACGCGGTCGATCTCGGCGAGCAGTGCCTCGGCCAGCGCGGGCGAGCCGAGCGCGTCGATGACGACGACGCCGTCACGCGTCGCGACGAACGCCGCGTTCGAGATGAAGTTGCGGTTGGCCGGCGAGCCGAGGGCCGCCTCGCCCTGAACGAACCAGACCCGATCGGCGACCGCCTCGGCCTTCAGGGGCTGCGCGGCACCGACGGCGCCCACCCAGCCGGCGGCCAGCCCCATCGCGGCCAGGCAGCGGGACGAGCGCCGAACGACGGCGCTAACCGCGCGCGCCCATCCCCTCCAGACACCGCTCATGCGGGCCTCCTCATCGTCTTGGTCCCGCAACGCATCGCTGCAATATATCGCTGCAGACGAATATACTAAAGTCTCCAACAACAAAGTCCAAAGCAGCCTGAGGCGAGTCGACGCCCGGGTGCCCGGGTCTCGCGTACGATCGCGCGGCACCCGAGCCGAGCGCTCCGGACGCACATCCCAGCATGGAGACACCGTCGATGAAGACCCTTTCCCGGCACGCCGGCCGCGGCGTCCTCGCGTCGCTGCTGCTCGTCGCGAGCACGCAGTCGTTCGCACAGGACGCGACGCTCGCCCGCAACCTCGCCGCGACCTGCGCCAACTGCCACGGCACGAACGGCAACGCACGCGGCGACATGAAGCCGCTCGCCGGCATCTCGGCGGACAAGCTGATGGCCATGCTCGCCGACTACCGCAGCGGCGCGCAGCCCGCGACGATCATGCACCAGATCGCCAAGGGCTATACCGAGCCGCAGCTGCAGCTGATCGCCGGCTACTTCGCCGCCCAGAAGCCCGCGAAATGACGAGGCACGACATGAACTCCCCATCGCTGTCCGGGCGCTCCGGCGCCGCCGTCCGCACCCCCGACCTTCACGCCTCCGACCTCCCTGCCCCGGCCCGTCGCCGCTGGCTCGCCGCGGGCGCCGCGCTCGGCGGCGCCTCGCTCGCGGGCTGCGCGACCACCGCACAGGGCCCCTCCATCGGCCGCGTGGTCGTGATCGGCGGCGGCTTCGGCGGCGCCACCGCCGCGCGGTATCTGCGCATGTGGGGCGGCAACGTCGACGTCACGCTCGTCGAGCGCAACGCGAACTTCATCTCCTGCCCGATCTCCAACCTCGTGGTCGGCGGCTACCGCCAGATCGGCGACGTGACCCGCGGCTACGACTCGCTCAAGAGCGTCGGCGTGAAGGTCGTGCAGGGCGACGTGATCGCGATCGACCCGGTCGGGCGCAAGGTCCGCCTCGCCGGCGGCACCGAGCTGGCCTACGACCGGCTCGTGCTGTCGCCGGGCATCGACTTCATGCTCGAGCAGGTCGGCGGCCTCGCCGGCGCGCTCGACTCGGGCCGCGTCGTGCACTCGTGGAAGGCCGGCCCGCAGACGGTAGCGCTGCGCAACCAGCTCACCGCGATGCGCGATGGCGGCGTGGTCGCGATCACGATTCCCCGGGTGCCGTACCGCTGCCCGCCCGGCCCGTACGAACGCGCCTGCATGATCGCCAGCTACCTGAAGACCGCGAAGCCGCGGTCCAAGCTGCTGGTGCTCGACGCGAACCCCGAGGTGCAGTCCAAGAAGGCGCTGTTCGAGAAGGCCTTCGCCAGCCACTACAAGGGCATCCTGGAGTACCGGCCGAACGCCGAGGTCAAGGAGGTCTCGGGCACTGTCGCGAAGACCGACTTCGACGACGTCAAGGCCGACGTGCTCAACGTCGTGCCGCCGCAGCGCGCCGCCGACATCGCGGTCCGCGCCGGGGTGGTCAACGTCGCGCAGCGCTGGGTCGGCGTCGACTGGCTGACGATGGAGTCGACGGCCGTCAAGGGCATCCACGTGCTCGGCGACGCGACCTTCTCGGCCCCTGCGATGCCGAAGTCCGGTCACATGGCCAACCAGCACGCCAAGGTCGCCGCGGCCGCGATCATCCAGCAGCTCAAGGGCGAGGCGGTGAACGCGACGCCGGTGGTGATGAACACCTGCTACAGCTTCGTCACCCAGCGCGACGTCATCCACGTCGCCTCGGTCCACCAGTACGATGCGGCCGAGAAGACCTTCAAGACGGTGGCCGGCTCCGGCGGGGTGTCGGCCGCGGCCAACCAGATCGAAGGCCGCTACGCGCTCTCGTGGGCCGACAACATCTGGGCCGACATGCTGGCCGGCTGAGGACCGTCGCACCGGACCCGCCACCGCGGGGCCGGTCGGGGACGACGGTGGGGGCGCCGTGCCGCGAGGCACGGCGCCCCCGTCATTTCATGCCGCTCACGAACGCGGAGACCGCGCGCATGTCGGCATCGGAGAGGCGGCTCGCGATCAGGTGCATCGACGCATTGTCGCGGGTCGTGTCGCGACCGCCGAACTGCTTGAGCTGGCGGTAGACGTACATCGCATGCTGGCCCGCGAGCCGCGGGATCGCCTCTCCGCCGTGGCCGTCGGCGCCATGGCAGATGGCGCAGGCGGGCACCCCGGCGGGCGTGTTGCCGACGGTCCAGAGCGCTCGACCCGCGACCGCGAGACCGGGGTCCTCGACCGGATGCACGTGCGTGGGCCGCGATGCGTACCACGCGCCGAGCGCCGCGAAATCGGCCTCGCTGAGCTCGGCGACCATCGGCTGCATCGTCGGGCTGCGCCGCACGCCGGTCTTGAAGGCCGCGAGCTGGCGCGCGACGTAGACCGCGTTCTGCCCGGCCAGCCGCGGGAACGCCGGCGTGGAGTTCTCGCCGTCGGGGCCATGGCAGATCGAGCACTGGCCCTGCACGATCTCCTCGGCACGGGCGGCGTCGGCGGCCCGGGCGGCGCCGCCCGCCAGGGGCATCGACAGCAGGCACAGTGCGGCCGCAACGGTCCGCGGGGTCCATCGGTTCATCGTCATCGCCTCGTCAGGATCGGGCACTGCCTGCGCCGAAGGTCCGGCTGGTGGGCACCGGCTGGTCGATCGCGCCGCGCGGCCTGCCGTCGACGAGGCGGTCGGTCAGCGACGCACCCGCCCACATGCAGCACAGCGTGACCCACGACGTGATCGTGAAGACGGACGCGCCGGAGAGCCCGGCGCCGACGGCGCAGCCGCCCGCGAGCATGCCACCGAACCCCATGCACCCGGCGCCGACGAGGTATCTGCGCATGCTGGCCCCGCCCTCGAAGCCCTCGAGCCGGAGCTCGCCGGCGAGCGCCGCGGCCATGAAGGCGCCGATGACGACGCCGGGCACGAGCCCGAGGTCGAAGGTCGGCGGCCGGTCGGAGGCGAACAGCACGCGGGTCAGGACCTCGGCAGACGGGCCGGTGAAGCTGATCGCCTGGATCGGATGCGGATCGAAGGACACGCTGGCGATGGCGTGGGTCACCCACCATGCCGCGGCGACCGAGAGCCCGGTGCCGATGGAACCGATCCAGCCCCAGGCGGGGAGATGCTGCCGACGCGCCCACCAGAGCGCCGCCG
>RPRK01000216.1 GCA_003818495.1 Burkholderiales bacterium
CCGGCACCGGCACCCGCCGCGGCGCCGGCCGCGCCGGACGCATCGCAGGCCGCTGACGCCGCCAAGGACGCCGCCGCCAAGGCCGTCGAGGCCGCCAAGGACGCCGGATCAGCCGCCGGTGCCGCCGCCAGCGCTGCCGGCTCGGCCGCCGGGGCCGCCGCCTCGGCCACGACCGACGCCGCCAAGGATGCCGCCGACAAGGCGGGCGCGGCCGCCAAGGACGCCGCGAGCGGCGCCGCCGCCGCCGCCTCGTCGGCGGCCGACGCTGCCAAGGACGCTGCCGCGAAGGCCGTCGAGGCCGCCAAGGACGCCGCCGCGAAGAAGTGATCCGACTTGCGGGGCCCGCGCGAGCGGGCCCCGTGTCACGACCGGGCCGGCCTTGCGCCGGCCTTGTCGTCTGGGGGTCAGCCGGACGTCCAGGCGAGCCCGTCGTCCTGATCGGCCACCAGCACCTCCTCGTCCTGCCAGCCGAGCACCGGCGCGAGCGCAGCACGCGCGAGATCGGCCCGGTTGTTCTGCCGGCTCAGGTGCGCAGCCACCACGCGCCGCAGCCGGCTCCGATCGAGGCCCGCCAGGATCCGTGCCGATTCCGCGTTCTCCAGGTGCCCGTAGCGCCCGGAGATCCGGCGCTTGAGCGCCATCGGGTAGTCGCTGCCGGCGAGCAGGCCGGCGTCGTGGTTCGTCTCGAGGACCAGGGCGGTCAGCCTCGACAGCGCCAACGGAAGATGGGCCGTCGGATGTCCGATGTCGGTCAGCACGCCGAGCCGGGCGTCGCCATCGTCGATCACGTACTGCACGGGCTCGCGGGCATCGTGCGGCACCGGGAAGGGTTCGACACGCAGCCCGCCCACCTCGAACGCCCGGTGCGAATCGATCACCCGGACCAGGGCCTCGCAGCCGGCGGCCTGGGGGCTCGCGCGCATCGTCCCGTAGGTCAGGAAGACCGGTATGCCATGGTGGCGGGCCAGCCGGAAGACGCCGCCGACGTGATCGCCGTGCTCGTGGGTGACGAGGATGCCGTCCAGCGTGCCCGGTTCGCAGCCGAGCCGGGCGAGCCGCCGCTCGGCCTCGCGCAGCCCGAACCCGCAATCGACCAGCACCCGGCAGGCACGGCCGCCCGCCGTGCCGCCGCCGGTCTCGACGAGCAGGCCGTTGCCTTCGCTTCCGCTGCCGAGGCTCGCGAACCGCACCGTGCCGGGGGCGTCAGCGCAACTGTTCGTGCAGCACCGACACGATCCGGGTCGCGTTGCGCTTGTCGGCATCCGCCGACGGCGCTTTGCCTTCCTCGTCGAGGACGGCGACCTGCGAGCCGCCGCGCCCGCCGGCCGCATCGGTGATCACGATCCGGTAGCGCCGGCCCGTCAGGTCCTTCTTCGGGCCGGTGCCGAACACACGGTCGATCACGCCGCGGGCCTGAGCCTCCTGCTCGGGATCGACGTAGCGAACGAAGAACGATCCCTTCGAGCGGTCGCGATCCTCGACCGTGAACCCGCTTCGATCGAGCGCGAGTCCGACTTGCCGCCATGCGCGGTCGAAGCCCTCCTGCAGCACGACGATCTGACCGCCCTCGGTCTCGACGATGCGCGCGCGCGCCGCAGCCGCGGCCGTGGCGCCCGCCGTCGGCGCGGCCGATGCCTGCTGCGTGGTGGCACCGTCGGCCGGCCCGAAGCGCAGCATCAGGCGTCGCAGGAATTCGGCCTCGAGTTCCGGGTCGGAGGCCCGCGGGACCCACACGGTCGAGTCCTTCTGCGCGCCGGTGAACTCCTCGATCAGGCCACGATGGCTGACGAAGACCTCGGTGGTCTTGCCGGCGGTCTCGAGCCGGGTGCGGAACTTGTCGCGCTCGCCAGTCGTGTAGAGGCTGTTCAGCACGCGGGAGAGCTGGTTGCGCACCCAGGAGTCGGGCACGACGGTTCGCTTCTCCGCCCAGTCGGTCTCCATGATGCCGGTCTCCGGCGACTCCACCCGCAGCGCGAAACCCGAGTCCGACCAGAACTCGCGCACGACCGGCCAGACCTTGTCGGGCGGCTGGTCGACGACCAGCCAGCGCTGCGAGCCCTGGCGCTCGATGCGTGCGCCCTTGGGCTGCGGCAGCACGGCGGGCCCCCCGGCCGTCGGCGCGGTGCGCTCGGCGCCACGCTCGCGCGAGAACTCCGAGAACGTGGTGCCGGACGTCACCCGCTCGGGGACGGTGAAACGCTCGTCGCCGCGCGGCTTGACCAGATCCGGCGGGATGTCGAGCTGCGGCCCCTTCGTGGCGCTCTTGTACTCGATGCTCGTAGCGTCGCGAAAGCCGTCGGAGATCGAGCAGCCCGCGAGCAGCACCACCGCCAGCGCGAGCACCCGCGACGCAGCGGGACGTCGGGTCGGGACGCCCTTCACGCGAGCACCCCGGACTGCCGCAACGCGGCCTCGACGACCGCATGGTTGCGCGGCTCGAGCGGCGTCATCGGCAGGCGGATCCCGCCCTCGATGCGGCCCATGCGCTGCATCGCCCACTTCAGCGGGATCGGGTTGGCCTCGACGAACAGCTTGAAGTGCAGCGGCAGCAGGCGGTTGTTCAGGGCGCGGGCGGTCTTCAGGTCGCCGGCCAGCGCCGCGGCGCAGAGCTCGGCCATCTCGCGCGGCGCCACGTTGGCGGTCACCGAGATGACGCCGTGTCCGCCGAGTGCCATCAGGGCGAGCGCCGAATCGTCGTTGCCGCTGTAGACGGCGAACGAGGCCGACACCCGCGACAGCAGGTCCGACAGGCGCGGCATGTCGCCGGTGGCGTCCTTGAGCCCGACGATGCCGGGCACCTCGGCGAGTCGGACGATGGTGTCGTTCGACAGATCCGCCACCGTACGCCCGGGCACGTTGTAGAGGATGACCGGCAGGTCGGCCGATTCGGCGACTGCGCGGAAGTGTCGGTACAGGCCTTCCTGGCCCGGCTTGTTGTAGTACGGCACGACCTGCAGCGACGCCTGGGCGCCGACTTCGGCGGCATGGCGGGTCAGCTCGATCGCCTCGCGCGTCGAGTTGCCGCCGGTGCCGGCGATGACCGGCACGCGACCGGCCGCATGCTCGACCGCCACGCGGATCAGCGTCGCGTGCTCGTCGACGTCGACGGTGGGTGATTCGCCGGTGGTGCCGACCGCCACGATCGCGGCCGTGCCGCTGGCGACGTGCCAGTCGATCAGCGCACGGAAGCGCGCCAGGTCGAGGCTGCCGTCCTCGTGCATCGGCGTGACGATGGCGACGATGCTGCCTGTGATCATGGTGGGGGTGCGTGGCGGAAAACCGCGATTCTATCGCAGCGCGCGCCACCCACGATCAGGCCAGCGGCAGTCGCTCGGGATCGAAGGGCGGGCGCACCGCCGCCACCCGCTGCACGCGTGCCGGCCGAGGTTCCGGCACGAAGCCGTCCTCGAAGGCGAGCACGTGCAGGCCGGCCCGCCCGGCCGCCCCGACGAGTTCGCCCGGTCGCAGCAGGAACGCGGGATTCGAGGGCCGGCCGTACCGGGCGTTGCCCTCGGCGAAGGTCTCGTGGAGCAGGAGCCCGCCGGGCGCGAGCAGCGACGCGAGCAGGTCCATGCGGGGCCGGAAGAGGTAGTTCGCGACCACGATCGCGTCGAACCGCTCGGCCGCGAACGACCACCGTCCGTGCTCCAGATCTTCCTGCCTGGTCTCGATGCCCGTACCCTCCAGCCAAGCCAGCGCGACCGGGTCACGGTCGACGGCGAGCACCGCATGGCCCGCTTCGCGCGCAAGTCGCGCATGGCGCCCGGTGCCGCTGGCGAAGTCGAGGACCCGGCCCCCCGGGCGCACGAACGGCAGCCAGCGCGCGATCCAGCGCGACGGCAGGCCGGGACCGGCGTGGTGGGAGGGTGCGGAGCGAGGCTCTGGAGCGGCGGTACCGGTCATCGGATGGGTGATGCGCAGGAAAGGAGCGGAGGCCAGCGGCTTGGCGGCGGTCGGTGAACCCTGAAGGTCTGAGCAGATTCTACGGACAGGCGATGGCGCACCGGCGAGGCTGGCTGGTCGTCGGGGTGACGCTCGCCCTCGCGGTGGGCCTGCACCTCGCGGCCAAGCTGCTGCCGGACACCCTCGGCGGGGCCGCCGTGTTCGCGCTGCCCCTCGCCCTGATGTCGCTCGGCGTCGTCGCGTTCCTGCTCCTCAACGTCGTCGAGCAGCTCGGCGAGGAGCGCGGCATCGTCCGGCGGCTCTCGGAGCTGCAGGGGCAGTACGGCGTGGCCGAGAGCCTCGCGGTGCTCGGCTCGTGGGTCTACGACATCGCCGAGGAGCGCTACTACTGGAGCGACGGCGCGTTCCGCGTCTTCGGCATCGACCCGTCCCAGCCCGCGCCCAGCCCGAAGGCGTTCTTCATCTGCGTGCACCCCGACGACCAGTCCCGGTGGCAGGCCGCCCACCGGCGTGCGATCAAGCACGGCACGGAGGTGCGCATCGAGTACCGCTACACCAAGAACGGCGCCGAGCAGGTCTGGGTGCGCAGCGTGGCGCGCGCCGAGACCGATCGGACCGGGCGTACGGTGCGGCTGGCCGGCATCGTCCAGGACATCACCACGATGCGGGCGATGGCCCAGCAGCTGGCCGCGAGCGAGGCCAAGTTCCGCGACCTGACCCAGCTCTCGGCCGACTGGGTCTGGGAGACCGATCCCGAGCACCGGTTGAGCTTCGTGTCGGACAGCGCCTGTGCGGCGCTGGGCGGCGACTGGGTGAAGTCGGGCATCGGCAAGCGTCGCTGGGAGGTCCGGACCACCGACTTCCCGAAGGCCGACTGGGAGCGGCACCGGGCCGACCTGTCGGCGAACCGGCCGTTCGAGGCGTACGAATTCGGCCTGCTCGATCCGCAGGGCAACGTCCACCTGGTGTCGCTGTCCGGACGCCCGATCTTCGACGAGACCGGACGCTTCCGAGGCTACCGCGGCGTGGGCCGCGAGGTGACCCGCGAGCGCCAGCAGCAGCTGCTGCTGCAGCTCGAGGGCGAGATGGCGTCGATCATGCGCGAGCAGACCGAGCCCGAGCGGGTCATCACGGCGCTGATCATCACGCTGTGCGGGCTGATGGGCTGGTCGGGCGGCGCGCACCTCGTGCAGATCCCCGGCACGCGGGCGCTGACGGTGCGCGAGCGCTGGGGCTCGCCGACGCTGATGCGGATGCTCTCGGAACTGCCGGCGCAGCTGCCGATGAGTCCGGACGGCGTCGAGGGACGCGCCTGGGCGACCGGCCAGGCGATCTGGCTGCACGACCTCGCGGCCGAGCCCGAGTTCGCGCTGCGCTACCAGGCCTCGGCGCTCGGGCAGAACGCGGCGTTCATCGCTCCGATCATGGACGAGCAGCACAACGTGCTGTCGGCGCTGCTGTGCTTCGGATCGGTCGGATTCCGCGCCGACACCCTGATGCAGCAGCTCGCCGAGATCCTGTCGCGGACGATGTCGCTGTACCTGCAGCGCAAGTCGGCCGAGAAGCGGCTGATGCACGCGTCGCTGCACGATGCGCTCACCGGTCTGCCGAACCGGGTCTACCTGACCCACCAGCTCGAGGAGGCGCTCAAGCACGAGCGCGCGGCGGCGGTGCTCTACGTCGACCTCGACCGCTACAAGATCATCAACGACACGCTCGGCCACTCGGTGGGCGACCAGGTGCTGATCGAGGTCGCTCGGCGCTTCCGCGAGTCGATCCGGGCTACCGACGTCGCCGGGCGGATCGGCGGCGACGAGTTCATCCTGCTGCTGCTCGACCTGAAGGACCGGGCCGAGATCGAGCGGCTCGCGCGCAAGGTGCTGGCGGCGATCGAGAAGCCGTTCGTGCTGATGAACCGCGCCTACTTCCTGTCCGCATCGATCGGCGTGGCGGTGGCCCCCGACGACGGTCGCGACGCGCACCTGCTGATCAAGTGCGCCGACAGCGCGATGTACCGCGTGAAGTCGGAAGGCCGCAACGACGTCCGCTTCTTCGCCGGCGACCTGTCCGACGAGCGCAGCGACCAGCTCCAGCTCGGGGCCGAGTTCCCGCTGGCGCTGCAGCGCGGCGAGGTCGACCTCTATTACCAGCCGGTGCTCGCGGTCGGCGAGCGGCGCATCGTCGGCATCGAGGGCCTGATGCGCTGGCGCCACCCGATCCGCGGGCTGCTGCTGCCCGAGAAGTTCCTGCCCGCAGCCGAGCAGAGCAACCTGGTGCGCGAGATCGGCCTCTGGGCGATCCGCCGGGCCCTCGACGACCGCGTCGAACTCGGGCTCGACAAGTTCGAGGACGTCGCGATCTCGGTGAACATCTCGCCGCGCCAGCTCGCCGAGGACGGCTTCCTCGCCCAGCTCAACGCGCTGCTCACCGAGCGCAACGTGCCGCCGAGCCTGCTGCGCCTGGAGCTCACCGAGAACGCGCTGATCGACAACAGCGACAAGACGGTCGCCCTGCTCGCCGAGCTGCGGCGGCTCGGCGTCAAGGTGATCATCGACAACTTCGGCACCGGCTACGCCTCGCTGTCATACCTGAAGAACCTGCCGGTCGACGGCCTGAAGATCGACCGCACCTTCATCCGCGGCCTGCCCGAGGACCGCGGCAACGCGGCGATCATCCAGGCGATCACGACGCTGGCCGGCAAGCTCGGACTCCAGGCGATGGCCGAAGGCGTCGAGACCGCGGCCGAGATGCGGGCCCTGCGCACCTTCGACTGCGACCGGATGCAGGGCTCGTTCATCTGCGACCCCCTGCCGCTCGCGCAGCTGCGCGACTTCCTCGACTCGCTGCCGCAGCTGCGGCAGATGCATCTGGTCCCGCCGGCGCGCGGGTCGATCACGCCGAAGCTCTGACGATCGGACCGGCTCGACCGTGTGTGACAAAAGTCGTCAACACGGTGGAAATTCCCGGCGTTACTCGGCCATGGCGCCCGGGCATCGACCCGGACGACAGCCCGAACAACCGAAGTCCGACACGGGACCCTTCTCATGATCCGCGCCACCCTCGCCGCCGTCGCCGCTCCGATCCTCGTCGCCGGCTGCGCCACCACCCCCGCACCCTACTACCCGGACGTGCGCCCCTCGGCCGACGGCGCGCATCGCACCGTGCTGAGCATGGAACGCAAGACCGGCGACTTCCAGGGCGCATTCCGCCAGGCGCGCGACTTCTGCGGCGACGTGCACGCACGGCGTCCGGTGGTGGTCTCGGAGGTCAGCCGGTACGTCGGCACGATGGACGAGGCGACCTACAACTCGGTGAAGACCGCCACCCAGGTCGCGATGGGCGTCGGCGGCGCCGTCGGCGTGTTGGCCAGCAAGGACCGTGCGAGCAATGCCGGATTCGGCACCGCGATCGCCGGCGGCATCGGGCACCAGGTCATGGGCGCGGGCTACGAATACACGCTGACCTTCCGCTGCGAGTGACGCGGGCCCGGGGCGGGACCCCGCCGGCCGGGCACCCCGGGGTCAGACGTAGCCGAGCCCCATCGCGTCCTTGACGTCGCGCATCGTCTCGGTGGCCACCGCACGGGCGCGCTCGCAGCCGGCCTCCATGATGTCGCGCACCAGGCGGGGATTCTCGACATACGGCTTCGCGCGCTCGACGAACACGGTCTGCTCGGCGACGATCGCGTCGATCACCGGCTGCTTGCAGTCGAGGCAGCCGATGCCGGCCGTGGTGCAGCCCTGCACCACCCACTCGCGTGTCGCCTGGTCCGAATAGATCTGGTGCAGCGGCCACACCGGGCAGTTCTCGGGGTTGCCCGGGTCGGTGCGGCGCATGCGTGCGGGATCGGTCTGCATCGTGCGGACCTTGCGGGTGACCTCCGCCGGGTCCTCGCGCATCAGGATCGCGTTGCCGTAGCTCTTGCTCATCTTGGCGCCGTCCAGGCCCGGCAGCTTGGCGACCTCGGTGTGCAATGCCTGCGGCTCGACCAGGATGCTCTTGCCGCTGCCGCGCAGGTGGCCCATCA
>RPRK01000217.1 GCA_003818495.1 Burkholderiales bacterium
GCGACTGGCTGGTCAAGCTGCCGGCCGCCTTCACGCCACGCCAAGCCATGGCCATCGGCACCGCCGGCTACACCGCCATGCTCTGCGTGCTGGCGCTGGAAGACCATGGCGTCAAGCCTGGCGCAGGCGAGGTGCTGGTCACCGGTGCCACCGGCTTCGTCGGCCGCGTGCTCGTCGACGCGGCGCGCGCCCGCGGCTGGGCGGTCTCGGCTGCGGTCCGCTGGCCGGGCGCCGGCTTGCCGCCGGACGTGCGGGTGCATGCGGTCGGCGACCTTGCCGGGCCAGTCGACTGGGCACCCGTCCTCGACGGTGTCGAGGTCGTCGTGCACCTGGCGGCGCGCGTGCACGTGATGCGCGAGTCCGATGCCGATCCGCTCGGCGCGTTCCGCCGAGTGAACGTCGACGCCACCGCGGCGCTCGCCGAGGCCGCCGCGCGCGCCGGCGTCCGGCGGCTGGTGTTCGCCAGCACGGTGAAGGTGCTCGGCGAGGCCACGCAGCCGGGCCGGCCCTTCGACGACGCGAGCCCGCCCGGTCCGGTCGATCCGTACTCTGTCTCCAAGCTCGAGGCCGAGCGCGTGCTGCAGCAGATCGCGTCCGGCGGGCGGCTCGAGCACGCTGTCCTGCGTCCGCCTCTGGTCCACGGGCCCGGCGTCGGCGGCAACCTCGAGCGCCTCGTGCGCTGGGTGGCGGCGGGCGTGCCGCTGCCGCTGGGCGCGGTCGACAATCGGCGCAGCCTGGTCGGCGTGGACAACCTCGCCGATGCGCTGCTCGCGTTGGCCGTGCACCCCGGCGCGCGCGATCGCCGCTTCCTCGTCAGCGACGGCGAGGACCTGTCGACCCCCGAGCTCGCGCGCCGGATCGGCCGGGTGCTCGGCCGCGACGCGCGCCTCGTCTCCGTGCCGCCCGCGCTGCTGTCGGCGGCCGGCCGCCTCGCCGGCGGCGAGTCGCTGCGTCGCCTGCTCGAATCCCTGCAGGTCGACGCGAGCGGCCTGCGCGCCGCGACCGGGTGGACGCCGGTGCTGGGCGTCGACGCGGGGCTCGCGCGGCTGGCGGGAAGGCGCGACCCGGCTTGAGCGGCGTCAAGCGGCGCGTGACGGGCGTTTCGTATACTGGCCCGATGGATCAGGACCTTCCGGTGAGCGCTCCGGCGAGACCCGCGACGAGCCCCGGGTCGGTGCCCGGCGACGAGTCTGCACGAGGGCGTGTCCACGCGGTGATCGTGACCTACGGCCGCGAGCCGGAACGGGCGGCCGCGCTGCCGCTGCTGCGCGACTGGCTGCGCGGCGCGGCCGGCGCGGCGGCGCCGCCGCTGGCCGAGGTGCTCGTCTGGGATAACTCGCCGACGGCCGAGTGTCCGGCGCAGCAGGCGGGACTGGTCTACCGCCACGACCCGTCCAACGGCGGCACGCGTGCCGCCTACGCGTCGGCCGCCGCGCGGGCCTCGGCCTGCGGCGCGGACTGGGTGCTCTTCCTCGACCAGGACACCGAGCCGCCGGCTGACTTCCCCGAGCGCATCGGCCGGGCGCTGCGCGACGCGGCAGGTCGCGGCGTCCCGCCCGCCGCGCTCGTGCCGCGGGTCGTGCACGACGCGCGACTGGTCTCGCCCGCGCGGATCACGGCCAGCGGCGCCGTCCGCCCCGCGCCGCTGCCCGAGGCGGGCACACGCGGGGCCGGCGCACCGACCGCGATCTCGTCCGGGGCGCTGCTGCGCACCGACGTGCTCACGGCGATCCTGCCCGCGCCCGCCGACTTCTGGCTCGACTACCTCGACCACTGGCTGTTCCGCAGCCTGCACGAGCGCGGCTGCACGATCGCGCCGATCGACTGCGAACTGCGTCATTCGCTGTCGGTGGCGTCGGGCGAGCCGCTGTCGCCCGCCCGCTTCGCGAACGTGCTGCGCGCCGAACGCGCATTCGTCGGGCGTCCCGGGCCCGTCACCGAGCTCGCCTACCGGTTGCGCCTCGCCGTGCGTGCGCTGCGCTGGTCGCGCCGCGCCCCCGAGCTGTCGCGGCTCGCGTGGCGCGCCGCCCTGGGAGCGCGGCCGTGAGCCCGCGCGCCGCGCGCCGGTCGCCGCGCAGGCCGCTCGCGAGAGGACGCACGAGGGCGCTCGCGACGGCGCTCGCCGCGGCCGTCGCCCTCGGCCTGGCCGCCTGCGGCCACGAGGACCCGCCCGAGACCTGCCGCAGCTACCCGACGGTCCTGCGCGTCGACGACCCGGGGCTGCTGTCCGGCTACCCGGCCACCCCGCTGCCGGTGACCGCGCGCTGCGCCTTCGACGTCGCGACGCTCACCTACGCCTGCCGGGCGTCCTTCATCGAAGGCGAGGCGCCCGGCACGGAGCGCGTCCAGATCCGTCGCCGCACTTTCCCGTCGGCCGCCGCGTTCGTCGCCGAGGGCGCCCGCCCGGGGCAGGTCACCGCGCGCGACCACGTGCTGACCAGCGAGCCCGACGACCTGGGCTCGGTCGGCCCGTTCCACCTGCTGCCGACGCGCCCGATCGAGGGCCGCTTCACCTTCGACGCGCTCGGGCGCCCCGAGTCGAGCGATTCGCTGCGCTTCGTAGAATGGGACGCGTTCGGCCGGCCCACCCGCAGCGCGCCGACCGGGGTCTGCGACACCGACGACGGCAACACCTACGTCTACGACGACACGCGCCGCGAGGTGCTGCACCGCTGGAATAGCCGCACGCTGACGCCCGGTCCGGGCAACACCCGCCCGTGCATCCCGCGATCGCGGCGGATCGGGTTCGACGATGCGGGCAACGCGATCTCGATCGACGGCGTGCCCTGGACGACCGTCGAGACGGCCTCGTTCTGCACCCGCGACTGAGCCGCGGCGGCGCCGCTCAGCCTTCGGTCAGCAGCTCGCGCACTACCTGCGGCGCGAACGGGAATGGCGCCTCGTCCGACAGGTAGGGGAAAGAGAAGGACTCGGCGCGCGTGTCGACCTCGAAGGGCAGGGTCCCGTCGTCGAAGGCGGTCGTCATGCGGCACAGCGCGAGCGACAGGGTCTCCTGCGTCAGCGGGCTCAGGCTGGTGATCCTCGGATGGACCCGCGACAGGTCCTTGGCCGCGTGCGCGTTGGTGATCGTGCGCACGCCGAAGGCCGCCATCTCGAGCGGCGGGTAGCTCGGATGCGGCGACACCATCAGCGACACGCCGATCGCCGAGGTGCGCAGCAGGTCGACGTAGCCGTCGAGCGACTGCTTGCCGATGCCGCGCACCACCGAGCCGTTGGGCAGCGGGAAGTCGCCGTGGCTCTCGCCGGCCGACAGCACCTCCCAGGCGGCCGCGCCGGGGCAGCGCCCCGCCCACTCGCGCAGCCCCAGCATCAGTATCTCGAAGGCGTTGCGCTCGACGCCGGGCCGGCCGTAGACGAGGATCCGGCGCTTCTTGTGCATCACCGGCTCGGCGGCGAGCGACGCGGCCAGGCTGCGGTTGAGCGTCGGCTCGAAGATGTGCGTGTTCGCGAAGCGGAAGCCCTGCGCCGCCAGGTGATCGGCCAGGGCCGGGGTGTTGACCACCGCGACGATCCGTCCGCCGGGACGGTAGGTCGATTCCGCCAGCGCGTAGCGCGACGACCACGCGTAGAACGCCGGCTCGAAGTCCTGGATCATGTAGACGAAGCGGCGCGGCGGCAGCGCGAACTGCTCGCGCTGCCAGTCGAGCAGGCGATGCGCCGCGTAGGCCGTCCACCAGGCCGTCGCCATGAAGCGGTCCGACGCGCGGACCGGCAGCCGGCGGCCGTAGCGGTCGCCGGCGACGACGATGCGCCGGCCCGGCAGGTCGGGACCGCCGATCGGCTCGATCGGCCACGACGCGCAGAACAGTTGGCGCGCAGTCACCGCGCTGGTCTCGTCGGTCACGACGATCCGCACGTCCTCGAAGCCCTCAGCCATCCGCTCGAACAGCGCCACCGCCGTCGCGATGCCGCCGAACACGTGCCGCTCGGAGACAGCGGGCACCAGCAGGTTCAGCCGCGGCGTCGTGATCTCGGAGACGGCGCACTCGATCGGCGTGATCTCGGCGATGTCGGGATTCGGCGGGACGTTCTCGGCGGCCTCGGCGGCCGTCCGCGCGTACACGTCGCGCAGCCGCGCCCGCAGCCGGGGGTGCCCAAGCGCCCAGCGCGCGAGGTGGTCGAGGGCGCGCATCACGGCCGTGCGGTCCGGATCCGGGGCGTCGGCGAGCCCAGGTCCAGGTTGGGACTGAAGTAGGGATCGACCCGCTCGACGCGCCACGGCGCGTACTTGCGGTCGGACTCGACGAAGTCGTTGTCGGGGACGGCGGTGCCGCGGCTCTTCGACTCGTAGTGGTAGAGCCGCACCTCGGCCAGGTACTCGTTGACCAGTCCGGACCGGTAGGCGCGCAGCCCGAGGTCGACGTCGCTGCCGCAGATGACGAAGGACTCGTCGAAGCCGCCGAGCGCGTCGAACTTCTCGCGCGAGATCGCCACGCAGGCGCCGGTCACCGCCAGCACGTTGCGGCTCATCATCGGCGACACGAAGGGGCTGAACGCGTGCTGCGGCGGCATGGCCTTGAACACGTGGTCGGCCCACTGGTTCATGCCGACGATCACGCCGGCGTGCTGGATGGTGTCGTCCTCGTACAGCAGCAGGCCGCCTACCGTGCCGACGTCGGGCAGCAGGCAGTGCGAGGCCAGCGTCTCGAGCCAGTCAGGCGTGATGACGTCGATGTCGTTGTTGAGGAACAGCAGCACGTCCCCGGTCGACTCGCGCGCGCCGATGTTGTTCAGCCGCGACCAGTTGAACGGGATCGGGCACGGCACGACGCGGATGCGCGGGTCGACGCCGACGATGCGCGCCAGGTACTCGGCGGTGCGCGGCTCGACCGAGCCGTTGTCGAGCACGACGATCTCGAAGTCGCGCCAGGTCGAGCGCTTCAGGATGCCGTCGATGCAGGGTTCGAGGTACTCGATCTTGTCGCGGGTCGGGATGATGATCGACACGCGGCAGCGTTCCGGCATGCGGAAGCGCGGCGTATAGGTGAACAGGTGCTCGCCGTCGTCGACCCGGTCGAATCGATCGCCGTAGCGCGTCGCGAGATGGTCGGCGATCGCGCGGCGGCCGGCGTCGTGCGCGTACGGCTTGGAGCCCGGGCTCGAGGCGGTCGAGCGGGCGTGCTCGCGCCAGTGGTACAGCACCAGCGGCAAGTGCGCGATGCGACGCGCCTCGCGGCTCGCGCGCAGCAGCAGGTCGTGGTCCTGGCTGCCCTCGTAGCCGGTGCGGAAGCCCCCGCTGGCCAGCGCGACCGACCGGCGGATGCAGATCAGGTGACCGACGTAGCCCTGGCGCTGCGCGAGGGTCGGCGACCAGTCGGGCTTGAAGAACGGACAGACGCGGCGGCCGCTCGTGTCGAGGTGGTCCTCGTCGCTGTAGACCAGGTCGAGGTCCTCTTCCTGGGCGACGCGGTTGGCCACGGCTGCGAAGGCGCCCTGCGCGAGGCAGTCGTCGTGGTCGAGCAGGGCGATCCAGTCGCCGGTCGCGCAGGCCAGCGCGCTCGCGGAGGCTTCGGCGATATGGCCGTTGCGCTCGCGCCAGACCACCTTCACGCGAGGCTCGTCGCGCTCCCAGCGCTGCAGCACCTCGCGCGTGGCCTCGTTGCTCGAGCAGTCGTCGGCGATGCACAGCTCCCAGTGCGGGTAGGCCTGGTCGACCACCGAGTGGATCGCGGCGTCGAGCATGTCCGGGTCGGTGTTGAACACCGGCATGATCACCGAGAAGCGCGTGCTCCGGTCGGCCGCGCCGGCGGTGGCGGCGGCCATCAGCCCGGGCTCGATCTCGTCGATCCAGCGCTCGTAGTCCTGCTGCGTCGAGGCGCCCGCGACCGCGCCGGGGCCGGCGGGCTCCGCGCGATGACGCAGGCGCTGCGCGAGGCCGCCCGGGCCCTCGGCGGCGAGCAGCGAGACCGCGCGCCGCATTGCCGCGGCCGGGCCGCCTGCGCGCCGGATCAGCTCGGGCGCGCGCCGGCCGACGCGCACGGCCTGCGCCGCGCGGTTGCCGACCAGTCGGTACGGGGCGGTCATCCGCCACGAGGTCGAGTGCCAGATCTGATGGAGCGCCGCGACGAGTTCGTCGTGCTTCGTGCGCTGCGTGGCGAGCTCACCTTCGAGGAACGCCAGGCGGGCGTCTCGCTCGGCCAGCGTCGCCCGCGTCGACTCGAGATGCCCGGTGGTCTGCCTCAGCGAGGCGTCCAGCCCATCGGCGGTGGCCCGAAGCCGGTCGATCTCGGTGCGTAGCGCCGAAGCCTCGGTCCGCAGCGTGCCGCCCTCGGCCCGCAGCGTGTCGCCCTCGGCCCGCAGCGCGGTGCCCTGCTGCTCCGCATCGCCAAGTCGCCCGGTGAGCGCATCGAGACCGCTGCCGAGCGCCGTGAGGGCTCGAGCGATCTCCTGCGGCAGGTCGGGCTTGAGTGCCCGGGTCGGCGCCGCGAGGTGCGCAGCGACCGATGCGGAACTCGCCTCGTCCTTGGCGAGCACCAGCACCTGACGGTAGACGCTGGGCGCCCGGTCGGCTGCATACACGCCGCAGTTGTACAGCCGGTCGAGCGCGCCGACCGCGGGGGCGAGTTCGCCGAACGCCTCCTTAATGAGGTGCATCGACATCATCGAACGCCAGAGCTGGAGTTCGCCATGGCCGACGAGGTGAACCCATGGCGTGCATTCGCCGGCGATGCGCCGTATGTCCTCGATCTTCGGCAGACCCTCGAGCGCGTGCTCGGCGAGCCACCGGTAGTCCTCGCCGAAATGACGCACCCAGACGGCATTCGTCGCGGCCTCGGCCGCGGTCAGCGCGGGGTCGTCGGCCGGAAAGGTGAAGACGACGATGCGTCGCGCCACCCGCAGCGTCTCGACGAGCACGCGCGCGCGGTCGGCCTCGGGCACGTGCTCGAGCATGTCGAGCGCGACCACCGCGTCGTACGAGCCGTCGGGCATCGCCAGCGCGCGCGCGTCGCCTAGGACGGTGTTCGGCGGCAGCGCGGCGTCTGCACTTAGGTCGTTGTCGAGGAAAGTGATGCGGGCCGATGGCAGGAAGGCCAGGAGGTTCGTGTGGACGTTTGCCCCGACCTCGAGGACCTCGCACGACGGACCGCAGACCGCGGCGACGATGTCCGAGGAGAACCGGTACCGCTGGTACTGGTCGAACGGCGCCGATTCGATGTCGTGGGGGTTCATTCCTGGACCCAAGAGTGATCGATGTACACCAGGCCCTCTGAGAAATAGCCGGCCCGGACGTCGAAGGTGCGGGCCCGCGACTGAAAGTCCAGGCACACGATACCGCGCGAGGTGAACATCCCGGCATCAATGTAGTAGCTGCCGCCCAGCAGCGGCAGGCGCGGAATCTCGTAGCGCACCACGTGGCGCCCGCGCGTACCGCGCAGCGGGACCTTTTCCAGCGCGGTGTTCGGGCCGAACACGTAGCAGTCGTCGGACGCCCGGCGGATCGAGACCCCGACCAGCAGGTCGTCCACCGATTCGTCGAAGATCTCGTACTCGACGCGAACCGACAGCGCGTCGAAGGGCTCGAGCATCGAGCGGTTCAGCTCGAGCGCCGTGATCCGCCCGACCTTGTGGCCGGACTCGACCGGCGCGGTCGCTGCCGGCGCCTCCGGGCGCCCCACGTCGAACGCCTCGTAAGCGTCGCAGACGTGCGGCGCGTAGCCGACCTCGCGCACGGTGCCGCGCTCGAGCCAGACGGCGCGGTCGCAGATGCGCTTGACCTGCTCGAGCGCGTGGCTGACGAACAGGATCGTGGTGCCGCGGGCGCGCAGGTCGTTGATCCGCGCGATGCACTTGAGCTGAAAGCGCACGTCCCCGACCGCCAGCGCCTCGTCGACGATCAGGATGTCGGGGTCGACGCAGGCGGCGACCGCGAACGCGAGCCGCACGTACATGCC
>RPRK01000218.1 GCA_003818495.1 Burkholderiales bacterium
GGAGAACTCAATGCACTTATAAAGGAGGGATGATGAGTAGGGGAAGATTTTTTATGATTCTTTTATGGGCACTTGATACTGCAATATGGTTATGGGTGTTCTTTATGATAGCAGAACATATTAAAATTGTTTATTACTAACCCCTCATCAGGGCTGAAAGGAAGGGAGAGATGTTAGAAGAATTAAAATTAGAATATGCAACGCAAGATAATAGAGCAACGGCTTATCCAATTTATGTAACCGTTCAAGAGTTAACATGCATTGGTATTATGGAAGATGGTTATTCTGTATCAGGCGATGGAATAAATAAAATAGAATACAGGATTAACGGCGATGGCGAACCCGATGTTTGTGAAACAAAAGAACAAGCCATAGAGTTATTAAAAGAACAGTTTGAAGACGACCCTACAAGTTTAGATGAGGCAATTCAAACCATAGAAGAACTAAATGTCGGTTATTTATGGACTGATGTTTACTTTTTCTTGACTATTCAAGGCGCAGAAGAATATATGAAAGCCAACGCTCATAATCACGGAGAACTTCGGAATTATGTAAAACATTTTGAACGAAGAAACTTTGAGATGAGAGGATTATTAAAAGAAATCGGATTTAAAGTTGAAGATTAGCCCCAAAGGAGTAATTATGGAAGAGAAGGAGTTATGTGTAAATTGTAGATTTTGGAGACCTAAATATTCGCTAAAATCTATTTGGGCATATTGTGTGATAAAAATGAATAACTTAATCAAGACAGAATGTCCCCATCAAATAACCCAAATAACTACCTATTATCATTTTGGGTGTTCCTGCTTTGAAAAAAAGAAAATTTAAAGGACTAATATGCCAAGAAAGAAAAGGGGAGGCACACGATGAGCCAAAGTAAGAAGAAAAGTTTGGTAGACATTGAAAAAATAATAGAAATTTGTATTGTAAGAGGATGTGAAGGGAGTGCCATTGTAATAAATGATTATAGAGTTGCTGGTCCTAAACCTTGGGGTGGTGGAACAATAGAAAAAAGATGGCAATGTTCTTTAAAAGATATTTTAGAGGCAATCCCAGAACTTAAAATTATAGAGGAGTTAAGATGAGCCAAAAGGTTAGGGCGGTGTTAGAAAAGTTTTTCCTTGAGATTAGTGTTTTGGAAATAGATAGAAGATTAGTAAATAAGCCTGAAGAAAAAGATAGGAGAAGAGTAGAGTCCATTTCCCAAGCCACCAAAGAAATCGCTGAGGTGTATAGGGGGAGGGTTTTAAGTGAGGAAGAAATAACGAATTTGATAAGACTTCATTCTACTGAAGGTTTTACTAATATCGCTAATGCCACATATTTACAACTACACGAAAGTAGATACAAAAAATTAGCCAAAACAATCCGAGCCGAAATCCTAAAGAACTTTGCGGAAGTGGAGAAATGAATCTAAACCTTATTGAGGTAGTTCAAAAGACCTTAGATTCCATAGATGCGAAATGCGAACACGGCGGCTGGCAAAGATTAGCCGTCGTAATAATCGGCGCATTATTTGTTTATGCCTTAATATGTTCGGCAGAACTATTTAAAAGGAGGAAGAAATGAAATGCGTGAACTGCGGGAAAGAAGGAGCAAATCGTGGTAGTGGCAAGCATCCCTACTGCCAAAAGTGTTTTACCGAGATATGGAAAGATAATATAGAGTGGTATTATGACTGGTTGTGCCAGCATCTTATAAGTGGTATAAGCGACAGAGATTATGTGAAAGAAAAAGAAGGAAGCCAATAAAGGGGGCCGAGATGGTGATGATAGATTTGATTTTAGGGGCAATAGGGCTTTTCGCGGCTTACGCATTAGGCTACTGGAGGGGGAAGAATGAAACTCATAGATAAAGAAGGCAGATTATTCGGATGGATCAATATAATAGATTTGCTGGTGGTGATTTTTCTCCTTTCGCTTGTCCAAATGGTATATTTTGGGAAAAAGATTTCCACTTATAAACCACCGTCCCTGCCCATTACTTACTACGAGATAACAAAGCCCTGCCCTATATGCGGACTGCCGATTAAAATAAGGGTTGATAAGGGAAAACTCCCGCCAGAGGAGTACAAAACTATTTGCCAATGGTGTGAGAATGAAATTTATTTAATAAAAAAACCAATTACACCGCAACCACTGGGGAAGAAATAGGATCATGGCAGAGAAAATTCCCTTTGAGCTAAAAACCCAAGTCTGCAGCGTAATCATGGATGCCGGCTACATTGGCAGCGCAGAAGACTACGTGAAGCAATACTACGGTAAGAGTTTTGATGAGCTGACTGTCTGCGAGGCGGAGATGATCGTGCGCCAATTAAAAAATAAACCCGGGTGCTTAAATGAACCATAAAAAGACAGGCTGACTTAATCGAAATTTCGAAGCGGTCAGCCCACCGCTTAAAAAAACGGAAGGGGTAGACATATGCCTACACAAAAAAGAAAATCCCAACTGCAACGCGCAGCCAAGAGATTCTACGCCCGGAATCCCCACTATCAAAGAGACTACGCGCGCAAGATGAAGAAGCTCGGCTTCAGATACTAAATGATTTATGTTGACAAAATGTCATATTTAAACTAATACTATAACCGCAAACCCAAAGACCGGGGCAAGCACCGGACAACGGATCCGGCAGCACCCCACGAGGCTGGCTCTGCTCGCAACAGACCAGCCTTTAAATTTGCGATTATATATGACAAAAAGTCAAGACGCGAACCAGCCGGGTAGCAAAATAAAAGAAAAAACCCCCACCCAAGAGCCAGCAGTAGCAATAAATTCCTTCCAACCACCAAAGAATCCAGTAGGTAGACCGCCTAAATTTAAAACACCAGAGGAGATTGAAGTAAAGATAATTGAGTATTTTGAGATAGGCGCTTATTGCCCAATAGGTAAAACAAGCGTAGGGGAAAAAGTAACAAAATACATCCCAACCCTTACCGGCTTAATACTTTGGTTAGGATTTAGCGCAAAGGAAGATTTTTATATTTATTGCAAGAAGCCAGATTTTTCCGCACCCTTAAAAAGAGCAAGACTATTGATCGAACAGACTTACGAGCAACAACTAAGAGGCCAGTATTCATCCGGCGCAATCTTTGCCCTAAAGAATTTCGGCTGGGTAGATACGCCTCTCATAGATAATTCGCGGCACTACCACATTTCTTATGGATACCGCAGTAAACCTATTGATAGCGCCTTACGGACAGAAGGAAGGCCAGGCCAACTTACCGAATCCGACCCAGCAATACGTTCTTAACTGGGTAGACAAGGTAAGAGCCACTCCCTTAAAAGACCTGGACCATATTCCTGTGCTTTATCTGCAAGGCGGCAACGGATCAGGAAAAACGCGTGCCATGATGGCCCCCGCCATAGAAATACTCACCCAAATCCCCGGCATAAGAATCCTCTGGGGTAGAGAAGACTTTAAGGACCTAAAGCTCTCGGTAATGGATAAATTCTTTGAAATATTGCCCCCCGAACTAATAGAACATAAGAACGAAACCTATCACTTCTACGACATCATCACTACTACCAAAGGCACAGCCAGGATATATTTCAACGGCCTCACCGATTTAACAGGCCTTGGTAGCCAGGAATTCGCAATCGTAATAGTCACCGAAGCCCATGAGATAACCGAGCAAACATACCGGACCCTAAAGCGCAGATGCCGGCAAGAGAATATGCCTTGTATGATCCTGATGGAAAGCGAACCACCCAATGAAACTCACTGGCTCACAGAAATCACCGACCCCACGAAAGATAACTTCGATAAAGACGTAGAGAAGTTAGAGTTATCCACCTATGAGAACTGGGATAACCTGCCTACAGCATACCGAGGCAGCCTTGAGTCAATGCCTGAGGCGGCCAAGCGCAAGTACTTATTAGGCAAGACCGGATTCTCAGTAAGCGGCAAGCCTTATTATACGGGTTTTAAAGAACCCATACACACCGGAGAGTTTGAACACTTACCAGATAAACCGTTAATAGTCGGCTGGGATTTTGGTTTCCACTTCCCTGCAGCCCTTATAACACAAATAGACTTAAAAGACCGTTGGCTCTGGCTACGTGAATACTTGGGCCGTGATATCACCATAGACAAATTCGCCGACTTTATTATAGAGCAACTCGGCATATTTTACCCAGGAACGCACATAATCCACTGCGGTGATCCCGCAGCTTGGCAAGTCAGCGACAAATCAGAAATGACATCGGCACAGATATTAAAGAGCAAGGGTATCAACCTGATCACCAGGCAATCAACCTATAGGCAACGCAAAGAGATAATCGAAGGCAAGTTGTGTCGGCTTGCAGGAGACCGGCCGACTATGATGCTGGATAAGCGCTATTGCAAGATATCCATTGACGGCTTTTTAGGCGGTTATCATTATCCGGTTAAACGTGAGGCTCAGCAATTCGAGGGCAAGTTTGAGTTGCCCTTTAAGGATGGCTTCTATGAACACCTGATGAATGCCGGGGAATATATAGCAGTCAATATATTCAACGTCATAGAGCTAAGTAACAAACAAATGTATGAATCCATAACAGGAAAAACTCAACAGCAATTCGCAGTAGGCACAGACTATAACCCTTTAGCCTAAAGGAGGCTCATATGTGTTTTGGCAGCTCACCATCATATACCCCGGCTCCAGCACCAGAAGTAACACCAGCACCCGCAGCAGCACCCCTGCCATCGGCTACGCCCACAGAAACAGAATCACAGCAGACGGCAGCAGATAGGCGCAAGAGAATAGCAATGGTGCAACGCGGTATGCTCTCAACCATCAAGACATCACCACAAGGGATAACCGGCACAGGAGCAAATTTATATTCAGCTGATAACACAGGAAAGAAAACCACATTAGGAGGCTAACCCATGCCCCCCACAATCATAGATCCAAAGACAGATAGCAAAAAGATTGAACCCGGGCAGTTTCAGAACACCGGCCTGACCAAGAAATTTACTGTCAAACGTGCCAGTGCCATGAAGTCAGAAGGCGATAGTTATGTCGCCACCTGGCAGGACTTATCCACCTACAACTATCCCACCCGAGGTTTCTTTAATTCTCCTACGCCCGCACAGGGCACCAAGATAGACCATAAGACGCTCATTGACGAAGAGGCAACATTCTGCGTTGATACCTTTGCCTCAGGCATGACCTCGGGATTCACCAGCCCCTCGCGCCCCTGGTTTGAATTATTCCTCGATGACGATGAGCTGATGAAGGTCGAGGTAGTAAAATACTGGCTCGATGATGTAACCAAGAAGATGCTTGATATCTTCCAACGCTCAGGCACGTACGCCGTGCTTAACGCAATGTACGCCGAACTCTCTGTATTCTCAACCGCCTGCGCCATTATCGAAGAGGACTTCAAGAATGTCATATCACTAAGGAATTTTACCTGCGGCGAATACTATCTTGCCTGCGACAAGCAGGGCAGGGTCAATGCTTTTTATCATCGCTTCTACATGAAAGTCGGGCAGATGGTTTCCGACTTCGGCATCGGCAATGTATCTGCCGTAGTGCAACAGGCTTATCAGAGCGGCGATATCGATAAATGGATACTCATCAATCACCTGATAGAAGAGAACGAAGGCAGGGTGCCGTACCTCAAGGATTTCTGGAATATGCCATTCCGCTCTATTTATTGGGAAGATGGTTCTAAGGATGACGATTACCTGCGCATCGGAGGTTATGAGGAATTCCCATTACTTGTCCCGCGCTGGGATACAACCACCACAGCTGATAGCTATGGTAAAGGCGGGCCCGGCTGGAAGGCCTTAGGCAGTGTCAAGGAGCTACAGAAAAAAGTAAAGAACCTGCTTATCGGCCTGGATAAAGAAAGCAATCCACCGTTGCAGAAAGACGCCTCGGTTACCGGGGAGGTCAATACTTTGCCCGGAGGCATAACCACATCCTCAGCCCTTGTTCCCAATGCCGGAGTAAGGCCGACATATCAGGTGCAACTGAACCTCGCCAATCTTGACGCCTCCATAGAAAAGACCAAGCAGAAAATCAGGAAGTTTTACTTTACCGATTTATTCCTGATGATGATTCAAGCAGAGCGTTCCGGTACACCGATAACCGCCACCGAGATCATTGAAAAGCAATCCGAGAAACTATCTATCCTCGGGCCAATCCTGGAGCGCTGGCAAGGCGATGATTTTGTCAAGGCGCTGATTGAGCGGACATTCAACATCGGCATGCGCAACTCGCAATCACCTGATCCATCGCAGAATGTATTTCCTCCGTCACCGCAAGAGCTGCAGGGCAAGGAACTAAAGATCCGTTACACATCAATCCTCGCCCAGGCGCAAAGGATGCAGGAGATAGTCGCCATAAACCAGTGGGTATCCGAAATCCTGTCCGTGGCCCAGGCAAACCCGGCTATCATAGACAACATTAACTTTGACGGATACGCCCAGGAGAAAGCCAAGATGCTCGGTATCCCCGCAAGGATAATCAATAGCCCCGAGGCAATGGCAGCCCTAAGAAAAGCCCGGGCAAAAATAACCGCAGAGGCAGAAGCACAGAAGAAGATGTTGATATTGGCAGAGGCAGCGAATAAAGGCGCTGGAGCAGTAAAAGATATGTCCGCCGCACCGATAGGCGAAAACTCAGCGCTTGACTCGACCTTGGAAGCCATTAAAGGAGCAAACCCAAGATGAAACTAAAACTTAGGCATAAAGAATACTGTGATGGCTGCGAACAGTTGCATGAACTGCATACGCTCGCCGGACACAAGAGGTGCGTAGTTTATAAGAAAAACATGTTGCCGCAGGAAGGAAACTTTATCGAGAATAGGGGCCTCGGATATTTAAAGCGTCCGGATATCTGCGTAAAGGAAAATGAGGTAGAGGTAGCGAAATGATAAGAGAAGTCAAGGGCGGTTTTCAAGTAGTAAGCGAATCAGGACGCAATCTCGGCGGGCCATATAAGAGCAGGAAAGCCGCGGAGATAAGATTAAAGCAAGTAGAGTATTTTAAACATAAAAAGAAATGAAAGACGAAACAGATATCACGGATGTATTCAATATCGAAGCGCAGAATAAAAAATTATCTGACGAGCAGAAGCGCGCCAGGCAACAACAAATAGATGATGTAAAGGAGATATTAAAACTATCGGCGGGCAGGAGATATTTTTGGCGACTGTTGGGGGAATGCGGGATATTCCACAGTTCCTTCAGCCCCAACTCCAACCAGACTGCTTTTAACGAAGGAAGAAGGGAAGTCGGACTCGGAATGTTGATTGATATAAACGCGGCCGATTTTACCGTCTTCGCTAAGATGCAGAATGAATATCTCTCAGCCCTTAACAGTAAGAAACAAGCCAAGGAGGCTAAAGATGCCAGACCCGATTAACCCCGCTGCAAACCCAAACCCAGCGGACGCAAAACCAGTACCAGACATATTGAAAGACGCAGGCGCACCCGCAGCAGCTCCGGATATCCTGGATGATGCCGCGAAACAAGCGCAGGCAGCAGTAGCAACAGAAGAGAAGCGATTGCTTGAAGCAGACCCTAAGACTCTGTCCGCAGAGGATCAGACAAAACGCATTGGTATCGAGAAAACCAGAGAAGAGAAACGGTTACTTGAGACCCCTGAAGATAAACTGAACGATGCAGATAAAGTTAAAAAGGCGGAATTAGTAAAAACAAAAGAAGTAGAAGCAAAAAGCAAAGTTGTTCCCGAGAAATACGAAATAAAAGTTCCTGAAGGCATGACACTTGACCAGGCGTTCCTGGACAAAGTCACGCCGGTATTCAAAAAGCACAATGTCACTCAGGCAGCGGCGCAGGAAATAGCCGATATCTACATCGCCAATATGAAAGCCCAGGCAGATGCGGCGGCCGCGGA
>RPRK01000219.1 GCA_003818495.1 Burkholderiales bacterium
CACGACCACGGCCACGCGCACGACCCCTCGGCGCCGCACGTCCACGGCCCCGGCTGCGGCCATGCGCACGAGCCCGCACCGGTCGTCGTCGCGCCGCCGCGGAGCCCGCGTCGATGACGGCAGGCACGGTCGCGCTGCTGCAGCTCGCGAGTCCGGCGCTGCCGATCGGCGGCTACAGCTACTCGAGCGGGCTGGAGTGGGGCATCGAGAGCGGTGCGGTGCGCACCGAGGCCGCGGCCCGCGAGTGGATCGCCGACGCGCTGGCGCTCGCGCTCGCATCGTTCGAGGGACCGCTGATGCGCGATGCGATGCGCGCCGCGCGGGCGCTTCCCGACGAGGCGGCGCTCGCGGCGCTCGTCTCGCTCAACGCCGACGCGAGCGCGGCCCGCGAGACCGCGGAGCTGCGCCTCGAGTCCGAGCAGATGGGGTTCTCGCTCGGCCGCTGGCTGGCCGCGGTCTGCCCGGACGACGCGGGCGATGCCGCCATCGCCGCGCACCTCGCGCCGCTGTCGCTGCCGGTCGCCTGGGCGATCGCGGCGACGCGGCTCGAGCTCTCCGAGCGCGATGCGCTGCTCGGGCTGTTCTGGACCTTCGCCGAGAACCAGGCGATGGTGCTGATGAAGGCCGTCCCGATGGGGCAGGTCGCCGCGCAGCGGCTGCTGCGCGCGCTGACGCCCGATCTCGTCGCCGCGGTGGACCGTGCGCTCGCGCTCGGGCGCGACGACTGGTCGAGCGCCGCACCCGGGCTGGCGATCGCGTCGGCCCGCCATGAAACGCAGTATTCGAGACTCTTCAGGTCGTAGACGGACATGAGTGCACACGGACCCCTGAGGGTGGGCATCGGCGGACCGGTCGGCTCGGGCAAGACCGCGCTGACGCTGGCGCTGTGCCGGCGGCTGCGCGAGAAGTACGACATCGCCGCCGTCACCAACGACATCTACACGCGCGAGGATGCCGAGTTCCTCGTCAAGAACGACGCGCTGCCGAAGGAGCGGATCCTCGGTGTCGAGACCGGCGGCTGCCCGCACACCGCGATCCGCGAGGACGCGTCGATCAACCTCGAGGCGGTCGACCGCCTGGCGCGCGCCTTCCCCGGTCTGCAGATCGTGTTCGTGGAGTCCGGGGGCGACAACCTCGCGGCGACGTTCTCGCCCGAACTGTCGGACCTCACCCTCTACGTGATCGACGTGGCCGCCGGGGAGAAGATCCCGCGCAAGGGCGGCCCTGGCATCATGAAGTCCGACCTGCTGGTCATCAACAAGATCGACCTCGCGCCGTACGTGGGCGCGTCGCTCGAGGTGATGGACCGGGATGCCCGGGCCATGCGCGGCGATCGCCCGTTCGTGTTCTCCAACCTCAAGATCGGCACGGGGCTCGACGAGATCGTGGCGTTCATCGAGCACCGCGGCCTGTTCGTCTGAACCGGTCCGAACCGCCTCGATCCAACCCGCCCCGCC
This sequence comes from Burkholderiales bacterium, assembly GCA_003818495.1. Taxonomy (GTDB): domain Bacteria; phylum Pseudomonadota; class Gammaproteobacteria; order Burkholderiales; family Burkholderiaceae_E; genus UBA4615. The sequence continues at coordinate 1,458 of RPRK01000219.1, forward strand.
CGTACCCGATCGCCCGACTCCGATCCGCCCGCTCCGAAAGGCTCCCCCCATGCGCGCACCTCTCGTCTCACTGGCCGGCGCCCTCGCGCTGGCGACCGCCAGCCTGCCCGCCATCGCCCACGACGGTCATGTCCACGACGGTCTCGTCGCGGGCCTCGCGCACCCGATCGGTGGCGCCGATCACCTGCTCGCGACGCTGGGCATCGGCCTGCTCGCGGGCCTCGCGTCGACGGTGCGTCGTCAGGCCGGCGCGGGCGGCCCGGCGGGCCTGTCCCGCATCGGCCTGGCCGGTGCGCTCGGGCTGCTCGCCGGTGCGGTGTGGGCGCTGCTCGCCGGCACGGTTCCCGGACTGCCGGCCGTCTCCGGCGGCATCGTCGAGCCGGCTGCCGCAGTCGGTCTGCTCGCCGTGGCGCTCGCGTTGCTGCAGGCCGAGCGGCTCGGCGCGGGTGGCCTGGCGGCGGTGGCCCTCGCCATCGCGCTGCCCCACGGCTGGCTGCATGCGTCCGAAGGCAGCGGTGCCGCGTTCTTCATCGGTCTCGCCGTGTCGAGCGCCCTGCTGTTCGCCCTCGGGGCCGTCGCTGCGCGGCGGTCCGCGCGCACGGGCGACGCCCGCGCGACCGTGGTGCGCGGCGTGGCGGCCGCCGGCTACGTCGGCGCGTTCGCCTGGACGATGCTGGCCGTCTGATGATGCGTCGGGTGCTGATCTGCGATGACCACCCGGTCATCCGCGACGCGATCGCCGTCTGCCTGCGCGCGATCGCACCGGACTGCGACATCGGCGTGGCCGCGACCGCCCGCCAGGCCCTCGATCGGCTCGGCGATCCGGTCCCGTGGGACCTCGTGGTGCTCGACCTCGGCCTGCCGGATGCGCGCGGCATCGATGCCCTGACCCGCGTGCGGGCTCGAGCTCCGGGCGCGAAGGTGGCGGTGCTGTCGGCCACCGAGGACCGCGACACCGCCGAGCGCGTGCTGCAGGCCGGCGCCGCGGCGTTCGTGCCGAAGTCGACCGACCGGATCGCGCTCCTCGAATCGCTCAAGCAGCTGCTGGGCATCGCCGCCGCGCCCGTCGAGTCGGACAGCCCGCTGCCGGGCAGCCGGCCGCGCGACGACGATCTCGTGCACGAGGCGCTCTCGGGCATGTCGCCGCGTCAGATGCAGGTACTGCGCATGCTGATGCGGGGCCTGCCGAACAAGGAGATCTGCCGCGAGCTCGGACTGTCCGAGAACACGGTGAAGATCCACATCGGCGCGGTGCTGCGGGCGCTGCGCGCGCGCAACCGCACCGAGGCGGTCGCGCTCGCGAGCAGGGTGGGGTTCGGCGCGGAGTGATCCGCCGTCGGGGCGACGCCCCGTACGACGGATCGGGGCATCACGTCAGCGCTTGTAGCGCTTGGGCACGAAGGGCGTCTGCACCCGCTCGAGCGCCGGCCGCTTGTCCCGCACCGCGGCGCGCAGCGCGCGCCCGTCCAGCGCGGCGGCGTCCAGCAGCGCCAGCATCACCGGTCGGCCCAGCGTCGGCGACACCGTCCCGCTGGTGACTTCGCCCACCGTGGCGTCGGACGCATCGAGGATCGCCGCGTGCGCGCGGACCGGCACGGGCTCGCTCGAGACCAGCGCGACCAGCCTGCGCGGCGGACCGTCGACCAGCTGACGCAGGATCGTCGCCGCGCCGGGGAACCCGCCCGCCTTGCCGCCGCCGCTGCGTCGCGACCGGGGGATCGCGAACGCGAGCCCGGCCTCGACCGGCGTGACCGTCGGCGAGATGTCGTTGCCGTGCAGGGGCAGGCCTGCCTCGAGCCGCAGCGTGTCGCGCGCGCCGAGACCGACCGGCGCGACCCGCGGATCGGCGAGCAGACGGCGCGCGACCCGCTCGGCCGCCTCGAGCGGCAGCGAGATCTCGTAGCCGTCCTCGCCGGTGTAGCCCGACCGGGTCGTGAAGCACGCGGCGCCGTCGAGCGCGAGCGTCCGCGCCTGCATGAAGGTCATCGACGCCGCCGCCGGATCGAGCGCCGCGAGCACCGCTTCGGCCGCCGGTCCCTGCAGCGCGACCAGCGCCGCGTCCACCCACTCGATCGTCAGCGTCGGGCAGGCCGCGACGAGCGCCGCGAAGTCGGCGTCGCGGTTGCCGGCGTTGACCACCATGCGGACCTCGTCGCCGAGGTTCACCAGCATCAGGTCGTCCTCGATGCCGCCCGCGTCGTTCAGCAGCAGCGAGTACTTCTGCAGGCCGGGTGCCCAGCCGTCGAAGTCGACCGGCAGCGCGGCCTCCAGGCCGCGAGCCAGAGTCGCCGCGCTGCCGTCCTTCGCGCGGATCCGGAGCTGGCCCATGTGGGACACGTCGAACAGGCCGGCGCGCTCGCGGGTGGCCGCGTGCTCGGCCTTGAGGCCCGCCGGGTACTGGATCGGCATCTCGTAGCCGGCGAACGGGCCGAACTTCGCGCCGAGCTCGCGGTGCAGCGCCTCGAGCGGAATGTGCCGCACCTCGGCGCCGCTCATGCGTAGTCCTCGGTGGGCGGGCAGGTGCAGACGAGGTTGCGGTCGCCGGCGGCGTTGTCGATGCGCTTGACGTGCGGCCAGAACTTGGCGTCGCGCACCCACGGCAGCGGATAGACGGCGAGCTCGCGCGAGTACGGATGGGGCCAGTCGCCGGCCACCTCGAAGGCGGTGTGCGGCGCGTTCTTGAGCGGATTGGCGAGGCGATCCCAGTCGCCGGACTTCACCCGCGCGATCTCGCCCGCGATCGCGATCATCGCATCGCAGAACCGGTCGAGCTCGGCCTTCGACTCGCTCTCGGTCGGCTCGACCATCAGCGTGTCGGCGACCGGGAACGACAGGGTCGGCGCGTGGAAGCCGTAGTCCATCAGTCGCTTGGCGATGTCCTCGGCGGTGATGCCGCATTCGGCCTTGAGGTGCCGCACGTCGAGGATGCACTCGTGCGCGACGCGCCCGTTCGCGCCGGTGTAGAGGATCGGGAAGTGGCCGGCGAGGCGGGCGGCGACGTAGTTCGCGTTGAGGATCGCCGCCTCGGTCGCCTTGCGGATCCCCGAGGCGCCCATCATGCGGATGTACATCCACGAGATGGTGGTGATCAGCGCGCTGCCGTAGGGTGCCGCCGACACGCTGTTGGCGGCGTCCGGCTGCGCGTACGGATCGCTCGTCAGGTGCGGCGCGAGGTGGGCGGCCACCGCGATCGGACCCATGCCCGGACCGCCGCCGCCGTGCGGGATGCAGAAGGTCTTGTGCAGGTTCATGTGGCAGACGTCGGCGCCGATGTCGCCGGGCCGGGTGAGCCCTGCCTGCGCGTTCAGGTTCGCTCCGTCCATGTAGACCTGCCCGCCGGCGGCGTGGACCTTCGCGCAGATGTCCTTGATCGCGGCCTCGAACACGCCGTGCGTCGACGGATAGGTGACCATCAGCGCGCCGAGCGCGTCGCGGTGCGCGTCGATCTTCGCCTGCAGGTCGGCGACGTCGATGTTGCCATCCTCGTCGCAGGCGACGACGACGATGCGCATGCCCATCATCTGCGCGGTCGCGGGGTTGGTGCCGTGGGCCGACGACGGGATCAGGCAGACGTCGCGGTGGCTCTCGCCGCGGGACGCGTGCCAGGTGCGGATCGCGAGCAGGCCGGCGTACTCGCCCTGCGCGCCGGAGTTCGGCTGGAACGACACGGTGTCGAAGCCGGTGATCTCGGCCAGCCACTCGCCGAGCTGGCGGAGCATCTCGGTGTAGCCCGCCGCCTGCTCGCGCGGCACGAACGGGTGGATGGCCGCGAACTCGGGCCAGGTGACCGGCGCCATCTCGGCGGCCGCGTTCAGCTTCATCGTGCACGAGCCGAGCGGGATCATCGAGTGCACCAGCGAGATGTCGCGGTTCTCGAGCTTCTTCACGTAGCGCACGAACTCGGTCTCGCTGTGGTGCCGATTGAAGACCGGGTGCGTGAGGACGGCGCTGTCGCGGCGCAGCGCGGCGGGGATGGCGGCGGGCTCGATGCCGATGCCGGCGGTGCGCGCGAGCGCGTCGACGTCGGGTCGCGTGCCGGTGAGCACGAAGGCCACGTCGGCGACGTCGGCCGTGCCGACGGTCTCGTCGAACGCGACCGCGAGGCGTCCGCCGGCCAGCGTGCGCAGGTTGATGCGCTGCGCGGCGGCTCGCTGCGCGATGGCGGCGGCGTCGAGGCCGGCGGCCGCCGGGTCGATCACCACGGTGTCGAAGTACGCGGCGTGCACCGCCTCGAGGCCGGTGGCCGCCAGCAGCAGCCGCGCCATCGCATGCGTGCGCAGCGCGATGCGCAGCAGCCCCTGGGGGCCGTGATAGACCGCGTAGAAGGCGGCCATGTTGGCGAGCAGCGCCTGGGCGGTGCAGATGTTGCTGGTCGCCTTGTCGCGGCGGATGTGCTGCTCGCGGGTCTGCAGCGACATCCGGTAGGCGAGGTTGCCGGCGGCGTCCTTCGAGACCCCGATGATCCGGCCCGGCATCATCCGGACCAGGTCCTCGCGCACCGCCATGAACGCGGCGTGCGGGCCGCCGTAGCCGAGCGGCACGCCGAAGCGCTGCGCCGAGCCGATCGCGATGTCCGCGCCCATCGCGCCGGCGGACTTCACCAGCATCGCGGCGAGCGGGTCGACGCCGATCGACAGGCGGGCGCCGCCCGCGTGCAGGGCGGCGGCGAGCGTCGAGAAGTCTCGCAGCCGGCCTTCGGTGTCGGGGCACTGGACGTGCGCGCCGAACACGGTCGAGGCATCGAACGCGGCCGCGTCCGCCACGACCACCTCGACGCCCATCCACTTCGCGCGGGTGCGGATCACCGCGATCACCTGCGGGTGGACCGAGGCGTCGACCAGGAAGCGCTTCGACGCATGGCGCGACGCGCGGCGCAGCACGCCGAGCGCCTCGGCCGCGGCGGTGGCCTCGTCGAGCAGCGAGGCGTTGGCCATCGGCAGGCCGGTCAGGTCGACCACCATCTGCTGGAAGTTCAGCAGCGATTCGAGGCGCCCCTGAGCGACCTCGGCCTGGTAGGGGGTGTAGGCCGTGTACCAGCCCGGGTTCTCGAGCACGTTGCGCCGGATCGGCTCGGGGGTCAGCGTGCCGTGGTAGCCGGCGCCGATGTAGCTGCGCCAGATCTGGTTGCGCGCGGCCAGCGCGCCCAGCTCGGCGAGCGCGGCGGCCTCGGTGGCCGGGGGCACCATGTCGAGCGGCGCGTCGCGCAGGATCGCCGCCGGCACCGTGTCGCGGATCAGCGCCTGGCGCGAGGCGTAGCCGATCTCGGCCAGCATCTGCGCCTCCTGGGCGCCGGCCGGTCCGATGTGGCGGGCGTGGAACTCGTCGTCGCCGAGCAGGGCCTGCAGGTCCTGTCCGAGGGTCTCGCCGTGGATCATGGCGGGCCTCCCGGTCAGGCGCCGGGGCCGGCGTCGTACGCGGCCGCGGTCAGCAGGCCGGCGAGCGCGGCGGGGTCGGCGGGGCGCAGCGTGTAGAGCCAGCCGTCCGCGTAGGGGGAGGTGTTGACCGTCTGCGGTGCGTCGGCCAGCGTCTCGTTGGCCGCGAGGACCTCGCCGGCGAGCGGGGCGTAGACGTCGGAGGCCGCCTTGGTCGACTCGACGACCGCGACCGCCTCGCCCCGGGTGACGCTGCGGCCGGCCTGCGGCAGCTCGGCGTAGACCAGTTCGCCCAGCGCCTCCTGCGCATGCTCGGTGATGCCGATGGTGACGGTGCCGTCGCCGTTGTCGCGGACCCACTCGTGGGTGTCGGTGTAGCGCAGGTCGGTAGGGCTGGCCAAGGTGGGCTCCGGAGGAAGGTCTTCTCGGGCGGGGAGACGGCGCCACGCTGGGCGTGACGACGCGGAGACGCCGACGGACCCCCCGCTGTGGTGGTCCGCTGCGCCCCCTCTGTCCGTTTGCCTGAGAGATTGACCTTCGGCGAGGCTGCTCGCGACTCGCGACGCGACGCCTACTCTCCAGAGAGTCCGATCCGCTGCGGTCCTTTTGCCTGAGAGTTTCCGGGGCGATACACCTTCGGCGCCGGCGCCTGGCCGGACGCGGACGTCCGGGGGCCGGTCTCTCCCGCAGCGGCGGTGAGACTGGGGGCGAAGGTAGACGCGGGGGCACGGGGTGTCAAGCGAGCCCCGCCGGTGCGCTGCCAGTACGTACGGGTGGTCGTCAGCATGCGCGCCGCCGCGACCGCCATGCGAGGCGGGGCCGGCCGCTCGAGGGTCGCTGAAAGGTCGTGCATCGCCGTCGCCTCCGGGATCCGCGGGAGGAGGCGATAATGACGGGGCACGATGTCGGTGCGATGACACGCAGGTCACGAATGAGTCGCATCCTCCACCGCCAGGCCCAGGGCCGGTATCCGCGGGTCGTCTCCGGCGACGGCCCCTACCTCTTCGACGACCG